>NZ_BPRG01000216.1:0-94685 GCF_036984265.1 Pseudonocardia sp. D17 | reverse complement strand
GCTCCTCGAAGACGATCCGCCAGCCCCCGATGCCCATGGCCACTGTGAGGTCGGTGTCCTCGGCGAGCGTGTCGTCGCTGACGCCGCCCACGTCGAGCAGGGCGGTGCGGCGGAACGCGCCGACGGCGCCGGGCACGGTGGTGATGCAGCCGAAGACGTCCTGCATGCGGCGGTCGAGGTTGAACCCGATCACGTACTCGATGTGCTGCCAGCGGGTGACGAGGCTGGTCCGGTTGGCGACCTTGGCGTTGCCCGCGACCGCGCCGACGGTCGGGTCGGCGAAGGGCTGGGCCAGCAGCCGGACGGTGTCGCGTTCGAAGATCGTGTCGCCGTCGAGCATCACGACGATCTCGTGCGACGCGGCGCGGATGCCGGCGTTCAACGCCGCCGGCTTCCCGGCGTTGACCTGCCGGATGAGCCGGACGCCGGGGATGTCGAGGGCGTCGACGATGTCGGCGGTGCCGTCGGTGGAGCCGTCGTCGACGACGATGATCTCCACGGGGTGGTCGCTGGCCGCGACGGCGCGGACGGTCGCGGCGATGCACTCCTTCTCGTTGTAGGCCGGGATGATCACCGACACCGGCTCGGAGACCGGCTCGGTCCGGGACGCGGCGCGGCGCGCCCGCCGCGAACGACGGGCGTGCACGACGGCGACCGCGAGGACCAGGACGAGCCGGACGATGACGAGCAGCCCCAGCACGAGCAGGGCCAGTTCCATCGCCCGGACGATCCACGTCGCGACGGTGACCCCGGTGACGAGGCCGAGCCCGAGGTTGCGGTCGCTCGTCGAGGCGACCTGGTCGGCAGGCGGGAGGCCGACGCCCTTGCTGACGGTGGTGAAGGTGTAGCCCTGGGCCTTGAGGTCCGGGATGAGGCGATCGAGAGCGGCGACGGTCTCGGAGCGGTCGCCGCCGGCGTCGTGCATCAGGATGGCGCCGCCCGCGCCGTTCGCCGGCGTCGCCGCGGCGACGATCGGGTCGACGCCCTTGCGTTCCCAGTCGCGGCTGTCGATGTCGGTGAACGCCGTCACGAAGCCGCGGTCGCCGAGCTCCCGGACGACGTCGAACTGGCTGTTGTCCAAGGCGGTGACCTCGGACGAGTACGGCGGCCGCACGAGGTAGCTCACCCGGTTCGTGGCGCCCGCGATGACGAGCTGGGTCTGGCTCAGCTCCCGGCCGAGGCGGTCCGTCGAGACGGTCGTCAGGTCGGGGTGGGTGAAGGTGTGGATGCCGATCTCGGAGCCGGAGTCGACGATCTCGCGCAGCAGGTCGGGGTGCTGCGCGCCGAGCGAGCCGAGCACGAAGAACGTGCCCGGCACGTCGTACCGGCGCAGGACGTCGAGGATCTGCGGGGTCCACTGCGGGTCGGGGCCGTCGTCGAAGGTGAGGGCGACGGTCTTCGACGGGTAGCCGAGGCTGCGCAGCCTGCCGGCGGTGGCGTCGACGACCGAGCCGCCCTGCACGACCGAGAGCGGCACGCGTTCCTCGGGGCCGTGCGGGGCCTGCCGCTCGGCGTCGGTGCCGACCTTCGGGTTGACCAGGCCGTTCAGCGCGAGGACCGAGGCGACCATCGCCATCGCGACGACGAGGAAGACCCATTTCGGCCGGGGCACGCGGCCGCGGCCGAGGAGCCTGCCGGACCGGGTCACACGGCACCGTCCGCGGCGACCGTCGTGGTGGGTGCCGGTTCGGTCGTCGGCGGCTCACTGGGCGGCGGGGGCGGGGGCGGATCGCTCGTGACGGGCGGTGGAGGTGGCTGCGTGGCCGGCGGCGGGTCGACCGGATCGGACGGCGGTGGCGGCGGTGGTGGCGGTGGCGGTGTATCGGTGTGACCGGACCCGGTCCCGGGATCGGCGGGCGCCGGGTCGGCACCGCCCTCGGTGTTCGGGGGCGGCGGCGTCGTACCGGGCGGGGGCGCCGGCGGTGCGGGCGTCACCGGCGCGGCGACGGGCGGGACCGCCGGTGCCGCGACCGGCGCGGCCGGTGCGACCGGTGCGATCAGCGGTGCGAGCACCGCCGCCGGCGCGGTCGGGGCCAGGGCGCCCGCTGACGCCACGGGCGCGATCGCGCGCGCCAGCGCCGCACCGAGCGGGACCGGTGGCCGGGTCGCGGGCCGTGCCGCACCCGGTCCGACGACCTCCTGCTCGGAGAGGATTCCGGCGGATTCGGGATCACCCGCCGCGACCGAACCGGACCCCGGCAGCGCGAACAGGGTGGTCTCCTGGTGGGCGGCGAGACTGACGCCGACCACGGCCATGTATGCGGCACACGCCGACGCGGCCACGTAGGCGACCCGCTTGACCCGCTTGCTGCGCCTGCCGGTTCCGTCGACGAAAACCGGGCCGCTGCCGTGCTCTGCTCGGCCCGGTTCGGGGATGGGTTCCCTGTCGCCGCTCATGTCACGTTCCGTTCGTTCCAGGCCGTCGGGACGGCGGTGACGTCCCGAGGGCTGCGGGGCGGAGGCGGCGGCGCCCGCGACGTGCCGTAGCGCCATCCTGCCTCCAAACAGCGTAAGCACTGCCCTTATGGGCGAATTAGGCGGAAGTGCCCGATAGACCGTGGCGCCGGGCACGCGTATCGCACGGACTCCCCCTGAACCCACGCTTCTTGCGGGTCCGTCGACGAGTTCGGCGGCGAGGCCGTCGGCGTTACAGCAGCTAGAAGCGATCTTCATTGCCCGACGTCAAGACTGAGAACGTTCTCAGGTTCGTGGGGCAGGCGGGCCGGTGGCGAGTGCCGCAGCCGCACGTCAGCGCGACCACGTTACTACGATGTGTCATCGACTAATCATGACTACCCTGAACAGAGCAATGGGTCGTGCGCGCGCGTTGCGGTCGGTGGGAGTGGCCAGTGGCTTGTCCGTCGTGCGTCGGCGAACGGTCCGGACGGGAGCCTTCGGCGGCCTGACCGGCGACGGGATGGCATCCTGCGCAGGGTGAACCGTCGGTCCGGCCGATCCGTGTACGTGGGGCAGAGGTGCGGCCGGCAGGTCTGCGAGGACCCCGACGAACGGTGCAGTAGGCGATGAGCTCGACGCAGGACAGCGCGCGGCCGCGGTGGCGGTCGTGGCTCGGCAGGGCGGCGGTGATCGTCGTCGCCGGGCTGGTCGCCGCCGGGTGCTCGGCGGGCGGGCAGGACGGCGGGTCGGCGGCGGCGACGACGCCTCCCGCCCCGACCCCCAGCCGTGCCTACGCCGCCGCTCAGGTGCAGGCGACCGTCACCTTCTACTCGGCCGCCGACAACGACCCGCCGGGCAGCACCGACATCGCCCATCCGTCGGACCGGCACCGCACGGCGGGTGGCTCCGGCACCTTCGAGGACCCGATCACGATGGCCACCGACGTCCGCGAGATCCCCGTCGGCGGCGTCGTGTACTCGCCCACCCTGCGGCGCTACTTCGTCATGGAGGACGACTGCGCGCCGTGCGTCCAGGAGTGGGGTGCGTCGAAGAAGGCGCACGTCGCCTTCTGGGTCGGTGGCGGCACGGACTCGCGGGTCGCTGCGTGCGAGGACTCGCTGACCTCGGCGCGCCCGGTGACGATCGAGTACGACCCGCCGCCGGGGTTGCCCGTCGACACCCGGCCGCTGTACTCCGACGGGAAGTGTTGGCCGGCGACCTCGCCGAGGGGATGACCGCCGACCCGGCGGTTCGCGGTCCCGCACCGGCGGGACGGGTACCGCAGGTGTGCCGCGCTCAGCGGCCGAACCAGCCGGGGGAGTCCAGGCCGATCGCGACGTCCGGGGCGAGCGTGCGCAGCGCCGCCTCGAAGGCGGGCATCGCGTCGCCGACCTGCTCGGCGCGCCGGGCACGGAGCCGCTCGAAGATCTCCGCCGAGAGGGCCAGCAGCTCGTGGCCGCGCGGCGTCACCGTCACGATCTTGCGCCGGGCGTCGGCCGGGTCGGCGTCGCGGCGGACGTAGCCGCGCTCCTCCAGCGCGTCGATCGTCTTTCCGGCCGCCTGCTTGCTGACGCCGAGCCGCTCGCCGAGCTCGACGGCCGTGGCCCCCGTGGGCCCGACGGCCTGCAGGGCGAAGCCGTGCAACGGGCGTGCCTCGGCATGGCCGCGCCCGGCCAGCTCGGCGTGCAGGTCGTCGACGAGGCCGCGGAAGGCGGCGAGCAGGCGAAGTGCGAGCTCGGCGCCGCTCATCGGGACGTGGGCGCGCCGCATCGGACTGGACGACATCGACAACCTCGTTTACGGTATGGACAACGTAGTTGTCGATTATAGGAGGTCCCGATGTCCGTCGCGCGCAGTGCCGAGGTCCGCAGTGCCGCCGTCCGCGGTGCCGTCGTACGGGATGGAGAGGCGCGCCGTACCGAGACGCCCAACGCCGTCATGACCACCTTCGCCTCCCCGACGCTCGGCGGTGCGGCCCAGGCGTTGTGGCAGGTCGAGATGGCGCCCGGCGCGTCCGGACCGGTGCACGTCATGGACGCGGAGCAGATCTGGCGGGCGGTCGCAGGCGGGGCGACGGTGCACCTCGGGGGCGTGGACGAGGGCGAGGACGTCCCGCTGGCGCCGGGCGACACGGTCGTGCTGCCCGCGGGCCTCGTGCGCCGGATCGAGGCCGATCCGGACGCGGGGTTCACCGCCGTCGTCACGGGGGCCGGCGGTGCGCGCGCCTGCGTCCCCGGCGGCGAGCCGGTCGTCCCCGGCTGGATCTCATGATCCGGCACGCGGTGCGTGACATGCTGTGACGATGTCCGCTGTCGCCGAGGAGGGAACCCGCCGCGCGGGTCGCCGGCCCGTCACGTCGCGATTCGAGATCGAGCACATCGCGCTCGACCTCTTCGCCGAGCGTGGGTTCGACGCCACGACCGTCGACGACATCGCCCAGGCCGCCGGCATCGGCCGCCGGACCTTCTTCCGCTACTACGCCTCGAAGAACGACGTGCCCTGGGGCGCGTTCGACGAGCAGCTGACCAGGATGCGCTCGACGTTCGCCGCGCTGCCGCCGGACGTGCCGGTCATGCGGGCGGTGCGCGAGGTCGTCCTCGACTTCAACGACGTCGCTCCCGACGAGCAGCCCTGGCACCGGCAGCGGCTCCGGCTCATCCTGGGCACGCCGACGCTGCAGGCCTACTCGACGTTGCGGTACGCGGCGTGGCGCCAGGTCGTCGCCGACTTCGTGGCCGCGCGGCTCGGCACCACGCCCGACGACCTCGTGCCGTTGACGGTCGGCCACGCGAGCCTCGGGGCCGCGCTCGCCGCCTACGAGACGTGGCTGACCACGGACCACGACCTGCGGTCGCTGCTCGACGAGGCGTTCAGAGCGCTGGAGGCGGGCCTGGTGCCGACCGAGGCGGATGGCTCCTGAGGTTGCGCTCCTGAGGTTGCCTCCCTGACGTGACGCTGCGTGGTCCGTCGTCGCCGATGCGGCGACACGGAGTGACGCCTCGGGGGGACGAGGCGGGGTGGCGACGCAGTGCGCGTCGCCACCCCGAGTGCATTCGGATTGCCGTCGACCCATGTTTCGGTGCGGCGGTGCGTCGGTATTCGTCGGCGTCCGCCGGTGTGGAATTCGCTTTCCTTTCGCCTCCTCGGGCCGGGACGGAATTCGCTCAGCTCCCGGCCGTTCCCGCGGGGACGGCCGGCGCGTCCGTCGGCAGCGCGGGGGCGTCGGTCGGCAGGGCGGGGGCGTCGGTCGGCAGCGGCGGCGCGGCGGGCAGGTCGGTCGGGACCGGCGGCACGGCGGGGACCGCCGGTACGTCGGTCGGGACCGGGGGGACTGCGGGGACGTCGGTCGGCAGCGACGGGACCGGCGGGACGGCCGGGATGTCGGTGGGGACCGGCGGCACCGCCGGGACGTCCGTGGGCAGCGGCGGAGTCGGAACCGCAGGCACCTCGGGTACCGACGGGACCGGAGGCAGCTGGTCGGCGGCGTCCGGGGCCACCGCGGGGACCGCCGGCACCGCCGGGACCGCCGGCACCGCCGGCACCACGGCCGGGACCGGGACGAGCCCGCCCAGCAGGCCGGGTACGAGCCCCTGCACGGTGACGAGGACGCCGTTGAGCAGGGTGCCCAACGGGGTCGCGGGTACGGCGGGGACGACGGGGACGGCGGGGACGGCGGGCAGTTGCTCGGGTTCGGCCGAGGCGACCCCCGTGCCCAACACCACGGCCGAGCAGCCGGCCGCGAGGGCGACGAGCGAGGCTGCCAATCTGCGGGAGCGCACCGATTCCTCCTGACGAGAAGTGCGGGAACGAGTCGTCCGGAATGATGCGTCGACGCTTTACGGCGGACCAGGGTGCGGATCTCCGGCGCCCGGGAAACAGCGCTGCTGATCGTCACGGAATGCAACGCCAACGGATCTGAACCCCTGAACGACGGTCACCTGACAGGGTGGGTCTGCTCGTGCGGGCCCGGGCGCGCCGCGCGACCCGCCGTCCGTCGCGGACCGGATCGGGTGGAGTTCACTCGACGGCGTACGAGTTCGGCGAATTGCTCACGAACGAGGGACATGGTGACGGACCGTCACGAATCCGGCCTCGACGGCCACGAGTGGTGATCACGCCCGTGGGCCGGCGCCGTCGCGACCGGCCCTGGCCACGGCGAACACGCCCATGATCCGGCGCGTCGAGCCGTCGTCGCAGCTCACGCGGCCCGTGATACGGTTCTCGCCGGTTGCAGTCGTGTTTTCCTCGATCGTTGTGAAGCGTCCGTGGAGAGTGACGGTGGGCGCGGTCGACGGTCGAGGGGTCAACCCTCCCGCGTCGGCGACGTCCGCGCAGCCTCCGGCCGGCACGGTGCCGTCCGGATTCGCTTCACGTGTGGGAGAAACGCATGCCGCAGGGCACCGTCAAGTGGTTCAACGCCGAGAAGGGCTTCGGCTTCATCGCCACCGACGACAACGGACCGGACGTCTTCGTCCACTACTCGGCGATCCAGACGGACGGGTTCCGTACCCTCGAGGAGAACCAGCGGGTCGACTTCGAGGCCAGCCAGGGCGCCAAGGGCCCGCAGGCCGACTCGGTCCGCCCCATCTGATCGTCTCGCTCCACCCGATCCCTCGGGATCGCACCACGATGCCGGCGTCCTTCGGGACGTCGGCATCGCCGCGTTCTGGGGGTCTCCGGCCGGTGCCGTGCCCGCGGGCGCGACCCGGGGCCGGCGGGGGTTGCGTCGTCCGGCCGACGAACCGGCGAGCGGAGCGACGACCGGGTCACTCCCGAACGGAGTAGCCGCCGACCCGCCCGTCCCAACCGGTCGACCGTCGGCGACTGGTCGGCCGGCGCCGCTCGCGGAGGCGTCGACCCGCTCGTCTCGAATGTGGGCTCGGTCACCGCGAGCCGGGTTTCGGGTCGTTCCCGATGTCGCATCCTTGCGTTGCACGACATGTCAGGACGGTGCCGCGCAGGTGCCATTCCGGGAGCAGGCAGGAGGACGGACGATGTCTCGGTGGGACAGCTATCGCGCCGTGTACGGCGCGGAGCTGAGGGCAGCCGCCCGCGAGTACGCGGATCACGGATGGCCATTGATTCCCGGGACGGGCTCGGACGTACTGCTGAGCACCGGTGAGGTACTCGACGTCGTCGAGGTGCCCGACGAGCTGGGCCGCCGCGTGTGCGCCACGCTGCGCGCCCGCGGGCTCGTCGTCCCCGTGGCGGCGACCACGATCGGCACCTGGTGGTTCCCGATGACCGCGGGCTTCGGGCTGCCGCCCGAGCTGAGCCTGCACGCCGACGTCGTCCTGCACACCGACGGCATCGGGGTCGTCGCGCCGCCGAGCGAGCGGCCCGACGGATGGGTGCACTGGCGAGTCGCGCCCGGGCTCACCGGCTACTCGGTGCCCGATGCGGCGACAGTGATCGACGCCGTCATCGCCGCGGTGCGGTGGCGGGCCTCGGGAGGCGACGAGCAGCCGGGCGCCCAGCGGCCCGCAGCAGCCGTCGCAAAGGGGGCGCGGTCCCGGTCCTGACCGGGTCGACCGCAGCCGCATCCGGCTCGACGTCCCGCTGCCGCGGTGGTTCTCACCGCGCCGGGACGGCCGGGTGCACCGGTGTGGCGCCCGGGGGAGCATTTCTCCCCCGCCGCGCGGCCACACCTCGACGTGGCCGGGGCCGGCGGAACACCGGCGGCCCCGGCCAGAGCCATGATCGTGTCGCCGCGTCCGTTCCCGGACGACCTCGTGCATCCGCTGAGCGACCCTGCCGCCCCACCCTGGCCCGGGCGGGCACTATGGATCCGTGCAGACCTCGCAGGAGCAGCCCGCGCTGCCCGCGCCGCCGGCGGCCACGGCGACGTCGGTGACGCCGGCCCCCCGCGTGCCGCTGGGTGCGTTCGGGCCCCTCGACGACTCGGTCAAGCGCCGCGACCTGCGGCGGATGAAGCTCGTCGCCACGGGTTTCCTCGTCGGCGCGACGATCGTGTTCCTCGTCGGGCGTTACCTGGAGCTCCACGTGGGTGCCGGCTGGGGCTACATGCGCTCGGCGGGGGAGGCGGGCATGGTCGGCGCGCTCGCCGACTGGTTCGCCGTCACCGCGCTGTTCCGGCGGCCGCTCTCGCTGCCGATCCCGCACACCGCGATCATCCCGACCAAGAAGGACCAGATCGGCAACAGCCTCGGCGACTTCGTCGGCGAGAACTTCCTGTCCGAGGGCGTCGTGCGCGACAAGCTCGAGCGCGTCGGCATCGCCTCCCGGGTCGCGTCGTGGATCTCCCAGCGCGAGCACGCCGACCGGCTCACCGCCGAGCTCGCGACAGCCGCGCGCGGCATCGTCACCGTGTTGCGCGACGAGGACGTCCAGGACGTCATCGAGCAGGTGCTCGTCCGCAAGCTGCTGGAGAAGCCGATCGGGCCGCCGCTGGGCAAGGTGCTCGAGGGCGTGCTGGCCGACGGCGCCCACCACCGTCTCGTCGACCTCGTCTGCGACCGTGCCTACGACTGGGTCACCGCCAACCAGTCGACCGTGCTGCGCATCGTCCACGAGCGGGCACCGGGCTGGACGCCGCGGTTCGTCGACGAGATGTTGGCCGACAAGGTGTTCTCCGAGGTGCAGAACTTCGCCTGGGCGGTCAAGACCGATCCCGAGCACCCCATGCGCAAGGCCGTCGACACGTTCCTCATCGAGTTCGCCGGCGACCTGCAGAACGACGAGGCCACGATCGCCCGCGCCGAGCAGGTCAAGCAGCAGGTCGTCGACCACCCGGACGTGCAGGCGTTCATCGGGCAGGCGTGGGGCACGGTCAAGCGGATGATCCTCGACGCCGCCGACGACCCCTCCAGCGCGCTGCGCACCCGGGTGCGCGACGGCATCCAGGGGTTCGGCCACCGGCTCGCGTCCGACGACGAGCTGCGCGGCAAGATCGACGGCTGGATCGCCGACGCCGCGGGCTACGTCGTCCGGCACTACCGCGGCGAGATCACGACGTTGATCACCGACACCGTCGCCCGCTGGGACGCCGAGGAGACCTCACGCAAGATCGAGCTGCAGGTGGGGCGCGACCTGCAGTTCATCCGGATCAACGGCACCGTCGTCGGTGCGCTGGCCGGGCTGGTCATCTACGCCGTCTCGCAGCTGATCTTCTTCTGACGGCGCGCAGGCCACCGTCGTCCTGCCGGATCCGGCCGAGCGTCGACGTGCGCGCCGGGTCCGGGCGCAACCTCACGGTCGTCCTGCGGGCTCGAGAGGACGCTCGGGTTGCGGCCTCACTTCCGGGCGCAACCTCAGGGTCGCGCGGACGGCGTTCGGGAGCCGTGGGGTTGCGGCCGGGCCGGGCCGGGTCGGCCCGGCTCGGGTCGGGGGGTCGGGCGCGGCGCCCGGCCGGGCACCCTCGGACAAATGGGAGGACTTTGTCGGGGTTCGCCTCTACCCTCCGCCGCATGAGTGTGGCGGCGGTGCGGGTCGAGGGACTGACCAAGGCCTTCGGGGCGACCCGTGCCCTCGACGGGGTGGACCTGGAGATCCCCACCGGGACAGTGCTCGGTCTGCTCGGGCCCAACGGCGCGGGGAAGACCACCACGGTCCGCATCCTCACCACGTTGCTGCGGCCCGATGCCGGGCGCGCGACGGTCGCGGGGTTCGACGTCGTCGAGGAGCCGCAGCAGGTGCGGCGCGCGATCGGGCTGTCGGGCCAGTACGCGGCGGTCGACGAGAACCTCACCGGCGCCGAGAACCTGTACCTGGTCGGCCGGCTCTACGGTCTGTCGCGGTCCGCGGCACGGGCGCGGGCGGCGGAGCTGCTGGCCCGGTTCAAGCTCACCGAGGCGGCGGAACGCCCGTCGAAGACGTACTCGGGCGGTATGCGTCGCCGGCTCGACCTCGCGGGTGCGCTGGTGAGCGCGCCGCAGGTCGTCGTGCTGGACGAGCCGACCACCGGGCTCGACCCGCGCGGGCGGCTCGACACCTGGGCGATGATCTCCGAGCTGGTGTCGGACGGGGCGACGGTCCTGCTCACCACCCAGTATCTCGAGGAGGCCGACCAGCTGGCCGACCGGATCGTCGTCATCGACCGGGGGCGCGCGATCGCCGCGGGCACGGCCGACGAGCTCAAGTCGCAGGTGGGTGGCGAGCGGCTGCACGTCGTCGTCGGCAGGCCGGAGCAGGTGCGGTTCGCCGCGCAGGTGCTCGCCGACGTCGGTACCGCCGAGCCGCTGGTCGACGAGCACGTCCGCAAGGTGTCGGTGCCGGTCAGCGGCGGGACGAAGGCCCTGGTCGAGGCCCTGCGGCGGTTCGACGGCGAGGGCGTCGAGCTGCTCGACGTCGGACTGCAGCGCCCGACGTTGGACGACGTGTTCCTCCAGCTCACGGGCCATCTCGCCGAGGAGGAGCCGGCGGCGCCGCCGCAGAGGGGCAGGCGTCGGCGTCGCGACAAGAAGAACGAGGGGGCGAGCGCGTGACCGCGCTGACGCAGGCGGTGCGCGACAGCTCCGTCATCACCTGGCGCAACTGGGTCGGGATGAAGCGCGTGCCCGACGCGCTGATCGGCCTCACCGTGCAGCCGATCATGTTCGTGGTGCTGTTCGCGCTCGTGTTCGCGGGCAGTCTCGGCGGCGAGCAGTACCGGGAGTTCCTCGTCGCGGGGATCTTCGCGCAGACCGTGGCGTTCAACGTCTTCTTCACGACGATCGGCATGGCCAACGACCTGGGCAAGGGCATCATCGACCGGTTCCGGTCGCTGCCGATGTCGCGGGTCGCGGTCGTGCTCGGGCGAACGGTGTCCGACCTCGGGGTCACGCTGATCACGCTGGTCGTCATGTCGCTGACGGGGCTGATCGTCGGCTGGCGGATCCGGGGGAGCTTCCTCGACGCGCTGGCCGGCTACGGCCTGCTGCTGCTGTTCTCGTTCGCGATGTCGTGGATCGGCGTGCTCGTCGGCCTGATGGCGCGCAACGTCGAGGTCGCGCAGAGCGCGGGACTGATCTGGCTGTTCCCGCTGACCTTCGTGTCCAGTGCGTTCGTCTCGGTCCAGGGCTTCCCGGGGTGGCTGCAGCCGGTCGGGGAGTGGAACCCGGTCAGCGCGGTGGCCCGGGCCAGCCGGGAGCTGTTCGGCAACCCGACCCAGCTGCCCGGGTTCGCGGAGTCGACGGCGTGGCCCGCGCAGCACGCGGCGCTGTACGCGGCGTTGTCGTCGCTGGCGATCGTCGCGATCTTCCTGCCGTTGGCGGCGGCCCGGTACCGGAGGGTCGCGAGTCGCTAGGGCAGGTCGCCTCGCGCCGGAGCCTTCAGGTCAGGGAGCCGAGCGCGAGGCCGAGACCGGCCGCACCGAGACCGGCGAGGACCGAGCCCACGGCGTTGAGGACGGCGAACAGCCGCCCGCCGCCCGCGGTCAGCTGGACGGTCTCGTAGGCGAACGTCGAGTACGTGGTGAGCGCGCCGCAGAACCCGGTGCCGACGAGCGCGATCACCGCGGGACTCGCCGTCGACCCCAGGGTGAGGCCCAGGATGAAGGAGCCGACGGCGTTGACGGCGAAGGTGCCCCACGGGAAGCCGGTGGCGTGGCGTGACTGGACGAGCCGGTCTGTGAGGTAGCGCGCCGGCGCCCCGACGACCGCCCCGGCGACGACGAGCAGCGCCGTGAGTCCCGGGTTCACCGCGCCGTCCTCCGGGCGGCGATGCGCCGCCGGTACACCAGCCGGGTCACCTCGAGGCCGGCCCATGCCGCGATCACCGCGGCGACGAGTGTCAGGCCGAGGTAGCCGAAGGCGGAGCCGATCCGGTGCGCGGCGACGAGGTGCTGGGCGTCGACGGAGTAGGTCGAGAACGTCGTGAAGCCGCCGAGGATGCCGGTCGCGAGGAACGGCCGGGCGAGCGGGTGGGGGTCGGTCAGCTCGGTCACCGCGACGACCACCACCCCGATCAGGAAGCAGCCGAGGACGTTGATCCCGAACGTCGCCCAGGGGAAGCTGCCGGGCGGCGTCGGGATCGCGAGCCCGACGGCCCAGCGGCCGATCGCGCCGATCGCGCCGCCGACGGCGACCGCGCCGAACGCGCGGGCCTGTCCGCGCAGCGGCTCCAGCGGGTTGGCGGGTGGGGCGAAGACCTCTTCCTCGCCGGTTCCCGGCAGCGGTGCGGTCACGGTTCCTCCCCGTCCTGTCCGGGCCGTCCCGGCATTACCCGGCGGACCCTATCCGCGGCCTCGGAGCGGTGACACATGCCACGTGACCTGCGCAAGCAGTCTGCTTGCAAGAGCTAGCACTCGCGGGTACCGTCGGAGACACGGACGGGGGGTGGACACCGATGACCAAGGCCGACAAATCCGCCGAGAAGGTGGAGAAGGCCGTCGAACAGGTCGGCCAGGCTGTGGGGCAGGCCGTCGACGACATCGGGTCCTACATCCGCTCGCAGCGCGAGTCGGCGCAGGTGTCGTTGCGCCAGCTCGCCAAGGTGACCGGCGTCAGCAACCCGTACCTCAGCCAGGTCGAACGCGGGCTGCGCAAGCCGTCGGCGGAGATCCTGCAGCAGATCGCCAAGGGGCTGCGAATCTCCGCGGAGGCGCTGTACGTCAAGGCCGGGATCCTCGACGAACGACCCGCGAGCGCCGTCACCGACGCCGTGCTCGCCGACCCGCTGCTCACGGAGCGCCAGAAGCAGGTGCTCCTCGACATCTACCAGTCCTTCCGACGGGAGAGCGACGTCGCCGTCGCCCCCGCCGCGGACACCGTGACGACCGAAGAACAGGGGAAGTGATCAACATGGCCGTGTCGCTGCCGACCGCTGCGGACGTCCGCAAGGTCCGCGAGCAGGCTGCCAAGAACGCCGCCGAGCGGGCCGAGGCCGCCAAGACGCCGCTGCTCGCCGTGCTGGGTGCGGGTGACCGTGCCGTCGCCGGTGTGACGAGGTTCGCCACCGAGGCGCGCACCCGCGCCGAGAAGCGGGCCGACGTCGTGCAGCAGCGCGTGCTCGACCTGCCCGCCGAGCTCGACGGCCTGCGGGCCCGGCTCACCGGCGACGAGCTGCGCAAGGCCGTGGAGGCCGTGCGTGAGCAGGTCGCCGCCTACTACGCCGAGCTCGCCGGTCGCGGTGAGGTCACCTGGGGTCGCATCCGCAAGCAGCCTCAGGTGGAGCAGGCCCTGAGCGCGCTCGGGGAGTACGGCGAGAAGCTCGACGCGCGTGTCGACGAGCTCGTCGACGACGCCCACGACGCCGCCGAGAAGGCCCTCGCCACCGTGACCCGCCAGACCCGGGCCACCGGTGAGAAGGTCGCCAGGACCACCGACGAGGTCGTGGAGTCCGCGGCCGAGACGGTCGCCGACACCACTGCCGACGCCGGCAAGGCCGTCGCCGACGCGGGCGAGGGTCTGGCCGAGACCGTCGAGGAGGTCGGTGCCGAGGCCGCGCACGCCACCCGCACCGCCGCTCGACGCACGGCCAACCGGACCACCCCGAAGCCGGCGGCCGCGAAGGCCGTCGCGAAGCCCGCGCCGAAGACGGTGGCCAAGAGCACGCCGAAGCCCGCCGTGAAGCCGGCGACCCCTCGCGACACGACCTCCTGATCCGGGCTCGACCTCCGGACGCGCGATCCGACGACGCCCCCGCCGCCACGGCTGCGGGGGCGTCGTCGTGCCGTCGTGCGGGTCGGCCCCGGGCTCGGTCGGGCGGCGAACGGGGCGGGAGTGTCACGAATCGCCCGACGCACGTAGTCTGGCGCCCGTGAGCGTCCTCCGCCCCGACTATGTGGTGCTGTGCGTCATCGGCATCGTCGTCGCCGTGGTCTCGGCGTACGCCCTCGTGCACGCGGCGAGGGCGCGCAAGGACGCCTTCGAGCTGGCCGGCAAGCTCTCCAAGAACGCGTGGCTCGGGATCGTCGGCGCGTCGTCGCTGTTCCTGCTGCTGATCCCGGTCATCTCGGTGATCCGGTTCCCGTCGCTGGCGGGAGTGATCCTCGCGTTCCAGGGCCTCTACGGCCAGTTCACCATCTTCTGGCTGGCCGGGCTGGTCGCGACGCTCGTGTACCTCGTCGACGTCAAGCCGGCCGTCGCCGGCATCGGGCGCGGTGAGCGGTGAGCTGGTCGGTCCTCGGATCGCTCGTCGCCGTACCCGCTCTCGACCGGCCCGACCTGCTCGCCGATCCCGTCGCGCACGCGCTCAAGTCCCTCGACGCCGCGTCCGCGGCCGCCGTCGGGGTCGCGGAGATCGACCCCGCACTGGCCGACACCGCGGCCTTCTGCGAGGCCTACGGGTCCCCGCTCGACGCCTCGGCGAACTGCGTCGTCGTGGCCGGCAAGCGTGGCGGCGACGTCCGCTACGCCGCCTGCCTGGTGCTGGCGACGACCCGTGCCGACGTGAACGGTGTCGTGCGTCGCCGGCTCGACGCGCGCCGGGCGTCGTTCGCGCCGATGGACGACGCCGTGGCGCTGACCGGCATGGAGTACGGCGGGATCACGCCGGTCGGACTGCCGGAGGAGTGGCCGCTGCTCGTGGCGCCGGAGGTGGCGGCGGCGGAGCACGTCGTCGTCGGGAGCGGGATCCGGGGCAGCAAGCTCGCGGTCCCGGGTGCCCTGGTGGCGTCGCTGCCCGGCGCCGAGGTCCTGGAGGACCTGGCTCGCCCCGTGGGTTGAGTCGACACCGCTCAAGGTTCCCGCGTTCGCTGTCAGCAGACTTACTTGAACGCTGGAATGAGTTCAACGGTGTAAGCGTTGGTCGGGACATGACACAGACGCTGAAGCTGCCGGTGCTTCCGCTGACCGACTCGGTGGTGCTGCCCGGCATGGTGGTTCCCATCCGTCTCGACGCGCCGGAGGTTCAGGCAGCCGTGGACGTCGCCAACGGTGACGCCACGGAGAAGAAGGTCCTCGTCGTCCCCAGGCTCGACGGCAGGTACGCCGCGATCGGTGTGGTCGCCGTCCTCGAGCAGGTCGGGCGGCTGCCCAGCGGCGAACGTGCCGCCGTGGTCCGCGGTGAGACGCGGGCCCGCATCGGTGCCGGGGTGACCGGACCGGGCTCCGCCCTGTGGGTGGAGGCCGAGCCGATCGAGGAGTCCCCGGTCACCGGCCGCACCCACGAGCTGGCCAAGGAGTACAAAGCGCTCGTCGTCTCGATGCTGCAGCAGCGCGGGGCCTGGCAGATCATCGACGGCGTCCAGCAGATCACCGACCCGTCCGAGCTCGCCGACACCGCCGGCTGGAACCAGTGGCTCGACGTCGAGCGCAAGTCCCAGCTGCTCGCCGAGACCGACGTGACCCGCCGGCTCGAGCTGCTCCTCGACTGGACGAAGGAGCACCTCGCCGAGCAGGAGGTCACCGAGAAGATCGCCGGTGACGTCCGCGAGGGCATGGAGAAGCAGCAGCGGGAGTTCCTGCTGCGCCAGCAGCTCGCCGCCATCCGCAAGGAGCTCGGCGACGACGATCCCGAGGGCGAGAACGACTACCGCGCCCGCGTCGAGGCCGCCGACCTGCCCGAGCACGTCCGCAAGGCCGCGCTGACCGAGGTCGGCAAGCTGGAGCGGGCGTCCGACCAGAGCCCCGAGTCCGGCTGGATCCGGACCTGGCTCGACACCGTCCTCGACATCCCGTGGACGACCCTGACCACGGACTCCGACGACCTCGTCGCCGCCCGCGCGGTGCTCGACGCCGACCACGCAGGCCTCGACGACGTGAAGGAGCGGCTCATCGAGTTCCTCGCCGTCCGCTCCCGGCGCGACCGCAAGGGCATGGCGAAGGTCGGTGGCCGTGGCTCCGGCGCGGTGCTGGCCCTCGTCGGCCCGCCCGGCGTCGGTAAGACGTCGCTGGGTGAGTCGGTCGCGCACGCCCTCGGCCGCAAGTTCGTCCGCGTCGCACTCGGTGGTGTTCGCGACGAGGCCGAGATCCGTGGCCACCGGCGCACCTACGTCGGCGCGCTGCCCGGCCGGATCGTCCGCGCCATCCGTGAGGCCGGCGCGATGAACCCGGTCGTCCTGCTCGACGAGATCGACAAGGTCGGCAGCGACTTCCGTGGCGACCCCACGGCCGCGCTGCTCGAGGTGCTCGACCCGGCGCAGAACCACACGTTCCGCGACCACTACCTCGAGGTCGATCTCGACCTGTCCGACGTGTTGTTCCTCGCGACCGCCAACGCCTACGACACCATCCCCGGCCCGTTGCTCGACCGCATGGAGGTCGTGACGCTCGACGGCTACACCGAGGCGGAGAAGGTCGCCATCGCGCGCGACCACCTGCTGCCCCGGCAGATCGAGAAGGCCGGGCTGGAGCCGTCGGACGTCGAGTTCTCCGAGGTCGCGCTCGGCATGATCGCCGCCGAGTACACCCGCGAGGCCGGGGTGCGGCAGCTGGAGCGGGGCCTGGCCAAGGTCCTGCGCAAGGTCGCCGTCGGGCTCGACTCGGGTGAGGAGGCGCCGATCCACGTCGACGCCGAGACGCTCGTCAAGTACCTGGGCCGGCCGAAGTTCACCCCGGAGTCGGCGGAGCGCACCTCCGTCCCGGGTGTGGCGACGGGCCTCGCGGTCACCGGTGCCGGTGGCGACGTGCTGTTCATCGAGGCCACCAAGATGGACGGCGACCCCGGACTGATCCTCACCGGTCAGCTGGGCGACGTCATGAAGGAGTCCGTCTCGATCGCGCTGTCCTACCTGCGGTCGAAGGGGCTGGCAGGCGACCTCGCCTCGAAGAAGCTGCACGTGCACGTCCCCGCGGGCGCCGTCCCGAAGGACGGGCCGAGCGCCGGTGTCACGATGACCACCGCCCTCGCGAGCCTCGCGAGCGGGCGCCCGGTCAAGTCGAGCGTCGGCATGACGGGCGAGGTCACGCTGCAGGGCAAGGTCCTGCCGATCGGCGGGGTCAAGCAGAAGCTGCTGGCCGCCCACCGCGCCGGCCTGACCGACGTGATTATCCCGAAGCGCAACGAGCCCGACCTCGACGACCTGCCGGAGTCGGTGCGCGGTGCGCTGCGGATCCACCCGGTGGCCGACGTCGCCGAGGTGCTGGAGCTGGCCCTCGAGCCGGCCCCGGAGCACGCCGCGGCGGCCTGACCCGCGGGCGCTCCACGAACGTCAGGAACGGCACTTTCCCGCAACCCAGTTGCGGGAAAGTGCCGTTCCTGCATGTGGGCATGAAGGGCATGAGGCAGGGCATGCGGGCACGGGCATGAGGCAGGGCGCGCAGGCGTGTGGAGGGCGTGCCTGCGGACGGGTCAGCGCAGGACGACGGTCTTGTTGCCGTGCACCAGGACGCGGTCCTCCAGGTGCCAGCGCAGCCCGCGGGACAGGACGAGGCGCTCGATGTCGCGGCCCCTGCGGACCATGTCCGAGGCGGTGTCGGCGTGGTCGACGCGGATGACGTCCTGCTCGATGATCGGGCCGGCGTCGAGGTCGGCGGTCACGTAGTGGCAGGTGGCGCCGATGAGCTTCACGCCGCGCGCGTGGGCCTGGTGGTACGGCCGGGCGCCGGCGAACGAGGGCAGGAAGCTGTGGTGGATGTTGATCGCCCGCCCGGCCCACTGCTCGCACAGGTGCGCGGGCAGGACCTGCATGAACCGGGCCAGGACGATCGCGTCGGGCTGCTGCTCGTCGACGAGCTTGCGGAGCTCCTCGAACGCCTCCAGCTTCAGGCTCTCCCGGCGCTCCTCCCGCGGCCCCGGGAACGGCACGTGATGGAACGGCACCCCGTGGGCGGCGACGACGGGCTGCAGCGTCTCGTGGTTGCCGATCACGGCGGTCAGCTCGACGGGCAGCTCCCCGGCCGACACCCGGCCCAGCAGGTCGTGCAGGCAGTGCGGCTCCCGCGTCACGAGCAGGACCGCGCGCTTCTTGACGCCGGTGTCGGTGACCCGCCACGTCGCGTCGGGGCCGAACTCGTCGGCCACCTCGGCGAACCGGGAGCGCAGCTCGTCGGCGTCGAACGGGACGGAATCGGCGCGCACGACCTGGCGGGTGAAGAACCAGTTCTGCTCGGCGTCGGCGTGGTAGGCGGCCTCGACGATCCAGGCTCCGGCGTCGGCCAGGAATCCCGCGATACGGGCGACGATCCCCGTCCGGTCGGGGCAGCTGAAGGTGATCACGTAGCGTCGGGAGGCGGGGGGTTCCACGGCCCGATCGTGCCACGCGGTCGATCTCACACCGCCGTGCGCCTGCACACGCCGCCCCCGCGAGGCACGCTCGGATCGTGACCCCCGAGGAAGGCCTGACCGACCGTCGACGTCGAACCGCGGTGGCGGCCATGACGTTCGCAACCGGCGCGATCGTCGCGAACCTGTACTACGCGCAGCCCCTCGAGGCCACGCTGGCCGAGCACTTCCACGCGTCCAGCGGTGCCGTCGGCGCGGTCCTGACGGTCACGCAGATCGCGTACGCGATCGGCCTGGCGACGGTCGTCCCGCTCGGTGACCTCCGTGAGCGCAGGCGGCTCGTCGTCGGGTTGACGTGCGTCGCGGCGGCCGGCCTCGTCCTCGCGGCGGCCGCCCCCGCGCTGACCGTGCTGGGTGTGGCGGCGGCCGTCGTCGGCGTGACGTCGGTGGCCGTGCAGGTGCTGGTGCCGTTCGCCGCGCAGCTGGCCAGGCCGGGGGAGCAGGGCCGCACGGTCGGCACCGTCATGAGCGGGCTGCTCGTCGGTGTGCTGGTCGCGCGGGTGGTGTCGGGGCTCGTCGCCGAGTGGCTGGGCTGGCGCGCGATCTTCGTGCTCGGCGCGGTGCTGAGCGCGGCGTGCGCGGTGACGCTCTGGCGCACGCTCCCGGTGCTCGCGCCCACCGTGGAGATGAGCTACCCCCGGCTGCTGGGGTCGGTCTTCGGGCTCATCCGCCGCGAGCCGCTGCTGCGCCTGCGGATGATCTACGGTGCGGCCGGCTACGCGGCGTTCGGCGTGCTGTGGACGAGCGTCGGCTTCCTGCTCGCGGCGCCGCCGTTCGACCTGTCCGACGCCGAGATCGGGCTGTTCGCGCTGTTCGGCGTCGCCGGGGCGCTCGCGGCGCGGTTCGCGGGCCGGCTCGCCGACCGCGGGCACACCCACGGCGCGACCGGGGTGTTCCTCGCGATCGCCGCGGCGTCGTTCGCCCTGATCGGTCTCGGCGCGCACTCGCTGCTGTGGCTGGCGGTCGGCATCATCGTGTTCGACCTCGCCACCCAGGGCAGCCACATCACGAACCAGAACGTCGTCTACGCGCTCGCGCCCGACGCCCGCAGCCGGCTCAACACGGCGTACATGACCAGCTACTTCGTCGGTGGCGCCGTCGGGTCGGGGCTGTCGGCGGCGATGTACGCGGCGCACGGCTGGGCGGGTGTGTCGATCGTCGGCATGATCTTCCCGGCGGTCGGCTTCCTCGTGTGGGTCGGCGAGTCCGTCGCCCGCAGGCGCCCGGGCACGGCGCTCAGGAGTGCTGCCGCAGCCAGTCGAGCGTGAACGCCGTCTCGGTGCCGAGCAGCCCCTCGATCTGCCCGGCGACCATGCTCTCGATCTTGCCGCCGATCAGCGGGACCTTCACCGTCACCGCCGCGTCGACGACGAACTCGCTGGTGCCCTCACCGAGGTCGGCGAGCCGCATGCCGCCCTGTGCCGATGCGGGCGTGCCGGGGATCGCGACCGCGACCGTTCCCGAGTAGCGGCCCGGCCCGTCCGGGACGAGCGTCTCGTCGCGCTGGATGACGAGATCGCCGTTGACCAGGCTGCGGACCATCGGCGGCACGGCGTCCGCGTCGACCCCGTGGCGGAGCCGGTAGCGCGCGCCCTTGTCGTCGACGTGGTGCTCCAGCAGCGCCGCACCGGGCCCGCCGAGACGCGCGAGCCGTGCCTTCAGGAACTCGGGGTCGACCATGACCGTGTACACCCGCTCGGCCGGGAACTCCGCGATGGTCCGATGGGTGATCTGGCGCGCCATGGGCGGAGGCTACCCTCGGCGGTCGTGCCGGTTCCCGAGGTGGCCGCCCCCGCCCGCCAGTCCGCCCAGCAGCCGATCGCGCCGATGACCACGCTGCGTCTCGGTGGGCCGGCCGACCGGGTGGTCGTGGCGTCGTCGGCCGCCGAGGTCGTCGACGCGGTCCGCGCGGCCGACGAGGCGGGCGAGCCGGTGCTCGTGCTCGGCGGGGGATCGAACGTCGTCGTCGCCGACGCGGGGTTCCGCGGGACGGTCGTGCGGGTCGCGAGCCGCGGGCTCGACACCGCGATCCGTCCCGACGGGAGCGTGCTGCTCACCGTCGAGGCGGGCGAGGACTGGGACGACGTCGTCGCGACGACCGTCGACCGCGGGCTGGGCGGGCTGGAGTGCCTGTCGGGCATCCCGGGCCGCACGGGGGCGACGCCGGTGCAGAACGTCGGCGCCTACGGCGTCGAGGTCGCCGACCTGCTCGTCGACGTCGACCTCTACGACCGCGCCGCGCGGACCGTCCGCGAGCACGTCCCTGCGGCGGAGCTGGGCCTGGGGTACCGCACGAGCGTCCTCAAGAACACCGACGCCGCCGTCGTCCTGCGGGTACGGTTCGCGCTGCCGGGCGGGCCCGGGAGTGCGCCGCTGCGCTACCCCGAGCTCGCGGCGGCGCTCGGCGCGCGGCAGGGGCAGCGGGTCCCGGCCGCGTCCGCGCGCGCGGCAGTGCTGGACCTGCGCCGGTCGAAGGGCATGGTCCTCGACGCCGCCGACCACGACACGTGGAGCGCGGGGTCGTTCTTCACCAACCCGGTCGTCGACGCGGGCGCCGTCCCCGGCGGTCCGGACACCGAGGGCATGCCGCGGTGGCCGGCCGCGTCCGATCGGGTGAAGCTCTCGGCCGCGTGGCTGATCCAGCACGCCGGATTCGCCCGCGGGCACGCCGGTCCGGGCGGCCGGGTCGCCCTCTCGGGCCGCCACGTCCTGGCCCTGACCAACCGCGGTGACGGCACGACCGAGGACCTCTTGGCGCTGGCAGCGGAGGTGCGCGCCGGTGTCCTCGACCGTTTCGGCGTGTACCTGCACCCCGAGCCCGTGCTCGTCGGCTGCCGCCTGCCGTGACCTCGTCGGCGACACCCGCGACCGTCGGTCCCGACGCGTAGCCTCGTCGTCCGGGCCGGGGTGACCGTCGGCCCCACTCCCCGTCGCACACGCAACCGCACGGGAGGCCGCACGTCCTCGAACTGGGGGAGGAAGGTCGCAATGGGGGATCGAATGCGCAGAATCCTGCTGGTCCTGGCCGTCGTGGCGGTCGGGTCCATGGGAGTCGTCACGGCGGCCACCGCGGCGGGCCGCGGCCCGGCCGACTCCGGAGGCGGCCCGCTCGCGATCCTCGGTCCCAAGGCAGCGATCACCTACACCCCGGCCGCCGAGGCCACCGCCGTCGACCCGAGGACGACGGCGTCGGTCGCGGTCGCCGACGGCACGTTCGACCAGGTCTCGCTGGTCGACCCCGCGGGCAAGGCGGTCAAGGGGACGTTGGCGGCCGACCGGGCGTCGTGGTCGACGAGCGCGCCGCTCGCCTACGGCGCCACGTACTCGTGGAAGGGCACCGCGACCGGGACCGACGGCAAGCAGGTCCCGCTCGCGGGCGGGTTCAGCACCGTCACCCCGGCCAAGCAGGTCCGCGGCACCGTCAACATCGGCGACGGCCGCACCGTCGGTATCGCCGCGCCGATCGCCATCCAGTTCAACAGCCACGTCGACGACAGGGCCGCGGTCGAGCGCGCGCTGTCGGTGACCACGTCGGTGCCGACCGAGGGCGCGTGGGGCTGGCTGCCCGACGAGAGCGGCGGCTCCCGGGTCCACTGGCGGCCCAAGGAGTACTGGAAGCCCGGCACCAAGGTCACGGTGAAGGCGAAGCTGTTCGGCGTCCCGTACGGCGGCGGCGCGTACGGCGCGGCCGACGTCAGCTCGTCGTTCACGATCGGGCGCGCGCAGGTCGTCAAGGCCGACGTGAACTCCTTCCAGATGGTCGTCATGCGCGACGGCAAGCAGGTCGCGAGCTACCCGGCCTCCTACGGGCTGGGGTCGGACCCGAACCGCAACACCCGCTCGGGCATCCACGTCGTGAGCGAGAAGTTCACCGACAAGCGGATGGTCAGTGAGCAGTACGGCTACGACGTCGTCGAGAAATGGGCCGTGCGGATCAGCAACAACGGCGAGTTCATCCACGCCAACCCGGCCTCGACGGGTGCGCAGGGCTCGTCGAACGTGACCCACGGCTGCGTCAACCTCTCGATCGACAACGCCAAGGCCTACTACGACACCGCGATCTACGGCGACCCCGTCGAGGTGACGGGCACCCCGGTCCAGCTCTCGGCCAAGGACGGCGACATCTGGGACTGGACCCTGTCGTGGAGCCAGTGGAAGGCGCTGTCGGCCCTGTGAGGTCCTGTCGGCCCTGTGGCGCCACTCACGGGATGTCGATCAGGACCTTGCCCACCGTGCCCGCCTCGACGGCATCGTGGGCCGCGGCCGTCTCGGCCAGCGGGAAACGGGTGATCGGCAGTCCGTGCTCCTCGCCGACGCGCAGCGCGCCGTCGGCCAGCGCGGCCGAGACGGCGGCGACGGCGTCGGCCTTCTGCTGGTTGGTCACGGTGTAGGTGAGCACGAACTGCAGCCGCAGGTTGGGCGTCATGGCGGGACGGACGGGCATGGTCAGCGGCTCGTCGGTGTCGACGGCGTAGACCGCGACGGTGCCGCCGGGCGCGATCGCGGCGATGTCGTCGCCGATGTTGGCGACGACCGCCACGTCGACGATCACGTCGGCCCCGCGCGGGCTGATCTCGCGGACGCGGGCGGGCACGTCCTCCTCGCGATAGTTGATCACGTGGTGGGCGCCGGCGGCCTGGGCCAGCGCGGCCTTGGCCGCGCCTGACACCGTCGTCAGGACGGTCGCGCCTGCCCAGACGGCGAGCTGGATCGCGGCGTGCGACACCGCCCCGGCGCCGCCGGTGACCAGCACGACCCTGCCGTCGAGCGCACCCGGTGCCAGCCGCGCCGGGCCGTCCTCGTGCGCGGTCAGCGCCCGGTGCGCGGTCAGCGCCGGGATCCCGAGCGAGGCCCCGGTGTCGAACGACTCGCCGTCGGGGAGCGCGACGACCCGCTCCACCGGCACGACGACGTACTCCTGCGCGGTGCCCTCGTCGGTCTGCCAGGCGACGTCCCACAGCCACACGCGGTCGCCGGGCCCGAACGTGTCGACGCCCGCGCCCACGGTGTCGACGGTCCCGGCCCCGTCCTGGTTGGGCACCTTCGGTGCGGCCAGCGGCGCACCGGTGGTGCCGGCGCGGGCCTTCCAGTCGGTCGGGTTGACCCCGGAGACCGCGACGCGGACGCGCACCTGACCCGGGCCGGGCTCGGGCAGCGGCCGTTCCCGCAGCTGCAGCACCGACGACGGGCCGGTCCGCTCGTAGACGACGGCGCGCACCTCACTCCTCCCGGTAGGCCCGCATCGCGGACGCCTGCGCCCGCGGCTTGAGCACGATCAGGTCGATGTTGACGTGTGAGGGTCGCGTCGCGGCGAACACGATCGTCTCGGCGACGTCCTCGGCGGTGAGCGGGGTGAGGCCGCGGTAGACGTTGTCGGCCTTCTCGGCGTCGCCCGCGAACCGGACGAGGGAGAACTCCGTCTCGACCATGCCCGGCGCGATCTCGGTCAGCCGCACCGGCTGCCCGAGCAGCTCGCCGCGCAGCGTGCGATGCAGCATCGCCTGCGCGTGCTTCGCCCCGGTGTAGCCCGCGCCGTTGTCGTAGGGCTCCAGCGCCGCGATCGAGGTGACGGTGACGATGTGCCCGTCGCCCGACGCGACCAGCGCCGGCAGCAGGCCCTTCACCATCCGCAGCGTGCCCAGGACGTTGGCCTCCCACATCCAGCGCCACGCGTCCTCGTCGGCGTCCGCGACGGGCTCGAGGCCCTTGGCGCCGCCCGCGTTGTTGACCAGCAGCCGGCACTCGGGCACGGCGGCGACGAACGCGGACACCGACTCGGGGTCGGTGACGTCGAGGCGGACGGCGGTGCCGTCGATCTCCCGGGCGATCTCCGCGCACCGGTCCACGCGCCGCGCGCCCAGCACGACGTGGAAGCCCGCACCCGCGAGGGCACGTGCGGTGGCGGCGCCGATCCCGGAGCTGGCGCCGGTGACGACGGCGGTCGGACGGTCGCTGGGGCTCGTCATGGCGCCCACCCTAGATCGGGACGCCGGCCGACCGGTTCAGTGCAGGCCCTGCTGCGCGGTGCGGGTCCCGCGCCGGGCGGCCGACCGCTGCCAGCGGAAGATCGCGTAGCCGATCCCGCCGAGTACGACGCCGGCGACACACGTGCCGAACCACAGGTCCAACGGCCTGCCGCCGACGACGTGCGCCACCAGCAGTCCCACCGCGCCCGCCAGCCACAGCAGGGTGCCCACCGAGGCGATCACGCCGATGTCGGACAGCCGTGGCGGCAGCTCGGGCGGGTTCTGCATGACATCAGTATCACGGATCGGCGCGGCGGTCGTGCGCATCCAGCGGACGGCCGGGCCCGGCTCTACCGTGTCCGCGTGACGCGTCCGAAGCCGGATGACGAGCCGGCCACCGCAGCCCGCCCCGACGACGCCCCCCCCGACGCCCCCACCGACGACGCGGCGTCGGTCGACGCCGCTCCCCGGTCCGGGCTCGACCGCTTCTTCAAGCTGACCGAACGCGGCTCGACCGTCGGCCGCGAGGTCCGCGGCGGCCTGGTCACCTTCGTGACGATGTCCTACATCGTCGTGCTGAACCCGCTGATCCTCGGCAGCTTCAGCCCCACGGGTCCCGGCGCCAAGGTCGACGTCCTCGGCAACACGCTGTCGGTGCCGGAGGTCGCGGCGGCCACCGCGCTCGTCGCCGGCGTGATGACGCTGCTGATGGGTCTCGTCGCCAACATGCCGTTCGCGCTGGCCACCGGCCTGGGCATCAACGCGCTCGTCGCGTTCACGATCGCCCCGCAGGTGACCTGGCCGGAGGCGATGGGCCTCGTGGTCGTCGACGGCATCATCATCGTCATCCTGGTGCTCACCGGGTTCCGGACGGCCGTGTTCAACGCCGTGCCGCCCTCGCTCAAGGCCGCGATCGGTGTCGGCATCGGGCTGTTCATCGCGTTCATCGGGCTCGTCGACTCGGGCTTCGTGCGCCGGCTGCCCGACGCCGCGAACACGACCGTGCCCGTCGGTCTCGGGATCGACGGCTCCATCGCCTCCTGGCCGACGTTCGTCTTCGTCGTCGGCCTGCTGGTCACCGGTGCGCTCGTGGCGATGCGGGTGCGGGCCGGGATCCTGCTCGGCATCGTCCTGACCACGGTCGTCGCCATCGTCGTCGAGGCCATCGCCAAGGTCGGCCCCTCCAACGGGACCAACCCGAAGGGCTGGAACCTCGGGTACCCGGCGCTGCCCGGCTCGGTGTTCGGCCTGCCGGACCTCTCGCTCGTCGGCGACGTCTCGTTCGGGGCGTGGACCCGGCTGCCCGCGATCACCGCGGCGCTGCTCGTCTTCACACTTGTGCTGGCGAACTTCTTCGACGCCATGGGCACGATGACCGGGCTCGGCAAGCAGGCCGGTCTGGTCAGCCGGGACGGCAAGCTGCCCAACGTCGGGCGTGCGCTGTTCGTCGAGGGCACCGGCGCGATCGCGGGCGGTGCGGCGTCGGTGTCTTCGAACACGGTGTTCGTCGAGTCCGCGTCCGGCATCGCGGAGGGCGCGCGCACGGGGCTGGCCAACGTCGTGACCGGCGTGCTTTTCCTCGCCGCGATGTTCCTGACGCCGCTCTACTCGGTCGTCCCGATCGAGGCCGCGGCGCCCGCGCTGGTCATCGTCGGGGCGCTGATGATGCGGCAGATCACCGAGATCGACTTCACGGAGTTCCGGGTCGCGCTGCCCGCCTTCCTGACGATCGTCGTCATGCCGTTCACGTACTCGATCGCCAACGGCATCGGCGCCGGCTTCATCAGCTACGTGTTCCTCGCGGCCGTGACGGGCAGGGCGCGGACTGTGCACCCGCTGATGTGGGTGGTCGCGGTGGCATTCGTCGCCTACTTCGCGGTGGGGCCGATCGAGGCGCTGATCCACTAGCCACGGGACGGAGAGCGGCGTCGCGCGCGCCGGAGAAGAGCGGCGCGCGCGAACTAGTTGTTGTACGATAAGCAATAGAATGAGCGCAGTCGTCGACACCCCCGGTCCCACCCCGCCGCCCGCCGTTCCGCCCCCGCCACCCCCCGGCGAGCAGCGCCGCGGTGGGACCTTCGCCTCGCTGCGGGTCCCGAACTACCGGCTCTACGCGGGCGGGCAGGTGGTCTCCCTCGTCGGGACCTGGATGCAGCGCATCGCGCAGGACTGGCTGGTGCTCGACCTGTCCCACGGCAACCCGACGGCCCTGGGGATCGCGACCGCACTCCAGTTCGCGCCGACGCTGCTGCTGTCGCTGTGGGGCGGCGTCCTGGCCGACCGCGTCGACAAGCGGCGCACGTTGATCCTGCTGCAGGCCGGCATGGGGCTGTGCGCCCTCGTCCTCGGCCTCGCGGTGGTGACGGGCATGGCCGCGCTGCTGCAGGTCTACGTCTTCTGTCTGGTGCTCGGCTGCTTCTCCGCGCTCGACATGCCGATGCGGCAGTCGTTCGTCTCCGAGCTGGTCGGCCCCGACCAGGTGACCAACGCCGTCGCGCTCAACTCGCTGACGTTCAACCTCGCCCGCATCGCCGGCCCCGCCGTCGCGGGTGTCCTGATCGCGGCCGTCGGCAGCGGCTGGGTCTTCCTGATCAACGCGGCGAGCTTCGCGGGCGTCATCGTCGCGCTGGCGCTGATGCGGCCCGACCGGCTGTTCCGGGCCGCTCGTGTGAGCCGTGCGCCCGGGCAGGTCCGCGAGGGACTGCGCTACGTGCGTGCCCGGCCCGAGCTCATCGGCGTGCTCGCGATGGTCTTCCTCGTGTCGGCGTTCGCGATCAACTTCCCGGTGACGATCCCGGTGCTCGCGCGCAACGTCTTCGGCGGCACCGCGGAGTCCTACGGCCTGATGACGACGCTCATCGCCGTCGGGTCCGTCGTCGGCGCGACGCTCGCCGCCCGCCGGACCGCGGCACCGCGTGTGCGGGTCGTCGTGATCGCCGGCATCGCGTTCGGGCTGCTGCTCGTCGTCGTCTCGCTGATGCCGACGTACGCGGCCGCGGGTGCGGTGCTCGTGGTCGTCGGGTTCTCGGCGCTGCTGTTCACGACGGCTGCGAACTCCTTCGTCCAGCTCTCTGCCGATCCGGCGGTCCGCGGTCGGGTCATGGGGCTGTACATGCTGCTGTTCCTCGGCTCCACGCCGTTGGGTGCACCGCTGCTGGGGATGGTGGCCGAACACTGGGGAGGACGGGCTCCGCTGCTGCTCGGCGGGGTGCTGACCGTCGTCTCGGTGGTGCTGGTCGCGGTGGTGCTCGCCGTGCGCGGCCGGAGTCGCGCCACCCGGGCGGAGGTCGGGGCTTGCGCCTAGAGGCAAGGTTAGGCTAACTTCATGGCGTCGCTTCGTGGTGGGAGCGGCGCGTCAGTTCGGGACACGTGAGGGCCCCGGCCATCAGGCCGGGGCCCTCACGGCGTGACGGGCGGTTCCCCGCCCGCGGCGAGCAGTTCCTCGTCGGGGTCGACGACGAGGCGGTCCCCGTCGACGCGCACCGGGACGCTGATCCGCACCCAGCGCGCGGGCAGCCCCGTCCAGCCCGGCGCGCTGGGGGCCGGCGCGGCGGCGGGGGAGCCGAGCGGGTCGGGGCTCCTCGCGGCGGGGCCGGCCGGCGCGGGCGTCCCGGAGCGGGCGTACGGCGTCACGCGCACCCGGACGTCGACGAGCAGGCGGGCGTCGCTGCTGTCGTCGTGCAGGGCGCCGGGCAGGGCGATCTCGCTGCGCTGTCTGCCCTCGCCCGACCAGCCCGGTCCCCGCGCACCGCGGACGGCCGACGCGAGCGTCTCGGGCAGGTGGTCGGCGAGGGCGTCACCGCGCCGGCCCGGGTCGTCCTCGTCCCAGGAGAGGTAGTCGGCGGCGAACGCGGCGGCGACCGCCCGGGCGAGCGCCGGGTCGATGCCCTGCGGTGACGCCCGGTCCGACCCGCCGATGACACCGTCGCGGGCGTCGTCCGGTGTCGCGGCACGGACCCCGGTCGCCGCTGCGTCCGCCGGGCCGGGCCGTTCCGGCGCGGCGTCCGTACGGACGGGCTGTCCCGCGCCGCGGTCCGACGGGCCGGGCGGTCCCGGGGCGGCGTCCGGCGGGCCCGGCCGCACCGCCGCGGGATGCGTGTCGACGGCAGGGAAGCCGACCGGGTCGGTCGGCGGGTCGTCGGGCACGGCGGAAGCCGATGGCCCGGCGCCCGCGGCGGTGGCGGCGCAGGACAGCGGTGACGGAGTTCGGCGGGATCCGGGTGCGGCCTCGACCGCCGACGGGTCCGGCCATGGATCGGGCCATGGATCGGGCCATGGATCGGGCGCCGGGTCCCGCGGTCCGGAACCGGGCTCGACCACCGGCCCGGACGCCTCGCCGGGCCACGAGTCGCCGGGCCACGGCTCGGCGGACCACGGGCCGGATCGCCGGGAATCGCGAGGCCACGGCTCGGCCGCCGCCTCGCCCGTCCTGCCGGGCGGCTCGGCCGGCCCTCCTTCGACCCGGGGCGGCCGGGGCAGCTCGGCCCGTCCCGCACCGGTTCCCGGCCCGGTCCGTGTGGCCGCCCATGCTCCGGACGGGCGACCGCCGCCCGGTGAGCGTGCCGACCTCCTCTCGGGCGCGGGTCGGGCACCGCCGCTGCCGGGCCACCATGCGCCGTCGTGGCGACGGTCGACGGCGGGCGTCAACGGCCACGGATCGCTCGGCGCGCGGAACGGTTCCCGCTCGTCGGCGGTCGCGGGCGGGCCCGGCCAGGGGCTGCTGGGTGCGCGGAACCGTTCCCGCTCGTCCTCGGTCGCGGGCGGTGTCGGCCACGGGTCGCGCGGCGCGTGACTCGGTTCCCGCTCGTCGGTGCTCGCGGGCGGCGTCGGCCAGTGGTCGGCCGTGCGGAACGATCTCCGCTCGTCGCCGGCCGCGGGTCCCGCCGGCCACGGGCCGCCCGGCCCGGGGAACGGTCGCTGTCCGTCGGTGGCCGCGGGGCCCGCCGGCCACGGCGCCGCGGCCCCGGGCGGGACCGGCTGCCCGCCGCCCGCACCAGGCCGCCCACGTGTCGCGGCACGCGACGTCAGCGCCGCGGGGCTGCCCGGGGCCCAACGGGCGCGCTCGTCGTCGGGACGGGCGAAGAGCCGGAACCTGCCCACGCGTGCGCCTCCCCGGCCGCGACGACGGCCGGCGCGCCGGGGCGCGCACCGGGCAGGTCTGGCGGCCGGACGGACGCTACGGCCGTCCGCGGCACGCGCGGGCCGGTTCGCGGGAACCCGTCGCGCCCGCGAACGGTCAGGCGGGCAGCGGCCAGGTGTGCACGGGCTCGTTGGCGTCGGAGCCGTCGAGGTAGCGGGCGAGCATCCCGTGCAGGGCGGCCTGCCGGTCGGCACCGCGACGCTCGAGCGCGGCCACGGCGTCGAGCTGCCAGACGCTGCCCGTCCGCCTCGTGGTGCAGCGTCGCTCGATGACCGACAGGTAGCGGTCGATCACCTCGCCCCCGACACCCCATTTCGCCAGGCCCTCCTGCGCCTGCGGGAGCAGCTTGCGCAGGACCAGCTCGTCGGGCCGGATCCAGCCCGACCCCGGCCAGTACAGCGGGCCGTCGAGGCCGTGCCGCGCCGCCGTCGTGAAGTTCTCCTCGGCCGCCTCGAACGACATCGAGCTCCACAGCGGGCGGTCGGCCTCGACGAGCACCCGCAGCAGCCCGTAGAAGAACAGCGCGTTGGCGACCATGTCGACGGCGGTCGGGCCCGCGGGCAGCACCCGGTTCTCGACGCGGACGTGCGGCGCACCGTCGGACACGTCGTAGACGGGCCGGTTCCAGCGCCAGATCGTGCCGTTGTGCAGCCGCAGCTCGTCGAGTCCGGGTACCCGTCCCGCGTCGAGGTCGGCGAGCGGGTCGCTGTCGTGCGTGAGCGGCATCAGCCCGGGGAAGTAGCGGGCGTTCTCGGAGAAGAGGTCCAGGATCGAGGTGATCCAGCGTTCGCCGAACCACACCCGTGGCCGGACGCCCTGGTTGTGCAGCTCGGGGCTGCGCACGTCGCACGACTGCTCGAACAGCGGGATCCGGGTCTCGGCCCACAGCCGGGAGCCGAGCAGGAACGGGGAGTTCGCCCCGACGGCCAGCTGCACCCCGGCGAGGCACTGGGCGGCGTTCCAGTACGAGCCGAAGTCGTCGGGGGAGACCTGCAGGTGCAGCTGCATCGACGTGCAGGCGGCCTCGGGGATGATCGTGTCGAAGTCGGCGACGAGCCGGTCCGGCGCGACGGCGTGACAGCCGGAGGCGTCGTCACCGGTGATGTCGACCCGGATCGGCTCGCCCCGGGCGGTGAGCATCTGCTCGTTGAGCACGGTGTAGCGCTCGTCCTGGGAGATCGCGTCACCGACGAGATCCTCGCGGCGCAGGGTCGGCAGGATGCCGATCATCGCGAGCTGCGACGCGCAGTCCCGGGCCTTGGCCCGCGCGACGGCGAGCTCGTCGAGGAGCTGGTGCTCGAGGTGGCGCCATTCGTCGCCGGGCAGCGGGCGCGGCGGCAGGTTGAGCTCGAGGTTCCAGCGGCCCAGCTCGGTCTGGAACTCCGACGACCCGATGGCCTGCAGGACGTCCCGGCCGGTGAGGGCGGGACGGAGGTCCTTGTCGACGAGGTTGAGCTCGACCTCGATGCCGGTCATCGGCTCGTCGTGTGCGAACGGGTGTTCGCGCAGCATCGTCGCGAGCGCGTCGAGGCAGCGATGGACCTTCACCCGGTAGCGCTGCCGGTCCCGTCGACTGAACGTAGTCCGGTCGACGCCCTGGCCCATGCGGTCACTGCCTCCGATCCCCGGACCCGGACGCGCCCCACCAGCGCCGTCCGTGGTCACGAGCGGTCATCAACCGTGTCACACGGTCGGGGAGACCGGTACCGGCTGACCGGATGACGGATCGCGAGCGGCTCGTGGCCACCTGCGACGATCTCGCGTCGTGGCCACCATCACCAAGGTCGACGACCCCGCCGACCCGCGGATCGACGACTACCGCGACCTCACGCACTCCGACCGCCGCCCCGACCGGCCCGGTGGCCGCGGCCTCGTGATCGCCGAGGGCGTGGTCGTCGTCCGGCGGCTGCTCGACTCCCCCTACCCGCTGCGCTCGCTGCTCGGCGTGCCGCGCAGGCTCGCCGAGCTGTCCGACGACCTCGCCGGTGTCGACGTCCCCGCCTTCGAGGCCGACGCGCACACGATGGCCACCGCTGTCGGCTTCCACCTCAACCGCGGGGTGCTCGCCGTCGCCGACCGGGCACCGGAGCCCGACCCGGCCGAGCTGCTGCGGGGGGCGCGGGTCGTCGCCGTTCTCGAGGGGGTCAACGACCACGAGAACCTCGGCTCACTCTTCCGCAACGCCGCCGCCCTCGGTGTCGACGCGGTCCTCCTCGGGCCGCGCTGCTCCGATCCGCTGTACCGGCGCAGCGTCCGGGTGTCGATGGGACACGTGCTGCGGGTACCGTTCGCCCCGCTCACCGGGCCGTGGCCCGGCACGCTGGACGTCCTGCGGGACAACGGGTTTCGGGTCGCGGCGCTGACGCCCGCCGCCGAGGCGACGCCCATCGGGGCGGCGGGTCTCGTGGGGGAGCGGGTCGCGCTCCTGCTGGGCGCGGAGGGGCCGGGGCTGACGCCCGAGGCACTCGCCGCCGCCGACCTGCGCGTCCGGATCCCCATGGCGACCGGGGTGGACTCGCTCAACGTCGCGACGGCCGCGGCGGTCGCGTTCCACGCCGTCGCGGCGCCCTGAGACGAGGTTCCGGGGGTCCGGCAGCGGCGCCGGGACGCAGCGATCCGTGTCGCGGACGCGCGTGCCACGCCCCCGCGGCACGTGCCGGCGCCGCTCGCCCACCGCGGCGCCACCACGGCCGCACGAGGCGCTCGGGCGTCGTCGCGACACCCCTCGGCGCCGTCGCACCTCGGGACGCGACCCGCGGCACACCGCCGACCGGCTGACGGTCCGACCGCGGTGGCCTGACGCCGCATAGTCTGATCACGTGCGCGTGGCCGACGGGGGCGGGGTCGAGATCAGCGGGCGGCGCCCGGGGGATCCCGCGTTGCCGGCCGAGCTGCGCGCGGCGCTCGAGGAGTGGGGTGAGGTCGCCGCGCGCACCGACGTCGCGCTGGGGCAGGAACAGCGCGACCTCGTGCGCATGCGGGGCCGCCAGCTCGCGGGCCGCTGCGCCGAGGCGCTCGGCAGGCCCGTCGACTTCCACGACCCGATCACCGGCCGCGTCGAGATCGTCAGCGGGCGGCTGGCGAACCGCCCGGTGATCCCGGCGCCGCGGGCCGCCGCGGTGCCTCGCGAACCGACGCCCTGGGCCACCGGGCTCCCGATCTCGGCCTTCTTCGCCGTGTTCACCGCGGTCGTGGTCGTGGTGCTGAGCACGGCGGTGCGCGACGCGTTCGGTGCGCTCTGGGTGGCCGCCGACATCCTGGTCGCCGCCGGGCTGGCCCCGTCGCTGTGGCTGATGCGCCGGGTGCCGCTGTGGCGGTGGGTCGCGATCGGCGTGGCGGCGGGGCTCGTCGGCGCGTGGGTGTGCCTGCTGGTGTCGCTGCTGGAGCCCTGAGAGAGCCGGTCAGCGCTGGCCGCGGACCCCGAGCAGGACCTCGTCCCACGACGGCATCACGGGCTTGCCCTTCTTGGTGCGACGGGCCGGCCGGCCCTCGGTGCGGGCATCGGCCTTGGCCCCGTCGGGCTCGGCCGGCGGCGCGGTCTCCGCGGCGGCGGCCGCCGCACCCGAGGCCTCGCCCGGACCGTCGTCCGGAGCCTGGGACGGAGGCGTCGACACCGCGTCGGCTCCGGCGTCGACGGCCGCGGGTTCGACGGCTGAGGCATCGGGCACCTGCTTGGTGGCGGCCTTCCCCGCGACGTGCGGCGCGGCGTCCGGCCCGGCCTCGACGGCGTCGTCGGCCTCGGCGTCCGCGGTCTGGGGCGTCTCGACGACCTCGGTGCTGATCGTCTCGTCGCTGGTCGCCCCGTCGCCGCTCGCCCCGGTGCTGGTCGGCTCGGTGCTGGTCGGCTCGGTGCTGGTCGGCTCGGTGCTGGCGGGCTCGTCGGTGTTGGTCAGTGCGGCGGCGCCGGCGGGCTCCTCGGCGGGAGCGGGCTCGGCGACCGGTGCCGGTTCGGGGGCCGGCCTCCCGGCAGCGGGACGCGAGACCTCGGCCCGCTCGGCGACCTCGGGCGGCTCGGGGGTGCGTGCCGTCGTCGAACCCGGGCGCTCGGCGGGCAGGTCCGGCGTCGAACGCGCGGGCTCGTTCCGGCCGGCGGTCTCCTGGGAGCGCCGGGGCTCGGGCGTGGCGGGCCGGCCGGGTCGGGGATCGTGCCGCGGTTCGGGCGCGACCGGGATCGGTCGTTCCCGCAGCGGCGCGCCCACTGCAGCCCGGACGATCTCGGGCTCGGCCGGCTCGTGCAGGGGCTCCTCGTCGTCGGGACGCCCGCCCAGCTCGATGACGGGGCCGACGGTGCGCAGCGGACGCAGCGGCAGGCCCTCGATCAGGTCGCTGGCGTGCTCGTCGAGCGCGGTGACGGTGCCGCCGTGGGCACCCGGCTGGTAGGTCCAGTGCGCGCGGTTGTCCGAACGGCCTGCCCGCCAGCTCAGCGCGACGACCCAGCGGCCGTCCTCACCCCGCCAGGAGTCCCACTCGGCCTCGAGGTAGTCCTGTCCGCGCAGGCCGAAGGTGTGTGCGACGGTCTCGCCCAGGGTGCGGACGTCGGGGCCGTCGGCACGCATCGGGTGCGCGCCCTGCGCCATCTCCGCGGTCCGTGATCGCTCCAGCAGGACCGGGTAGGCGAAGCGTTCGATCTTCTGCAGCGGAACGCCGGCCGCCGCGGCGACCTGCTCCACGGACGCTCCGGCGCGGATGCGTGCCTGGATCTCGCGTGGTCGCAACTGGCTCTCCAACTCGATCGCGATCTGGCCGAGCCGGGTCAGGTCGCCGCGGGCGGCAGCGCGTAGCTGCTCGTCGGCAGGCACGGTGAAACGTTCGGAGCGCCCGGGGTCCTCGAGGACGACCCCGCCGTCCTCGGTGATCCCGACGACCCGCAACGCCCGCATCGGCGGCCTCCCCCGTTCTCCGCTCTCCCCGTCCGGGTGACGGTAGTTGCCGAATCGCAACCTGCCGTGGAGGCGCGCCGGACCGGAAATCTCCCAGGTGGACGCCGGTTCCTGCCACGATGCGCCGTTCCCCCCGTGGGGTTCGTGATCAGCGTGTCACGCCGTGACCATTTGGTAAAGCTGAGGCTCGTGTTACGGGAGTGACCACGCAGGGTGACGGAATGTGCCTCGGAGACGACGATGCCGGGCGACCGACGAGGTCGCCCGGCATCAGGCCGGGGAGGGGCGCTCAGCCCAGCCGCTCGACCACGTGGTCGATGCAGGCGGTCAGGGCGGAGACGTCGTCGGGGTCGACGGCCGGGAACATGCCGATGCGCAGCTGGTTGCGGCCCAGCTTGCGGTACGGCTCGGTGTCGACGATGCCGTTGGCGCGCAGGATCTTCGCGACCGCCGCCGCGTCGACGTCGTCGTTGAAGTCGATCGTGCCGACGACCTGCGAACGGTGCTTCGGCTCGGCGACGAACGGCGTGGCGAACGCGGACTTCTCGGCCCACTCGTAGAGCCGGCCCGACGAGTCGGCCGTGCGGGCGACGGCCGCGTCGAGGCCCCCGAGCCCGTTCAGCCACTCGATCTGCTCCACGAGCATGATCAGCGTCGCGACGGCGGGCGTGTTGTAGGTCTGGTCCTTCACCGAGTTGTCGACGGCGGTGGCCAGCGACAGGAACGGCGGAATCCACCGGTCGCCCGCGGCGAGCTCGGCGACCCGGTCCTGGGCGGCCGGGCTCATGAGCGCGATCCACAGACCGCCGTCGGAGGCGAAGCCCTTCTGCGGGGCGAAGTAGTAGGCGTCGGCCTGCGTGACGTCGACGGGCAGGCCCGCGGCGCCGGAGGTGGCGTCGATCAGGACGAGCTGACCGTCGGTGGCGCCCTCGGGACGGACGACCGGCACGGCGACGCCGGTGGAGGTCTCGTTGTGGGCCCATGCGATGACGTCGACCGACTCGTCGGTGGTGGGCTCGGGCGCACTGCCCGGCTCCGCGGAGACGACGATCGGGTCCTGCAGGAAGGGCGCACCCTTGGTGGAGTCGGCGAACTTCGCGGAGAACTCGCCGTAGGCCAGGTGCAGCGAGCGCTGCCGGACGAGGCCGAACGCGGCGGCGTCCCAGAACGCCGTGGACCCGCCGTTGCCGAGGACGACCTCGTAGCCGTCGGGCAGCGAGAACAGCTCGCGCAGGCCGGAGCGCACCCGACCGACGAGGGACTTGACGGGCTTCTGCCGGTGGGAGGTGCCCATGACCGCCGCCGCGTCGGCGATGGCGGCCAACTGTTCCGGCCGGACCTTCGAGGGCCCGCATCCGAAGCGCCCGTCCGCGGGCTTGAGGTCGGCGGGAATCTGCAGGTCGGTGCTGGTCGAGGACGTCACGACCCCCAGTCTGACAACCGCGGGCCGAGCCCGGTCGCGCGGGGGCCTCCGCCGCCCGCCCGGAGTGACGGCCGTTACCTGCAGACCCCGACGTTCCGGATCTCGGGCGCAGAGCGTCGGGCCGGTTGGCCGTCGTCGCGGGCGCCCACGACGACGGCCGGCGGAGGGTCGCGTTCCAGCGGCAGGCTCAGTGCTGCTTGCCGACCTGGTCCCAGCCCTCGACCTCCTCGGGGTGGCGCGGGCCCGGACCGATGTACTGCGCCGACGGCCGGACGAGCTTGCCCTCGCGCTTCTGCTCGAGGATGTGCGCCGACCAGCCCGCGGTCCGGGCACTGGTGAACATGGCCGGCATCATGTGCGGCGGCACCTCGGCGAAGTCGAGGATCACCGCGGCCCAGAACTCGACGTTGGTCTCGATCGGGTGGTCGGGCCGGCGCTCGCGCAGGATCCGCAGCGCGGCCTCCTCCAGCCCGGCGGCCGCCTCGTAGCGGGCCGCATCGAGCTCGCGGCAGGTGCGGCGCAGCACGCGGGCCCGCGGGTCCTCGGCCCGGTAGACCCGGTGCCCGAAGCCCATGAGCTTCTCCTTGCGGTCGAGGATCCCCGTGACGAGGGCCTCGGGATCGCCGGTCCGCTCCACCTCGGCGATCATCGGCAGCACGCGCGCGGGCGCGCCGCCGTGCAGCGGGCCGGACATCGCGCCGATCGCGCCGGACAGCGACGCCGCGACGTCCGCACCGGTCGAGGCGATGACGCGGGCGGTGAACGTCGACGCGTTCATGCCGTGCTCGGCGGCCGAGACCCAGTAGGCGTCGACGGCCGCGACGTGCGCGGGATCGGGTTCGCCGCGCCAGCGGACCATGAACCGCTCGGTGATCGTCCGTGCCTGGTCGACGCGGCTCTGCGGGACGGCGGGCACGCCGATCCCGCGGGCCGACTGCGCGACGTAGGACAACGCCATGACCGACGCGCGGGCCAGCTGGTCGCGGGCCTCCTCGTCGTCGATGTCGAGCAGCGGGCGGTAACCCCAGTAGGGCGCCAGCATCGCCAGCGCGGCCTGCACGTCGACGCGGACGTCACCGGTGTGGACCGGGATGGGGAAGGGCTCGGCGGGCGGCAGCCCGGAGCCGAAGCGGCCGTCGACCAGCAGGGACCAGACGTCGCCGAAGGTGACGTTGCCGACGAGGTCCTCGATGTCGACGCCGCGGTAGCGCAGGGCGCCGCCGTCCTTGTCGGGCTCCGCGATCTCGGTGCGGAACGCGACGTGGCCCTCGAGCCCGGACTTGAAGCCGGGCGGGGGCGGCGGGGGTGTGGAACCGTTCGTCGTCTCCGGTCCTGACGGCGCGGTGGGCGCTGTGGCCACGCGACCTCCTCTGACGTCGTCCCCGGCGACGCGCCGGTGGCCGCCGCCGGGTGGCGCGGGCCGGGCCGGTGCGCGATCGCGACCGGTCAGGTGGTCCGGCCGCGGTGCCTCCCACGGTCCGGGTCGGCATGGTTACCGTGGTGGGGTCACCCTGCCTGCGCGCGGGGCGGACAGGCAACCTGGGGCTCGGGTGGCCTCGATCACCGGATCGGTCCATTCGGGTCGCTCACCTGCGACGACAGGTGGATTCTCAGCGTGTGGAGAGGGAACGAATGCCTGATCCGTCCACATCGGGCGGGCTCGCCGCGATGCGGGTCGACTACGACATGCCCCCTTTCGACGTCCGCGACCTCGCCCCCACGTGGCACGAGCAGCTCGTCGCCTGGCTCGCCGCGGCGGCGACGGCGGGCCTCCCCGAGCCCAACGCCATGGTTCTCGCGACGGCCGACGAGGCGGGCGTGCCGTCGTCGCGCACCGTGCTGTGCAAGGGGGTCGACGCGCGGGGGGTCGTCCTCTACACCAACCTCACGTCGGCGAAGAGCCACGACATCCGCATGACGCGCGTCGCCTCGGCGACGTTCCCGCTCTACGCGATGCACCGGCAGGTGCACGTGCGCGGCGGCGTCGAGGAGGTGTCGACGGCCGAGTCCGACGCCTACTGGGCCACCCGGCCGCGCGGCTCGCAGCTCGGGGGCTGGGCGTCGGCGCAGTCGAGCGTCGTGGCCAGCAGGCTCGCGCTGGAGGACGCGGTCGTCGCCGCCGACCGTCGGTTCCCCGGCGAGGTCCCGCGCCCGCCGCACTGGGGCGGCTGGCGGATCGTCCCCGATCGGGTGGAGTTCTGGCAGGGCCGCCACGACCGGCTGCACGACCGGCTGCGTTTCGAGCGCGACGGCGACGACCACTCGTGGCGGGTGCGCCGGCTCGCCCCGTGATCGCGCCGGCGACGGGCCGGGCGGGCGTGACGTCGGTCTCACCGGCCGTGCGACCAGGTGCTCCCTGGGCGGTTCGTGCCCTCTCGGGCGGTTGGCGGTGCCCGGGCTCGGGAACGATCAGGCGCGTTCGTGTCAGTCTGGCCGGGTGATCGTGCCCGGCCCCGAGGAGACCTCCCGGCGCAGCTCCGGTCCGGAGCCCGCCACCCGCGACCTGCGGACGCCGCCGTCGGGCGGGGATCCGGCCGGCCCGACCGATCGGTTGCGCACCAACGGGTCCGAACCGCCGACCCGCCGGCTCGCGCCCGGGCCGACGCGGCGACTCGGTGCGGTCGTGCGGGCCGTCCTCGCCGACACGACGCCGCTGCGCACGCCCGCCTACCGGCGGCTCTGGGGCGCGGGCGTCATCACCGTCATCGGCGCGCAGCTGTCGGTGGTCGCCGTGCCGACGCAGATCTACCAGCTGACGGGATCGTCGGCCTACGTCGGCCTGACGGGTCTGTTCGGCCTCGTGCCGCTCGTCGTGTTCGGGCTGTGGGGCGGCGCGATCGCCGACGTCATGGACCGGCGGATCCTGTTGCTGCTCACCGGGGCCGGCATCGCGGCGACGTCGCTGGCGCTGTGGGTCACCTCGGCGACCGGCGTCGGCAACGTCTGGGTGGTGCTGACGCTGTTCGCGGTGCAGTCGGCGATGCTCGCGATGAACCAGCCCACCCGCAACGCCGTCATCCCACGGCTGATCCCGGCCGACGAGCTGCCCGCGGCCAACGCGCTGAACATGACGGTCTTCCAGCTCGGCGCCGTCGTCGGGCCGCTGCTGGCCGGTGTGCTGATCCCGGTCGTCGGGCTCTCGACGCTCTACCTGATCGACGCGTGCGCCCTGCTCGCGACGCTGTGGGCGACGTGGATGCTGCCGCCCGTCCCGCCGGGCGAGGTCGGCACGCGGCGCCGGGCCGGCCTGCGCAACGTCCTCGAAGGCTTCCGCTACGTCTCGACGAAGAAGGTGCTGCTGGTCTCGTTCCTCGTCGACCTGGTCGCGATGGGGTTCGGGATGCCCCGCGTGGTGTTCCCCGAGATGGCGGAGAAGACCTTCGGCGACCCGCCCGGCGGCGGTATCGCGCTCGGCCTGCTGTTCGCGGCGATCCCGGTCGGGATGGTCGCCGCGGGGCTGTTCTCCGGCTGGCTGCAACGGATCCGCCGCCAGGGCATGGCGGTGACGTTCGCGGTGATCGTCTGGGGCGTCGGGGTGGCGCTGTTCGGGCTGACGAGCTCGCTGTGGCTCGCCGTCGTGCTGCTCGCCGTCGCGGGCGGGGGCGACCTGATCAGCTCGGTCTACCGGAACTCGATGTTGCAGTCGGTCGCGACCGACGAGATGCGCGGCCGGATGCAGGGCGTGTTCATCGTCGTCGTGGCGGGCGGTCCGCGGCTCGCCGACCTCTGGCACGGGTCCGCCGCGGCGGCCGTCGGCCCTGGTCCGGCGGCCACCATCGGCGGCGTGGCCGTCGTCGTCGGGGTCGTGGTCGTCGTGCTCATGTTCCGGGAGTTCTGGACATATCGGGGTCCCGTCGCGGGCTCGTCCACGACCGCGGAGTGACGCACGTCCATCTCGGTCGAACGCTGCGGATCCGTCGGAGCGGTCTAGCGTTGGCGGTGGGTTGACACGACACCGCACATGACGATTGTGAGAGGGAACCTCCACATGGCCACCGAGTCCGCCGGCGACAGCGCCGTCCTGCACTATCCAGGCGGCGACTACGAGATGCCGGTCCACGCCGCGTCCGAGGGCGCCGCGGCGTTCGACGTCAGCAAACTGCTGGCGAAAACGGGTCTGACCACGTTCGACCCCGGCTTCAACAGCACCGCCGCGTGCGCCTCCGCGATCACCTACATCGACGGTGACGCCGGGATCCTCCGCTACCGCGGCATCCCCATCGAGCAGCTCGCGGAGCGGTCGAGCTTCCTCGAGGTCAGCTACCTGCTGATCTACGGGGAGCTGCCCACGCAGGCCCAACTCGACTCGTTCACCAGCAACATCAGCCGGCACACCCTCCTGCACGAGGACCTGAAGAACTTCTTCGACGGATTCCCGCGCGACGCGCACCCCATGCCGGTGCTCTCCAGCGCCGTCAGCGCGCTGTCCACCTTCTACCAGGACAGCCTCGACCCGTTCGACGACGACGCCGTCGAGCTCTCGACGGTGCGCCTCATGGCCAAGGTCTTCACGATCGCGGCGTACGCGTACAAGAAGTCCGTCGGCCAGCCGTTCCTCTACCCGGACAACTCCCTCGGTCTGGTGGAGAACTTCCTGCGGCTGACGTTCGGCTTCCCGGCCGAGCCCTACGAGATCGACCCGGTCATGGCCAAGGCCGTCGACACGCTGCTGATCCTGCACGCCGACCACGAGCAGAACTGCTCGACCTCGACGGTCCGGCTGGTCGGCTCGTCGCAGGCCAACCTGTTCGCCTCGATCTCCGCCGGCGTCAACGCGCTGTTCGGCCCGCTGCACGGTGGCGCCAACCAGGCCGTGCTCGAGATGCTCAGCCGCATCAAGGACGTCGAGGACGGCAACGTCGACGCGTTCGTCGACCGGGTGAAGAACAAGGAGCAGGGCGCGAAGCTGATGGGCTTCGGGCACCGCGTCTACAAGAACTACGACCCGCGCGCGAAGATCGTCAAGCAGAACGCCGACGAGGTCCTCAAGGCCCTCGGTGTGAGCGACCCGCTGCTCGACATCGCGATGAAGCTCGAGGAGAAGGCGCTCGCCGACGAGTACTTCATCGAGCGCAAGCTCTACCCGAACGTCGACTTCTACACCGGCGTCATCTACCGGGCCATGGGCTTCCCCACCCGGATGTTCACCGTGCTGTTCGCGCTCGGGCGGCTCCCCGGCTGGATCGCGCACTGGCGGGAGATGATCAGCGACCCGCAGACCAAGATCGGCCGCCCGCGCCAGCTCTACACCGGGCCGACCGAGCGGAACTACGTGGACATGAGCGACCGCTGACGTCCCCGTGAGTGGCGATGATCGCCGGGGCGACCATCGCCACTCACGACCGGGCCGGCGGCGTTCGCCGCGCGACCCTCCCGGTGCGCCGCTAGCGTCGGCGCATGGGTGCCGACTCGGTCGTGTGGTTCCGGCGTGACCTGCGCGTCCGGGACCAGCCGATCTTCCTCGCCGCGGCCGACAGCGGTCCCGCGGCCCTCGCGCTGTTCGTCCTCGACCCTGCGCTGCTGGACCCGTCCGGTCCCGCCCGCCGCACGTTCCTCTATGGCTGCCTGCGCGCGCTGGACGATGCGCTCGGGGGCCGGCTGCTCGTCGTGCGCGGCGATCCCGCCGACGTCGTGCCCCGCGTCGCCGCGGCCGTCGGCGCCGGCACCGTGCACGTCGCGGCCGACTTCGGGCCCTACGGGACCCGCCGCGACCAGGCGGTCGAGGAGGCGCTGGCCGTCGACGGCCGCGAGCTCGTCCGCACCGGGTCGCCCTACGCCGTCGCGCCCGGCCGCGTCACCAAGGACGACGGGGACCCCTTCAGGGTCTTCACCCCGTTCCGCCGGACCTGGTCCCGGCAACGCCGGCGGGGCCCCGCCGACACCTCCGCCGCGACCGTCCGGTGGATCGACCCCTCCGACGAGGGCTCCGGCCCCCGCGCGGTGCGCATCCCCGACGACGAGCCCCTCGACGCCGCCCTGCCCGACCCCGGCGAGGACGCCGCGCACCGGCAGTGGAAGGCGTTCCTGTCCGACGCCGTCGACCGCTACGGCGAGGACCGCAACCGGCCCGACGTCGAGGGCACCTCGCGGATGTCGGTGTACCTGAAATGGGGCTGCATCCACCCGCGGACGATGCTGCACGACCTGTCCCGCCACCGGTCCGGCTCCGCCGAGACGTACCGCACCGAGCTGGCGTGGCGCGAGTTCTACGCCGACGTCCTGTTCCGGCGGCCCGACTCCGCCCGCCACAACTACGACCGGGCGTTCGACGCGCTGCCCAGCGCCTCCGGGAAGCGGGCCGACGAGCTGTTCGCGGCCTGGCGCGAGGGGCGAACGGGCTTCCCGATCGTCGACGCCGGGATGCGACAGCTGCGCGCACAGGCGTGGATGCACAACCGGCTGCGGATGATCGTCGCGAGCTTCCTGGTCAAGGACCTGCACCTACCGTGGTGGTGGGGCGCCCGGCACTTCATGCAGTTGCTGGTCGACGGTGATCTGGCATCCAACCAGCACGGTTGGCAGTGGACGGCCGGCAGCGGCACCGATCCCGCGCCGTACTTCCGGATCTTCAACCCGGTCACGCAGGGGGAACGCTTCGACCCCGACGGCGATTACGTCCGACGCTTCGTCCCGGAGCTCGCCGACGTCCCCGGCAGGGCCGTCCACCAGCCGTGGAAGCTGCCCGACGGGATTCCCGACGGCTATCCCGAGCCCATCGTCGACCACCGGGCCGAGCGCGACGAGGCTCTCGCCCGCTACGAGCGGGTCAAAGCCGCGCGCCGCTGAAGGAGCCGATCACCGCCCCTTTAGGCTCGGGTGACGTCCGGAACGGAGGCACCCATGGCCGACGAGTCGAACCGGCGCCGACGCCGGTGGATCATTCCCGCGTTGTTGATCGGTGCCGGCGGCGGCTGGCTGGCGTACCGACGTTTCTCGACGACGACCCCCGCCCCGCCGAACCCCGGCGACGGCGTGGCCGCCACGGCCTCCGGTGCTCCGTCCCCGGCCGGTCTGCTGCCACCCGAGCCCACGTCGCGGGCGGCGTCCGAGAACGCGGCCACACCGCTGCGCGCGACCTCGGCGGTGCCGACCGCGACGGCACCGGCCGCGGACCGACGCACCGGGGACCAGCACACCGACGGAGCCGCGCACGAGACGGCGTCGGGAGCGCCGGCCGCGGGGGAGTCGGTCGGGGAAGGGCCGGCGCCCGAGGAGTCGGCCGCTGGAAAGACGGCGGCCGCGGAGAAGACGGCCGCGGAGAAGACGGCCGGGGAGAAGACGGCCGCGGAGAAGACGGCTGCCGACAGGGCGGCCGAGCAGGCCGCGGTGCAGAAGGCCGCGGCGGCGGAGAAGGCCGCGGAGACGACGGCCGTGGAGCCGACGGCGGCGGAGAAGACGGCCGCGGAGAAGGCGGCCGAGCAGGCCGCCGTGAAGAAGGCTGCGGCGGCGGAGACGGCGGCCGCTGACGACGGCGTCGCGAAGAGTGCCGCTCCCGCGGCTGCCGCGTCCCGGACGCCGGAGCCCGCCTCCGACCGCGGTTCCGCCGCCAAGGGTCCGTCCGGCAGGGCTGCGTCCGGCACGCGTGCTTCTGACAAGGCCGCGTCCGGCACAGCGGGGTCCGGCACGGCGGGGTCCGGCACGGCGGGGTCCGGCACGGCGGGGTCTGGCACGGCGGGGTCCGGCACGGCGGGGTCCGGCACGGCGGGGTCCGGCACGGCGGGGTCCGGCACGGGCGCGTCGAGCACGGCTGCTGCCGGCAGGGCCGCGTCGGGCAAGGCCGCCCCGGACGACACCGCGTCCGGCACGGGTGCATCCGGTGCGGCCGCTTCCGAGACGTCGGCGTCCGGCAGGGCCCCGTCCGGCAGGGCCGGGTCGGGCAAGGCGACCTCCGCGCCGACCCGACGCGGCAAGGGCGCGCGCACGGCTGCGGCGCAGCCTCTCGCCTCGGCGCCGGTCGCGGTGCAGGAGGCCGAGTCCGCACCCGGGGCCCCCTACGGACCGGGCTCGGCGGCGCCGCTGCCCGACGGCTCCGCGCCGGGCCCCGAGTACACGATCAAGGGCAACGCCGGGTCGATGCTCTTCCACACCCCGGAGAGCCCGTACTACGGCCGGACCAAGGCCGAGGCCTGGTTCTCCTCGCCGGAGGCCGCGACCCGGGCGGGCTTCACCGAGTGGAAGCCCAAGCGTCGCAAGGGATGACCCCTTCGTCGGGCAGCCGCCGGCCGATCGCCTGGGCCCTGCGCCGCGCTGCGGCTCCGCGGCCGGCCGAGCCGTGCGCCGTCGTCGGCCGGGTACACGAGCGCCTCGACCCGTCGAGCGCGTCGGGGAGCAGCGCGTGCCCCGCCGTGCCCGGGAGCCGCGCGCTCCCGGACGACGCGCGCCCGACGTCGGTCACCCTCACGGTCGGCCGCCCACACGGCGTGCTGTCACAGGATCTCGAGCCTGCCGCGCTGCGACCGTCCTGTCCCCGCTCGCATCGGTGAGCGCGCGGACGAGCACGCGGCTCCGGCGCGATCCCGGCCGGACCCCGGCGCTCACGACGAGGGGCGGGCGAACGGCGCGCAGCCCCCTTCGAGCAGGTCGTAGGCCTGCTGGGTCTCGGCGATCGCGGTGGGCACGACGTCCTCGGTGCTCGCGCCCGCGAGGATCCGGCGCTGCGACGTCTCACCGAGCACCCGCTCGGTCACGACGACCTGCGCGGCGACGACGGCGGCGACGGTGCGCCCGGCCTCGGGCGCCGCGTCGTGCAGTGCGGTGGTGAGGGCCGCCTCCGAGGCCTGGGTGTAGGCCACCATGCCGGCCAGCAGGGCGGGCGTGGCCTCGAGGAGCCGGTAGAACGCGACGACGCCCGGGTGGTCGTTCACCCCGGCCGCCGGGTCGCGGCGGTCGATCGCCGCGAGGCGGCGACGACGCAGGGCCGCCAGTGGGGACTCGCCGGGCGCCCGCTCGCGGACGGCGACGGCCGTGTCGTCGGCGTGGTCGGCGAAGCGGTGCAGGACGAGCGCGTCCTTGGTGGGGAAGTAGGCGAACAGGGTCCGCTTGGACACCTCGGCGGCGTCGGCGATCTCGGCGACGGAGACGTCGTCGTACCCGCGCTCGAGGAACAGCGCGATCGCCGCCTCGGAGATCGCCGTCCGCGTCCGGGCCTTCTTCCGCTCTCGGAGTCCGGGTTCCGCCACAGCCGAACTGTACCCGGTTGAATTCTGCACTCGGTTTACTTATCCTCCAGGTGTGGAAATCCTGGAGACGGACGTACTGATCGTCGGAGCCGGCCCGACCGGTCTGATGCTGGCGATCGAGCTGGGCATGCCGGGCGTTCAGGTCGAGATCATCGACCGGGCACCGCAGCCCCACGGGCAGTCCCGGGGCGGCGGGGTCAGCGCGCGGACGTGCGAAATCCTGGACATGCGTGGCCTGTACGCGCCCATGGAGGCGCGGGCACTCCCGCGCGAGGGCGCGACCGGCCACTTCGCGGGCCTACCGCTCGACCTCGACGTCGCCGCGTGGGCCACCCGGCACCCGGGCGGGCTGGCCATCCCGCAGGACCGGGTCGAGGCCGTTCTGGCCGAGCGGCTCGACGAGATGGGCGTCCGCGTACGCCGCGGCGCCGAGCTTGTCGCGCTCTCCGTCCAGGGCCCCGAGGGCGCCGCGGGCGTCGCCACGATCGGCGACCCCGACGGCACGACCACGACGGTCGCGGCGCGCTTCGTCGTCGGTGCCGACGGGGCGCACAGCCGGGTCCGGTCGCTCGCCGGGATCGACTTCCCCGGCCACCCGGCGACGATGTCCGCGGTGAGCGCCGACGTCGAGCTCGACGTCGTGCCCGACACGATCCCGCGCACCATCGGCCACATCGCCGGTCACACGCGGATCGCCGGCGGCTACTGGATGATGGCGAACTCGCTGATGGAGCCGGGCGCCGACGCGTTCCGGGTCGTCTTCGGCATCGCGGGTCCGGCCGTGGAGCCCGAGCGTGACCGGGCCGTCGACCCCGAGGAGGTGCGGGTCGCGCTGGCGGCGGTCCACGGGCCCGACGCGCGGCTCCGGCGCGTCCGGTGGGCCACCCGGTTCGGCGACGCGACGCGCATTGCCGCGACCTACCGGCGCGGGCCGGTCCTGCTCGCGGGCGACGCCGCGCACATCCACCCGCCGCTGGGCGGGCAAGGGCTCAACCTGGGCGTGCAGGACGCGATGAACCTCGGTTGGAAACTGGCGGCAGAGCTCACCCGGGCCGCGCCCGAGGGCCTGCTCGCCAGCTACGAGGCCGAGCGCCGCCCCGTCGCCGAGTCGGTGATCAGGTCGGTCCGCGCGCAGCGTCTGATCATGTCCCCGACGCCGGGCACGGACGCCGTCGACATGCGCGAGCTGTTCGCGCGCATCGCCGCGCTGCCCGAGGCCAACCGCTACCTGGCCGGCATGGTCAGCGGGCTCGACATCCGCTACCCGATCGAGGGCCCGCCGCCGGTCGGCTCCCGGATGCCGGATCTCGACCTGCGCACTCCGGACCACACGCGGGTCAGCGACCTGCAGCACGACGGGGCGGCCCTGCTGCTGGACCTCGGCGTCGCCGGGGACGCGGTGCCGGGGGCGCGCCACGTCGTCGCGACGACCGAGGACCCGCAGTTCACCGGCCGCCGTTTGCTCGTCCGCCCGGACGGCTACGTGGCGTGGGCGGGCCACTCCGGCAGCCACCCCCGGACCCTCGACGACGCCCTCGCGACGTGGTGCGCCCCCCACTCTCTCGCGAGTGGCAATGGTCGCCATGGCGACCGTTGCCCCTCACGGGGTCAGGCGCGGGTGCGCAGGGCCTCGCGCAGCCCGACACGGGAGCCGGTGCGCAGCACGGAGTTCTTGTAGATCCGTGCGGCCAGCAGCACGACGCCGACGATCGCCAGCACCGTCAGCGCGATCGCCACGAGCACCTGCCACATCGGCGCGACGCCCATCGCCGCGCGGGCCGGCATCAGCGTCGGCGAGAACAGCGGGATGAACGAGAGGATCGCGCCGAGGGTGTTGCGCGGGTCGTTGGGCAGCACGCTGACGGCGAAGATGAACGGGATGAACAGCGGGAACATGATCGGCGCGACCGTGGACTGCAGCTCCTCCTGCCGCGAGACGAGCGAGCCCGCGGCCGCGTAGATCGACGCGTAGAGGAAGAACCCCAGCAGGTACCACACGACGGCCGAGACGAGTGCGCCCGCCGCGGCGGTCGGGATCGTCAGGATGCCGACACCTAGCGCGCCGACCAGCCCGATCCCGCTGAGGATCAGCAGCTGCACGAGCCCGACGAGCCCCAGCCCGAGGACCTTGCCGCTCAAGAGGTGGACGGGTCGGATCGTCGACAGCAGCAGCTCGACGACGCGGCTGGACTTCTCCTCGACGACGCCCTGCGCGACCGCGTTGCCGTATCCGATCAGCGACATGAACAGCAGCACGGCGACGACGATGGCCAGCACGAGGCGTTGCCCGCGTTCGGGATCGACGGGCACCTGGGTGTCGATCGCGACGGCCCCGCGGGCCGCGACGGCAGCCGGATCCTGGCCGGCGGCGGTGAGCGCCTGGGTGAGCGTCGTCTGTTGCACGGCGGTGGAGACGAGCCGCTGCAGGTCGGAGTCGACGGTGTCCTTGCCCAGCAGCGAGTACGTGCCGGGCCCGCCGTCGAACAGCGCGTCGAGGTCACCGTCGGCGACCTGGGCCTCGCCCGCGGCGCGGTCGACCTGCGTGATCGTGAGCGTGCGGTCCTCGGCCCGGGCCGCGGCCTGCAGCGCGGGTTCGAGCGACACCGTCGACGAGGTGACGCCGAGGGTGTTGCTGGAGCTCTGGCTGCCGATGAAGCTGAACAGCGCGATGTAGATCGCGAAGATGACGATGGTGACGACGAGCCCGATCGCGAAGCTCTTCGACCGGATCTGGGTGGTGAACTCGCGGCGGGCGACGAGCAGGACGGCCCGGCCGGGCGTCAGCGGGGCGGTCACGACTGCTCCTCGGTGGCGACGGGCGCCGCGACGACGTCGCGGTACAGCTCGGTGAGCGGTGGCCGGAACGGGCCGAACTCGTGAACGGGCCCGGCGGCCAGCGCAGCCCGCAGGACGTCCTGGTCGGAGGCCCCGGTGAGCTCGACGCGGGTCGTCCCCGGCGCGGTGGCGACGACCCGCACCCCCGCGAGCCCGTCGGCCCACCCCGGCGGGGGACCGGTGACGTCGATCCGCTCGACGGAACCGGTGCGCAGCTCGTCGACGGTGCCGACGGCGACCATCCGGCCCCCGGCGATGATGCCGACGCGGTCGCACAGCCGCTCGACCAGGTCGAGCTGGTGGCTGGAGAAGATCACCGGCACCCCCGCGTCGGCCTTCTCGCGCAGCACGGCGCTCATCACCTCGACGGCGACGGGATCGAGCCCGGAGAAGGGCTCGTCGAGGACCAGGACCTCGGGATCGTGCACGAGCGCCGCCGAGAGCTGCACCCGTTGCTGGTTGCCCAGCGAGAGCTTCTGCACCTCGTCGCGGATTCGTGACTCGACGCCCAGCCGTGCCGTCCACCGCTCGACGGCGGCGCGCGCGTCGGCGGCGCCGAGGCCGTGCAGGCGGGCGAGGTACTCCAGCTGCTCACCCACCTTCATCTTCGGGTAGAGCCCGCGCTCCTCGGGCATGTAGCCGATCCGGCGACGCACGTCCGCGTCGATCGGTCTGCCCTTCCAGCGGACCTCCCCGGCGTCGGCGGAGAGCACGCCGAGCACGATCCGCATCGTCGTCGTCTTGCCGGCGCCGTTGCTCCCGACGAACCCGAAGAGCTCGCCCGGCTGTACCGCGAAGGTGACCCGGTCGAGCGCCTGGACCTGGCCGAACCTCTTGCTGATCCCCCCGATCTCCAGCATGCAGTCGACCTTAACGAGGGGAGGCGCCCGGTGCGGCCCGGGTGTCAGAGGCTCTGCCGGACCGTCCGGTCGAGCAGCGCGGGGAAGTGGTCGCGCCAGTACGAGCGGGCCTCGACCAGGTGCACGCGCATCGCCTCGGTCGCGGCGGCGGCGTCGCGGACCGCGATCGACTCCACGATCGCGTCGTGGGCGTGGCCGAGTGCCTGCCGACGTGACGCCGGGTAGTCCACGGTCAGGCTCGCGTCCTCGAGCAGTGACTTGACGGAGTCGATGAAGACGCGCAGCACGGCGTTGCCGGACAGGTCGGCGATCCGGGCGTGGAAGAAGGCGTTCTCCCGCAGCATCACGTCGTGGTCGTCGGGTGCCTCGAGGATGCGTGCCGCCGATCGCCGCAGCTCGTCGACCGCCTCGTCGGGGCGGCGCAGCGCCGCGAGCCCGGCCGCCGCCGGCTCGATCGCCTCACGGGCGACGAGGATGTCGTCGAGCGTCGCCCGCTGGAACGCCAGGACCAGCGCGAGCGGCGCCGCGAAGTCGGCCGTCCCGGGATGGCGGACGACCGGTCCACCGTTGCGGCCCAGGCGGATCTCCAGTACGCCCCGGTCCTCGAGCAGCCGCAGGGCCTCACGCAGGGCGGGCCGGCCGACACCGAGATCGTCCATCATCTCCCGCTCGGTGGGCAGCGGTGCCTCGGCGGGGAGCTCGCCGTCGAGGATCGAGAGGGTCAGCTCCCGGGCGACCACCTCGGCCACCTTCCGCCGCCGGGCCTCCGGCGCACGCCCGTCGGTCACCGCACGCCCTCCCTCGTCACCGCTCGACCGTAGCCGCGTGGACGTCGACGGGTCGGCGTCGCCGCGACAGCAGGACCACGGCCACGACGATCACGCCGGCGACCGCAGAGAGTATGACCGAGCGCAGCAGCACGAGGACGACCGGCGCGATCATCGTGACCCGTGCCCACGTCGGCAGCCGGCCGAGCAGCCAGCCCTGCGTCGCCGCGACGGTCGCCACCACGCCGACCACGGTCGACAGCACCGTCAGCCCGGTCTCCGCGAGGGAGAACGGTCCCTGCAGGACGAGCGTCGGGTAGAGGGCGAACAGCAGCGGGACGATGTAGGCGAACATGCCCACCCTCGTCGCCGTGAGCATCGTCTTCCACGGGTTCTCACCCGCGATCCCCGCGGACACGACGACGGTGACCGCGGTCGGCGGCGTGAGGTCGGCGAGCACCCCGTAGTAGAAGATGAAGAAGTGCGCCGCGAGCGGCGGGACGCCGAGCTCGATGAGCGCCGGCGCGAGCAGCACCACCAGCATGATGTAGGTCGGGACGGTGGGCAGCCCCGCGCCGAGGATGAGCGCGGCGACCATCGTGATGATCAGCAGGACGAGCAGGTTCCCGCCGGAGACGGCGACCAGCAGGCTCGCCAGGCGGTCTCCGATCCCGGTGAGGCTGAGCGCTCCGACGACGATGCCCGCCGTGGCGACCGCCGCGACGACCGGCAGTGTCAGCAGGCTCGTCGCCCGGCAGACGGCGAGCCCGAACCGCAGGACGTGCCGCCGGACCTCGGGCAGGGTCAGGGCCAGGACGATGGTCAGGCCCGCGGCGTAGAGCGCCGAGAGTCCGGCCGGGAGCTTCAGCACCGCGACGAGCAGGATGAGCACCAGGAGCGGGGTGACCCGGAACCAGTTCTGCGCCAACGTGTGCCGGGCCGTGCGGATCTCGTCGGTGCCGATCGGGGGGATGCCCTGGGCGCGGGCGTAGGAGTGCACGTAGAGGAACGTCGCGACGTAGTAGATCGCCGCCGGAATCGCGGCCGCCGCGATGATCTCCCCGTAGGGCTTGGCGAGCAGCTCGGCGATGATGAACGCGGTGGCGCCCATGACCGGCGGCACGAACTGGCCGCCGACGGAGGCCACGGACTCGATCGACGCGGCCACCCGGGGCCGGATGCCGGACCGGATCATCATGGGGATGGAGAACGGCCCGATGGACGCGGCGTTGGCCACGGACGAGCCCGAGATCGTCCCGTAGAGGCTCGAGCCCACCACCGCCACCTTCGCCGGGCCGCCGCGGAAGCGGCCGAAGGCGGCCGTCGCGAACGACGACAGCGCCGCCGACGCCCCGGCGCGCTCCAGCACGACCGCGAAGAACAGGAAGATGAACACGTAGTCCACGGAGGCGCCCGTCGGCGTCCCGAATATCCCGTCCGTGCCGAGGTACATGGTCGACACCGCGCGGTTGAGTGAGTACCCGCCGTGGCCGACGGCGCCGGGCAGGTAGTGGCCCAGGAAGATGTAGGCGAGTGCGAGGCCGCCCAGGATCGTGAGTCCCCAGCCGAGCACCCGACGGGTCCCCTCGAGCACGATCAGCACCGTGACGACGCCGAGGATCGCGTCGGTGCGGTCGACCAGACCCGTCTTCGTGAGCAGCCGCGACGCCGACTGGAACAGGTGGACGGCCTGGGCCACGGCGAAGACCGCGATGCACACGTCGAGGACGTCCAGCGCGGTACGCAGCGCGCGGCGGCGGCCGTCGACGGCGATCGGGAACCACAGGAACAGCAGCGCGAACCCGCCGCCGATGTGCAGCGCCCGGCGTTGGAAGGGCGCGGGCCAGCCCTTGTACGCGATCCACAGGTGGAACAGGGTGTATGGGACGGCCAGGGCCACGAACGCCACCTGCCGCCAGCGCGGCCGCTCGCGGGCGACCGCCTCGGCCGGGACGTCGTCGGCCCGCGTCTCGACGACGTCTGGTTCCGCGCTGCTCATGCTCGGCACTCCTGGTCGAGGAAGGTCGCGACGGTCGCGGCGAACTCGCCGGGCCGGTCGAGGTGGGACAGGTGCCCGCCGTCCACCGTCGTCACCCGGGCGTCGGGGAGCAGCGCGGCGAGGGCGTCGGTCGCCGCGGCCGGCACGCGGTCGTCGTGCCGGCCCGCCACGACGAGCGTGGGCCGCTCGATCCGCGCGGCGTCCGCTCGCAGGTCGACGGTGTAGACGGCGGCGGCGGCCTCGACGAACCGGGCCGGGTCCATCGCCGTGGCGGCCGCCACGAAGAGGTCGCGGCACTCCCGCGGTGCGTCCGGGCTCAGTACCGCGTCGGCCCGGGACGCGGCCCACACCGCCGGGTCCGGCAGCGCCGCGACCCGGCGCCGCTGGTCGGCGAGCCGGGCGTCGCCGGTCGGGAGGTACGCGAACGTGTGCGCGAGGACGAGCCGGCGGACGGCCGCGGGTACCCGGGTTGCGACGAGCTGCGCGACGACGCCGCCGAGCGACACCCCCAGCAGGTCGACCGGTCGCGCCTGCGAGGAGACCACGGCAGCGACGCGGGCCGCGGCGTCGGTGAGGTCGAACCCGTGGTCGGCGCCCGTGCCGCCGTGCCCGGGGAGGTCGAGTGCCAGGCAGCGGCGGCGCGTGGCGAGCACGCGCACGACCGGGGCGAACACGCGGCCGTCGAGGCCCAGGGAGTGCAGCAGGACGAGCGGGGGCGCGTCGTGGTCGGCGGCGGTCGTCCAGGCCGCCACGGCTCCGCCCGGTGCGTCGAGCCGGGTGCGTTCGGTGCGGGGGTCAGCCACGTCCACCGCGCAGGACCTCCGCGACCTCGCGCCGCAGCTGCTTGCCGGCGGCGGTCTTGGGCAGGCTCTCGACCAGCCGGATCTCGCGCGGGACCTTGTACGTGCTCAGCCGGTCACGGCAGTGCCGGAGCAGCTCGGTGAGGTCCGGCGTGCCACGCGGCACCACGGCGGCGACGACCCGGTCGCCCCACTCGGCGTCGGGGAGGCCGACCACCACCACCTCGGACACCCCGGGATGGGTGTAGAGCACCTCCTCCACCTCGCGCGGGTAGACGTTGTAGCCCCCGCAGATGATCACGTCCCGGCTGCGGTCGACCAGGTACAGGTACGACTCCGCGTCGAGGTAGCCGACGTCGCCGGTGCGGACGTACCCCGCGTCGTCGACGGGCGACCCGTCGCGTTCCCAGTACCGCGACATGGTCATCGGGCCCCGGACGCAGACCTCGCCCGTCTCGCCCGTGGGCAGCTCACGACCCTCGCCGTCGACGATGCGGACGTCGACGGTGCTGTACGGCCGGCCGGCCGAGCGCAGCAGGTGCCTCTCGCCGTTCATCGCGCGCCGGTGGTCCTCGACGGTCAGCGCGCTCACCGTCGCGGGTGCCTCGGTCTGCCCGTACGTCTGCGACAGGATCGGGCCGAACCGGTCGAGCGCGCGGGTCAGCACGACCTCCGGGATCGGCGCCGCGCCGTAGATGATCTGGCGCAGCGTCCCGAGTGCGGCCGGCTCCAGGTCGAGGTGGTCGAGGAGCCGGTGCAGCGCGGTCGGCACGCACTTGACGACGGTGACGCCGTGCTCCGCGATCGTGCGCACGACCTCGGCCGGGTCGAACCGCGGCAGCACGACCTGGGTGCTTCCGCGCATCACGCACGGGAGGACGAACACGTGGGCGCCGTGCGAGAGCGGCTGGGTGTGCAGCAGGACGTCGGACTCGCGGAGGTCGCAGAGGTCGAGCAGCACGTTGGTGGCCACCCAGAGCTGGTGGCCGTGGGTGCGCAGCGCTCCCTTCGGGCGGCCCGTCGTCCCGCCCGTGTAGCGCAGGGCGAGGACGTCCTCGTCACGGACGACGACCGCCTCCGCGCGCGGGCCGGTGGCCGACGGCAGCTCGTCGAGCACAACGCCGACGAGCCGGTCCAGGCCCGCCGCGGCGGCGCGGCGGGCGCTCGCACCGTCCGCGAGCAGCAGGGACGGGCGGCTGTCGCGCAGGACGAACGCGATCTCCTCGTCCGAGGAGCGGGGGTTGACCGAGACGCGGGTGACGCCGGCCAGCGCGCACCCGAAGTCGGTCACGACGCTCTCGACGCTGTTCTCGCGCAGGTCGGCCACCCGGTCCCCGACGCCGAGGCCGCGCGCCCGCAGCCCGGTGGCGAGTCCTTCGGCGCTCGCCAGCAGCCCGGCGAAGGTGACCGACGCGGACGGTGACACGACGGCCGTCCGCTCGGGCCAGCGGCGCGCCGCGCGGCGGAGGTAGTCCGCGTAGGTGATCACGTCGTCTCCGCGGGCAACGCGCTGCGTACCGCCGGGATGACCTCCGTCCCGAACAGCTCGACCGACCGGCGCACCTCCTCGTGGGGCGCGCCGCCGAAGTCCATCTGGGTGATGATCAGGTCGGTGTCCAGCGTCGCATGCAGCTTGACGACCCGCTCCGCGATCTCGTCCGGGGTGCCGAAGAGGGTGCGCTCGCGCAGCTCGGCGTCGGTCGGCTCGTCCTCGATCACGTCGGAGTGCACGATCCCGCGCTCGTACCGGACGGTGTCGCGACGCAGCCTGCGGGCGAGCCGGAAGGTGTAGCGGCACCGGTCGGCGAACACCCGCCAGGCCTCGTCGCGGTCCTCGCCCTGGGCCAGCACGCGCGTCTGCCGGTTCAGCGCGTAGCTCCAGCGGTCGTCGGAGCGCCCTGCGGCCCGGCGTTCCTGCAGGTAGAGCTCATGGTCGGAGAGGCCGCGCTGGTTGGTGACCCAGTTCGCCGAGCCGAACACGTGGAAGTCCGTGGTGGCGGCCCACCGGATGTTGTCGTCGCTGGTGACGGCCACCCAGATCGGCGGGTGGGGTCGCTGCACCGGCTTGGGCAGGACGTTGACGGCCTGCTGGGTGACCCAGGTCGGGCCGGCGAGCTGGAGCTCGTCGGTCGTCCATGCCCGGAGCAGGACGTCGAGCGACTCCTCGAAACGCGCCTGGCGGGTGTCGATGTCCACCCCCAGCCCGCGGAACGCGATGTGCTGGTACCCCTTGCCGATCCCGACGTCGAGCCGCCCGTTGCTGAAGATGTCGAGCAGCGCGAGGTCCTCGGCGAGCCGCACCGGGTTCCACAGCGGCAGCACGACGATGGACAGCCCGATGCGCACCCGGCGCGTCCGCTGCGCGGCGGCGGTCGCGATGAGCACCGGGTTGGGGGAGTAGCCGTAGTTGGTGAAGTGCTGCTCGGCGAACCAGATGCTGTCGAACCCGGCGTCCTCGCAGCCCGTGGCGAGGTCGAGGACCTGGTTGAGCCGCACGTCGTGGGGCATCGAGAAGTCGGGCGTCTGTTGCCAGAACAGGTGACCGAACTGCATGGCGCGTCCTTCCGTCAGTAGCCGGGGATTCCCTTGTCGCGGTAGAAGCGGGCCGCACCGGGATGCGTCGGCAGGACGTCGCTCATCGTGTTCGTCGCGGTGCCGGGGAGGCTGTAGTACGACGCGAGGGGGTGGACCTTCGAGAACTGGTCGAAGTGGGACTCCAGCGCCGTGAGGAACTGGTGGACGAGCTCCTCGCTGGTGTCCGCGCGGGTCACGAGCGTGCCGCCGGAGATCTCCACGGTCGGCACTTCGGCGGTCTGGCCGTCGTACGTGCCGGCCGGCAGCGTCGACGGCTTCCACCACGGGAACTGGGCACTCATCGCCGTGGCCTTGTCGGGGTCGATGCCGACGACGTGCGCCGTCGGCGACCCGGCGAACGCCTGGATCAGCACGGCCGCCCCGGGGCCACCGGCGTACCCGATGACGTCGATGTCGCCTGCCTTCATCCGGTCGGCGCACTCGGTCCACTCCAGGTTGGACAGCGAGAGGTCACCGACCGCCAGGCCGTACGGCGTCAGCAGTTCGCCGAGCATCGCGGTCTGGATCCCGGCGGCCGTGCAGACACGCTTGCCGCGCAGGTCGCCGATCGAGCGGATGTTCGGGTCCAGCGCGGTGACCTGGTACAGGCTCGGATAGCCGTTCATGACGAACCGCAGGTCCTCGGCCGGTGGCTCGTCGGCGAACTCGCCGGAGGCGCGCACCGCGGGATACACGACCCGTGGGTCGGTGAGCCCGAACGTCAGCTCGCCGTCGCGGACCAGCCGGGTGTTCTGCAGGCCTCCCGCGGTGGCCTCGGCGCGGGCGTTCACCCCCTGCAGGTTGGTGTTGACGATCTCGGCCATCCCGGTCGCCAGTACGCCGTAGATCGCTCCCGAGGCCCCGCCCCCGAAGCTGACGTTGCTCGGCAGCCCGCCGTCGGCACCGGTCGATCCGCCGCCGCAGGCCGTCAGCGCGGTCGCCGCCGCGACGGCCGCGATCGCGAGCCGGTACCGCGGTCTGGTCATGGTCTTCATCGAGTGGCCTCCAGGAGCGCCGATGGGGGACGGACGGACGGGCGTGTGCGGGTCGCCCGGGCGTGGGAGAGCGGACGTGGGAGAGCGGACGTGGCGGTGATGCGGGGAAACGGCGGGTCAGGACCGGGGACCGACGGAGATCAAGCGGCCGAGCCCGGGCACGTCCCGCGTCGTCACGCGAACCGTGTCGCCGATGGCGACCACAGCTCCGGGGGGCACCGGAGCCAGGACGAGCGGTCCGTCGTCGAGCTCGACGAGGGCCACCTGGTAGGGCGGTTCGAGGTCGAAGCCGGCGGGCGCGCGGTGCTGCGTCGTCACCGAGTGGACGCGGCCCACGCCGGACGTCTCCGCCCAGTCGGCCTCGCCGCGGGCACCGCACGCCGGACAGACCCACCGCAGGTAGGACGTGCGGTGCCCGCAGCTGCGGCAGCGGGGCGTCACGAGCCGGCCGTCCTGCAGCGCCGCCCAGTAGGGCCCGCCGCGCGGGTCGGCCAACCAGCCGTCGAGGTCGACCGCGCTCATGGCGCCCCCAGCACGAGCGTCGCCTGGGAACCGCCGAAGGCGCCGCCCCCTGCCGCGTGGCAGAGCGCCCAGTCGGCGTCGACCTGGCGGTCACCGGCCTCCCGCCGGAGCTGCCGGACCGCCTCGACGACGAGGAACAGCCCGTAGTAGCCGGGGTGGCAGTGCGACAGGGAGCCGCCCTGGGTGTTCATCGGCAGCCGCCCGCCGGGCAGGGTGACACCGTCGGCGAGCAGCTGACCACCCTTGCCCTTGGGGCAGAACCCGAGGTCCTCGAGCAGGACCAGCGGCAGGATGCTGAAGGCGTCGTAGAGCTGGACCAGGCCGACGTCGTCGACGTCGATGCCGGCCATGTCGAGGGCCGCCGGTCCGGTTCGCGCCGCGAGGGTGTGGGTGAGTCCGGCGGCGCCGAACAGCGAGTACTGCCGGTGTGCCTCGGCCCAGCCGGCGAGCGTGACCGGCCGGGCGTCGCGGCGTCCCGCCCGTTCGACGACGACCGCGGCCGCGCCGTCGGTGATCAGGCAGCAGTCGGCCCGCCGCAGGGGTTCGGCGATCGGGGGCGACGCGGCGATCTGCTCGGGCGTGAGCGGCTCCCGCCTGAGGGCGGCGGGGTTGCGCGTGGCCCACGACCGGTCGGAGTAGGCGACCATCCCGAGCTGGTCGAGCGTGGTGCCGAACTCGTACATGTGCCGGGCGGCGGCGAGCGCGTTGACGCCGATCGGCGAGAGCAGCCCGGCCGCGGCCTCCAGCTGCGCCGAGCGGTGGGCGGCGGGACGGGCGTGTCCCCCGAGGCGGCGCGACCGCGAGGAGGCCTGTGTGCTGGCGTAGACGACGAGCGCGGTGCGGCAGCGGCCGGCCGCGACGGCCTCGGCGGCGTGCATGATCTGCACGACCGGGGACGCGCCGCCGGCCAGCGTCGTGTCGGTCCGGTCCAGGGTCAGCCCGAGGTGCTCGGCGAGCTCCAAGGTCGGCCGGTCGGCCGGGACGAGATCGGCGCCCTTCGCGACGAGCAGCGCGTCGACGTCGGCCGCGGTGAGCCCGGCGTCGTCGAGGGCCTGCAAGGCCGTTTCGACGGCCAGGTCGATCGCCGCCATGCCGCAGTCGAAGGCGACACCGGCCTCCGCGGCACCGGTGATCACGGCACCTGCGGGGAAACCGTCCGAGCTCGGCCCAGGCATGTCCACCTCGTCGTGAGAAAGCCTGTGCAGACTTTAGAAGTCTGTACAGACTTTCGTCAACGCTCGGCGGTGCGCGCCCGGAATCGGATGAGCAGGACGTCTGACGGATCACTGGCCGCGGTCGGCGCCCGGGCGGCCCGTGGCCGCGTTGTCGCAGGGCCCGATCAGGCCCGGTGTGCCGACCCGGCGTTCGCCGTGCCACGAACCGCCCGGATCACCGAGCCCATCGACGGCGGTCCGTCGGACACTCGCTCAGCGGGAGTCGGCCAGCTGCGGCAGCGAGATGCCGTAGCCGCGGATCTTGCGATAGATGGTCGCGCGCGACATGCCGAGCTGGCGGGCCGCCTCGGCCTTGTTGCCGTCGGTGTCGAGCAGCGCGTCGACGATCGCGTCGCACTCGATCGCCTCGAGCGGGGTGAGGACGCGGCGGGTGATCGCGCGGGTCTCGGCCGGGAGGTCGGCCGGGGCGATCGTGCCGGACCGCTTGCGCGCCACGATCTTGCGCAGCACCTGGTAGAGCTGCTCGACGTTGCCGGGCCAGCGGTTGCGCATGAGGACGCGCATCGCCTCCGGGGAGCACGTGAGGTCCGAGCCGCGGGTCAGCCGCGCGATCAGGTGCGGAACGAGCTCGGCGACGTCCTCGATGTGGTGACGCAGCGGCGGCACCTCGATCGTGCGCGGGAACGAGTCCAGCAGCTCGATCATGTCCGCGGCGGTGTCCTCGCGGCCGCGGTCGACCGTCGCCACGAGCCACGGCCGCTCCGGGTCGGTCGACTCGCGGTGCGGCTCCAGCGCGTCGGCCAGCGCACGCATGGCGTCGGGCGGCAGCGTGTCGACGTGGCAGAGCACCAGGGTGCCGCCGTTGCCCGTCTCGAGCTCCTCGCGGACGTCGGCGAGCCAGCGCGGCCCGAAGTCCTGCGCGTCCATGACCCGCAGGTGGGCGGCCGGGTTGCGGAGCTGGTGGGTGGCGCGCGCCAGGGTGCGCTTGCCCGAGCCGGCCTCGCCCTCGAGGACGAGCCACTCCCGCGCCTGCAGGTGCCGGTCGACGGCCTGTACGCACTTGGTCCACAGCGGGCCGGAGCCGACGGCGGCCGGCAGCGCGGTGGGCGGCGGCAGGCTCAGCGACCGGGTCGGGGCCGCCTCCGCCGCGACGAGCTGGACGTGCAGGACGCCGCCGTGGACGCCGTGCTCACCCCAGCTCGGCCGGGTCTGGACGCGGGCGATCGCGCCGCTGGGCAGGTCGACGAGCAGCTGGCGACGGCGGCCGGTCGAGAGCGCCTCGGCGGCGTGCGACAACAGCGAGCTCTGGTCGGCCGGATCGACGAGCTGCCGGGCCTGGTCGTTCATCATCAGCAGGTCGTCGCCGATGGCGAACACCGCGCCGCGGTTGCGCTGGCAGGCGGCCAGGTAGTCGTGCAGCAGGGACAGCTCGCGCCGGCCGGAGTGGTCGAGCAGCGTCTCCTCGATGCGTCGCGCGATGTTGGTCGCGACGGCGACCATCATCCGGTTCGCCTCGCGCCGCCAGCAGGTCAGGTCGATGACGCCGAGCAGCTTGCCGCTGACGGGATGGCGGATCGGGGCCCCCGCGCAGGCGAAGTCCTCGAGGTGCTCGACGTAGTGCTCGTGGCCGAAGACCAGCGCCGGGCCGCGCCCCTCCAGGGCCGTGCCGATGCCGTTGGTGCCGACGTAGCGCTCGGCGTAGCTGAAGCCGGGGGCGAGCCAGATGCGGTCGAGCCCCTGGTTGAGCTTGGTGTCGGTGCTGCGCCGGTCGAGGACGACGCCGTCGTCGTCGCACAGGATGACGCTCACCGGCTCGGTCGCGAGCTGGTCGCTCATCTCGGCCAGGATCGGGCCGGCGGCGCGCGCGAGCAGCGAGTCGGAGTCGAACGCCGTCTCGTACGGCAGATCGAGGTGGTCGACGGGAACCTGGAAGTTCCGCGACCGCGTCCACGAGGCCAGGATGGGGGCGCGCACGACGCCCGGTTCGACGCTCTCGTCGGTCAGGAACGCCGACCGGGCCTCCGCCACACGCGCGGCGGCTGCGCCGACGGGCACCTTGGCTTCCTCGCTTCCGGCGTCCGTCGCCGGCTGCGAGGAGTGGGGGGTCGAGTGTTCCGTCGAGTGGACCAACCGGTTGCCCTCCTGGACGCAGCCACCCGCCACGTTCTTGTGGCAGGAGCCATCGATCCGGACGGTACCGCCCGGACGCCACGAACGATAGGGCCCCCCGAACTGCCCACCGTCTCATATTGAGACCGCAGGTCAGGCCCTGCGGGGGTGTGATTCCCGGCACGAGAGGCACTGCGTTCGGGGACCCGCGAACCCTGATCGCAACCGCTCGTGTCCGAGCCGCCACCGAGGGCGCCCGCGCTGTCTCCCGGTGAACGCCCGGGCTCGCGATCGCAGACGGCCCGCCGGCGCGTCCACGCCGGAAGGCCCGCAGGGGTTGCGAGGGCAGTGGGGTCAGTGCGGTCCACGCATCGAACCCTGAACACCCACCACGTGAGGAGACGACGTGAGTCGGCAGAGTCTGGCTAAGGCTCACCAGAAGATCCAGGAACTCTCCTGGGAGCCGCAGTACCACGAGCCGTACATGAAGTACGGAACCGACTACACCTTCCGCAAGGCCGCGAAGAAGGACCCGCTCAAGCAGGTCCTGCGGTCGTACTTCCCCATGCAGGAGGAGAAGGACCACCGCGTCTACGGCGCCTCCGACGGTGCCATCCGCGGCAACATGTTCCGCCAGGTGCAGGAGCGCTGGCTGGAGTGGCAGAAGCTGTTCCTGAGCATCATCCCGTTGCCCGAGGTCTCCGCGGCCCGGTCGATGCCGATGCTCTTCCACGTGGTTCCGAACCCGGAGCTGCACAACGGCCAGGCCATTCAGATGATCGACGAGGTGCGTCACTCGACGATCCAGCAGAACCTGAAGCGCCTGTACATGAACAACTACATCGACCCGGCGGGCTTCAACAACAGCCTGCGGAACTTCCACAGCGACTACTGCGGCACCATCGGCCGTCAGTTCGCCGAGGGGTTCATCACGGGTGACGCGATCACCGCGGCGTCGATCTACCTGACGATCGTGGCCGAGACGGCGTTCACCAACACGCTGTTCGTGGCCATGCCGGCCGAGGCGGCCGCCAACGGCGACTACCTGCTGCCGACGGTGTTCCACTCGGTGCAGTCCGACGAGTCGCGGCACATCTCCAACGGCTACGCCACGCTGCTCATGGCGCTGTCGGACGAGGACAACCGCCAGCTGCTCGAGCGCGACCTGCGCTACGCGTGGTGGAACAACCACCGTGTCGTCGACGCGGCCATCGGTACCTTCATCGAGTACGGCACGAAGGACCGCCGCAAGGACCGTGAGTCCTACGCGGAGATGTGGCGTCGCTGGATCTACGACGACTACTACCGTGCCTACCTGATCCCGCTCGAGAAGTACGGCCTGGTCATCCCGCACGACCTGATCGAAGAGTCGTGGAAGCAGATCTGGGAGAAGGGCTACGTCCACGAGGTCGCGCAGTTCTTCGCCACCGGTTGGCTCGCCAACTACTGGCGCATCGACGGCATGACCGACGAGGACTTCGAGTGGTTCGAGTACAAGTACCCGGGCTGGTACGACAAGTACGGCAAGTGGTGGGAGAACTACAACCGCCTCGCCACGCCGAACGGGCACAACCCGATCGTCTTCGAGGACGTGGACTACGTCTACCCGGCCCGCTGCTGGACCTGCATGGTCCCGTGTCTGGTCCGTGAGGACATGGTCATGGCCGACGTCGACGGGGTCACCCGTACGTACTGCCACGAGGTCTGCCGTTGGACGGACGTCGAGGCATTCCGCCCGACGTACCAGGGTCGCGAGACCCCGAACATGGGTCGCCTGGTCGGCCACCGCGAGTGGGAGACCCTGTACCACGGCTGGAACTGGGCCGATGTCGTGTCCGACATGGGCTTCGTTCGGGACGACGGCAAGACGATGACGGCGCAGCCGCATCTGAACCTCGACCCCAGCAAGATGTGGACTCTGGACCACATGCGGCGGTGTCCTCCGCTGCAGAGCCCCAACGTGTTGATCAACGAGATGGACGACGCCGGCAAGGCGGCGTTCCACGCTGACTACATCCGTCAGGGGCCCGCCGGACGTCCGGCACCTGAGAACGCCTGAGCGCGGGTCAGGTGAGGGGGAAGGGCCGGCGGCGCCACCGTCGGCCCTTCCTCTGCCAGGCCGAACTCAGTACATGAAGCAGGTCGACCGGTAAAGGAAGTCATGGGCAAAAAGCACATCGTGCGGTTCGAGCCGGTGGGCATCGAGATCGAGGTCGACGAGGACCAGAACATTCTTCGTGCCGCCGCCGAGCAGGGCGTCCAGCTCATGCACGGCTGCAAGGAAGGTCAGTGCGCCGCCTGCAAGTCCTTCGTGCTCGAGGGCGAGGACATCGACTACGACTCGTACTCGACGTTCGCGCTCCCGGACTACGAGAAGGAGGAGGGTTCGACCCTCCTGTGCCGGGCGCACGCGTACGAGGACCTCGTGATCGAACTCCTCAACTACGACGAGGAGATCATCCGGGGTGGCCTCCCGCTGCGGAAGGGTGTCGCGGAGGTGGTCTCCAACGAGGAGGTCACCCACGACATGCGGCACCTGGTTCTCAAGCTCGTCGAACCCGAGGAGATCAAGTTCTTCCCGGGGCAGTATCTCGATCTCATGGTGCCGGGCACCGAGGAGAGCCGCTCGTTCTCCATGGCTAACGTCCCGGGCCGCGAGGGCCACTTCGAGTTCGTCATCAAGATCTACCCCGATGGCCTGTTCTCGGAGTTCCTCGCAACCAAGGTCTCGGTCGGCGACCGGCTCGACGTGGAGGGCCCGTTCGGCACCTTCACGCTGCGCGAGAGCCGTTCCTCTCCGCTGATCTTCGTCGGCGGCGGGGCCGGACTGGCTCCGGTGCTCGGTTTGTTGCGATCGATGGCGGACCGTGGCGTCGAGCGTGAGGCCGTCTTCTACTACGGGGCCCGCGGCCAGCGGGACCTGTGCTTCGAGAAGGAACTGCGGGAGTTGGAGGAACGGCTTCCCAACTTCCGGTACGTCCCAGCCCTGTCGGAGCCGGCGGACGGCGACGACTGGAGCGGCGAGACCGGGCTGATCACCGACGTGGTGAAGCGGCTCGAGTCGGACCTCTCGGGCCGGGATGCCTATGTCTGTGGACCGCCGCCGATGGTGGACGCGGCGATCCCGGTGCTCACGGCACTCGGAGTGTCTGAGCAGAACATCTTCTACGACAAGTTCACCACCACCGGTGAACAAGGAGGCGAGGACGGCCAATGACGACCACTCAACGTCCGGAACGCAGTGTTCCGAAGCCTACTTTCACCGACGCCGAAGCCGGCGCCCAGGAATTCCCCGACTCCGGTGCGAGCGCCCGTCGCTACAACTACTACAAGCCGGCGAAGCGCAAGCAGACCCACTACGAGGACGTCACCGTCGACGTCCAGCCCGACCCGCGCCACTACCTGTCCCAGGGCTGGATCTACGGGTTCGCGGACGGCTCCCGCGGCTACCCGCTGACCTGGACCAAGCTCAAGGCCTGGGGCGTCGACGAGCCCGAGCCCGAGCGCGGCATCGGCTCCGGCGGACGTCACGTCGCGGACTGGCCGGCCCACGGCTGGCACGAGTTCCGTGACCCCAACGAAGAATGGGAGATGACGTTCTACCGTTACAACGCGAACGTCGTCCGCCAGGTCAACCAGAACATCGAGAACGCCCGGGTGCTGAAGGGCTTCGACAACTGGACCCCCAACTGGGTCAACTTCGTCGAGCGCAACGTCGGCGCCTGGATGCACGTCGAGCACATCCTCGGTCTGTACGTGTTCGCCGCCTGCAACCGCTCGGCGCCCACGAACATGCACAACACCGCGATCGCGGTGAACAGCATGCACAAGATCCGGTTCGCCCAGGACCTCGCGCTCTACAACCTGACCCTGAGCGAGGAGATCGACGGGTTCGACGGGAGCGCCCACCTCGACGCGTGGAACAACGACGACGTCTGGCAGGGCGTTCGCAAGGTGACCGAGGCCCTCACGGCCGTCGACGACGACTGGGGCGAGATGATGTTCGCCACGAACGTCGTCTTCGAGCCGCTGATCGGCGAGCTGTTCCGGTCGAACCTGGTCATGCAGGTCGCGGCCGGCAACGGTGACTTCGTCACCCCCACCGTCATGGGTGCCGCGGAGTACGACTACGCCCAGCGTGACCTGCGCTGGACCCAGGCCTGCTTCGGTCCGCTGGTTCAGGACCGCGAGTTCGCCGACCACAACAAGCAGCTCCTGCAGGGTTGGCTCGCCAAGTGGGTGCCGCAGGCACTCGAGGCGGCCCGGACCCTGCAGCCGATCTGGTCGCTGCCCGACGCCAAGCCCCCGCGATTCGAGGACAGCCTCGACCGCGCCAAGAGCCGGTTCGCCGGAATCGTCTCCGACCTCGGACTGGAAGCCCCGAAGGAGCTGAACCTGTGACCAGTTTCAAGACCGCAGAAAGCCCGTTCAAGGCCGACAACACCGCGTCCGGTAAGGCCGGCGTCACCCTGATGAACAACCAGGTCGGGGTCGTCGTCGCGGACGTGATGGCGAAGCAGGAGAACGTCACCGTGACGCACCTGCCGTCGATGATCCGGGTCGACTGCGTGGGCCGCATGGACTTCGTCTACGACGAGATCTCCGAGGCGCTCGGCGAGGAGCCCGGCTTCTACGACGCCGCCGAGTTCGAGGAGAACATGTCCACGCACTACGGCAAGATGATCCACATGGATGACCGGACCGTCATGTTCGGGAATCTGGAGGAGGCCGCCGAGTTCATCGGCGACATGCTCCCGCCCGAGGTGACCCGCTAGTCCAGCGGCGCCTCGCGTCACCATCCCCGGGTCGCCGACCGCGCACGCCGGTGCGGCCGGCGACCCGGGCCGCTCCACAACTTCTCTCACCCCGCGCAGACGTAGAGATCTGAGTCCAGGAGGGCCTAGTGGCCAAGGAACTGAAGTTCGGACAGGAAGCCCGCGACCTGTTGCAGGCAGGCGTCGACCAACTCGCCGAGGCCGTCAAGTCCACGCTGGGCCCCAAGGGGCGCAACGTCATCCTGGAGAAGATCACCGGGACGCCCGAGGTCACGAACGACGGTGTGACCATCGCGCGCGAGATCTACCTGCGTGACCCGTTCGAGAACATGGGCGCGCAGATCCTCAAGGAAGCCGCGATCAAGACCAACGACATCGTCGGCGACGGCACGACGACGGCGACGGTCATGGCGCAGGCCATCGTCCGCGAGGGTATGAAGGCCATCACCTCCGGCGGCAACCCGGTGCTCGTCAAGCGCGGCATCGACATGGCCGTCGCGGCGATCGTCGAGCACCTGTCGACGGTGGCGCACCCCGTCGACAGCCTGGAGCACCTCTCCCGCGTCGCCGCCATCTCGGCCAACGACGACGACACCATCGGCACGGTCATCGCGAAGACCCTCTACACCGTCGGCGACGACGGCGTGATCTCGGTCGACGACGGCAACGTCCTCGGCCTCGAGGTCAACTTCGTCGAGGACTTCGAGTTCGACAACGGCTACGTCTCGCCGTACCTGGTCACCGACCCCGGCCAGATGCTCGCCGTGCTCGACGACCCCTACATCCTGCTGTCGGCGGAGAAGATCACCGACGTCCGGCAGCTGATGCCGATGCTCGAGCGCGTCATGCGCGACCCGAAGCCGCTGGTCATCGTGGCCGAGAAGGTCGAGGGCACCGCGCTGCAGATGCTGGTGCACAACCACGTCAACGGCCACCTCAAGGTCACCGCCATCCAGGCCCCCGGCTTCGGTGAGAAGCGGATCCACCTGCTGGAGGACATGGCCGCGCTGACCGGCGCGAAGGTGCACTCGAAGGCGTCGTCGTTCTCGCTGGAGCAGATCACCGTCGAGCACCTCGGGCGGGCGACGCAGGTCCGCGCCGACAACGAGAACACCGCGATCATCGGCGGCCACGGGGCCAAGGAGGCGGTCGAGCGGCGCCTCTCGCAGCTGCGCGCCGAGCTCTCGCGCGCCACGATCGGTACCGACGAGGACTGGCTCTCCGACCGCATCGCCCGGCTGTCCGGGAAGGCCGCGATCATCTCCGTCGGCGCCCCGACCAACGCCGAGCTCAAGGAGATCCGTCACCGCGTCGACGACTCGCTGCAGGCGACCCGGGCCGCGATGGCCGAGGGCATCGTCGCGGGCGGTGGCTCGGCGCTGCTGCACTCCGAGGCCGCGCTCGACCGGCTGCAGGTCTCGGGCGACTACCAGATCGGCGTCGAGATCGTCCGGCGGGCGCTCACCGAGCCGGTGCACCTCATCGCCACGAACGCGGGCTACGACGGCGCCGACGTCGTCAAGCAGGTCTCGGACCTGGGCGTCGACGAGGGCTTCGACGCGCTCGAGGGCCGCTACGGGAACATGATCGAGCTGGGCGTCATCGACCCGCTGCGCGTCGTGCGGTCCGCGCTGCAGAACGGCGCCTCGGTCGCGGGCCTGATCCTCACCACCAACTCGCTGGTGGCCGAGGAGCAGACACCGTGGAACAAGGCGCTGATGACGGAGTACGGCCCGCTCGACGACGGCATCCCGCAGCCGTCGCCCGACTCCAGCACCCCGCAGTCGCTGGGACTCGGCCCGTCGATGGGCTGATCCGACCCCCGTCCCGCCCCGGACCTCACGACGGGGCGGGACGGGTCGCGCGACCACCGGAACGCCGGCGACCCGGAGCGGGAGGGGACCACGATGTATCGCAGCGCGACCGCCGACTACGTCGTGATCGACGCCCAGGTCCACGCCTGGGACGGCAGCCCGTCCAACCAGGCCGGTCCGTCCGGTGAGGCCTACGTCGCCGAGCTCTACCGGCGGCACCGGTTGCTCGACCGCCAGCCGCAGGCCGTCGACGTCGACGAGTTCGCCCGCGTCACCGGTGAGGGGCTGCTGGCGGACGTGATCGGCGGGCACGTCGACCGTGCCGTCCTCCAGCCGCTGACGCTCGACGACCTGTTCGTGCTGGGCTTCAGCCCGACCGCGTGGCACGCCGAGCTCGCGGAGGACCTCCCCGGGCGCTTCGTCCTCACCGGCGAGGTCGACCCGGCCATGGGATCGGCGGGCGCGCGGGGCCTCGCCGCCCGGGTCCGCAACGCCGACCTGCGCGGTCTGCATCTCGCGCCCGCGCACCGACCCGGAACCCGGATCCCCCTGGGCGAGCCGTGGCTGCGCCGCGTGCTCGCGCGCGCCGAGCAGTCGGGCGCGACCGTCGTGCACCTCGGCGTGGGACCGTCGACGCCCTCCTGGCCGGGGGTTCCCGGCTGGGCCATCCCGCGCCGGGCCGACGTCGCCGCCGCGGCGGCCCGGCCGCGGCGCTGGCCCGACTGGGCACATCCCGTCCGGGCGGGGTCGGCGCTGCCCGTGCGCTCGCCCGCTCGGTCCGCCGGCCAGGGCGGCTTCGATCCCGTCCAGCTGCGCGACCTCGCGGCCGCGCTGCCGCGCGTCCAGTTCGTCCTGGGCGCGGCCTGCATGCCCACCGCGAGCCTCTGCCGGCTCGCCCGGCTGCCCAACGTGCACGTCCTGCTCACCGAGCTGCTCGCCGGCCTGCGGCTGCACCGGGTCGACGCGGCCCGGGCGTTCGGGGCCCTGCTCGAGGCGTTCGGGGTGCACCGCATGCTGTTCGGCAGCGGCTACCCGCTGATCCGGCCCGCGCGGCTGGTGCGCGAGCTCGTCGAGTTCCGGTTCCCCGAGGAGCTGTGCGGCCGCTACGCCGACCTCGACGACCTGGGCAGGCACGCCATCCTCGGCGCCAACGCCGCCCGGCTCTACCGCATCCCGCTGCCCGCGGGTGCGATCCCGTCGGCGCCCGCCGCCCTGCGTCCCGGCGCCGGTTCCTGACCGGTTCCCCTGTGTGGGCCGGCCCCTGGCGGGTAGCCCCGTGGCTCGAGCCCGATCGCCGTCGTTCGCCCGGCCCGCTCCCGTGCTTCCGGTTGCGGGTCGAGATCACCGTGCCTAGCGTCGGGCGACTCTCGGGGGAGGTACGCCATGACGACGACCGGTGACGCGGAGCATCGGCAGGACGACCCGGACCACGGCGGCGCGGCGGGCACGCAGGTACAGAGCGGCACGCAGGTACAGAGCGGCACGCAGGTACAGAGCGGCACGCAGGTACAGAGCGAGGTGTCGGAGTCCACGGTCCGCCAGGCGGTGGGCGCGGCGGCGATGGGGAACCTGGTCGAGTGGTTCGACTACGGCATCTACAGCTACGTGACGGTCTACATCGCGGCCGCCATCCTGGGCGGTGACACCAGCTCGAACGTGGGTCTGGTGCTGGCGCTGTTCGCGGTCGCCTACCTGGTCCGGCCGTTCGGCGGGATCGTGCTGGGACCGCTCGGCGACCGGATCGGCCGCAAGAAGGTCCTGGCGATGACGATCGTCACGATGTCGGCGGCGAGCTTCCTGCTCGGCTGCCTGCCGACGTACTCCGTCGCGGGTTGGGGAGCCCCGGTGCTGCTCATCCTGATCAGGCTCGTCCAGGGCTTCGCGACGGGCGGGGAGTACGGCGGCGCCGCCGCGTTCATCGCCGAGTACGCGCCGGACAAGAAGCGCGGCTTCTACTGCAGCTTCCTGGAGTTCGGCACCACCGGCGGGTTCGTACTGGCCGCGGGCCTGGTCACGATCCTGCAGGTGTCGCTGTCCGACGCCGCGATGCACGCGTGGGGCTGGCGCATCCCGTTCCTGATCGCCGGTCCGCTCGGCCTGGTCGGGCTGTGGCTGCGGTCGCGGCTGGACGACACCCCCGCCTTCCGGGCGCTGGAGGAGCGGTCCGTGGTCTCGGCCTCGCCGCTCAAGGACGTCCTCACCCGGCACTGGCGCCCGATCCTGGTCTGCATCGGGCTGGTGCTGTTCTACAACGTCGCCGTCTACACGGTGCTGTTCTACATGCCGACCTACCTGCAGACCTCGCTCAAGCTGGCCGCGACACCGGCGCTGCTCTACGTCCTCGGCATGATGCTGGTGATCATGTTCGTCATCATCCCGGTGGGTGCGCTGTCCGACCGGATCGGCCGGAAGCCGCTGATCGTGACGTCGTGCATCGGGTTCATCGTGCTGTCGTACCCGGCGTTCATGCTGCTGGACACGGCGACGGCGTGGGGCACGGTCCTCGGCCTGGTCATCCTGGCGCTGCTGCTGGTCATGCTGCTGGGCACGATGTCGGCGACGCTGCCGGCGCTGTTCCACACCGAGGTGCGCTACGGCGGCTTCTCCATCGGCTACAACATCTCGACGTCGATCTTCGGCGGGACGGCGCCCGCGATCCTCGCGCTGCTCGTCGACAAGACCGGCAACAACGCGATCCCCGGCGCCTACCTCGCGGTGGCGGCGATCGTCTCGCTGGCCGCCGTCGTCATCGTGAAGGAGAGCTCGCGCAAGCCGCTCCCGGGCGCGGTGTCCAGCTCGGTGGCGGCGACCGGGTAGCAGTCGGCGACCGCGTAGCGGGCGGCGTCAGGGCGTCCGCGGCGGCAGCGTCGTCGCGACCACGCCGTCGCCGACCGCGGGGACGCCGGTGAGTGCCCGGGCCGCCTCCTGGGGGACGTCGGCGCACCGCACCATGGCGCCGTCGACGAGCAGCGGGCGCCGCGCCGGGGTTCCCCCCAGGTAGGCGAGGACGCCGTCGACGCGGGTCGGCCCGCTGCCGACGTCGCGGGTCCGGATCTCGCCGGTGTGCAGCCTCGCGAGGCGGTAGCGGCCGTCGCCGCCCGGTCCCGCGCCCTCGCAGGCGTCGAGGACGGCGACCTGCTCCGGCGTCGCCAGCCAGACGACGTGGTCCTCCTCGACGCCCGGCACCGCGGCCAGCACCGCAGGCCGGGCGCCGTCGCGGGTGCGCAGCCCGTACGCCCACACCGCGGCCAGCCCGCGGGTGCGCACCCGGAGCACGACGACAGGCTCCGCGCCGAGCCCGAGCGTCGCCCGCAGCCAGCTGATCTTCGAGGGGTTGCGGTTCGAGCCGTAGGCCAGCACCGGCAGCCGGCCCGTCGTCGGCGCCGCGCCGCGGGCCGCCAGCCAGCCGTCCAGCGGCTCGTCCTGCACCCGGCCGCGGACCAGCGCGTACCCCACGCCGTCGGCGTGCACGTACGACGTCGGTGGCACGGTGCCGGGATAGGGATCGGCCGGGAAGTCCTCGTCCGCGTAGGGCCCGGCCACGAGCGCGAGCCTAGGCTGTTGCGGTGTTACCCCCGACGATCTCCTGGGTCGACGACCACGTGGAGCTGCTCGACCAGACGGCGCTGCCCCGGCTGCGCACCGTGTCCGTGACGACCGTCGAGGGGATGGTCGACGCCATCCGCCGCCTCGTGGTCCGCGGCGCCCCCGCGCTGGGGGTGGCCGGGGCGATGGGGGTCGCGCTGGCCGCCCGCACCCTCGACGGCGACGCACTCGCCGACGCCGCCGCACGCATCGGAGCGGCCCGGCCGACCGCGGTCAACCTCTCCGTCGGCGTCCGCCGGGCGCTCGCCGCGGCCGACGGCGGACCCGACGCCGTGCTCGCCGCGGCGCTCGCCGTCCGCGACGAGGACGTCCGGTCCTGCCACGCCATCGGGGAGCGCGGCGCGACGCTGCTGCGCGAGCTGTGCGGCGGCGATCCGCTGCGGCTGCACACGCACTGCAACGCCGGTGCACTCGCCTGCGTCGAGTGGGGCACGGCCCTCGGCGTGGTGCGCTCGCTGCACGAACAGGGCCGGGTGGCCCACGTCGTCGTCGACGAGACCCGGCCGGTGCTGCAGGGCGCCCGGATCACGACGGTCGAGCTCGCCGCGATCGGCGTGCCGCACCGGCTGGTCGTCGACGGGGCCGCGGGCTCGATCATCGCCCGTGGCCTGGTCGACGCCGTCGTCGTCGGCGCGGACCGGATCGCCGCGAACGGCGACGTCGCCAACAAGGTCGGGACCTATCCGCTCGCGCTGGCCGCCGCCCGGGCGGGGATCCCGTTCGTCGTCGCCGCGCCGGAGTCGACCGTCGACACCGCCACCCCCGACGGCGCCGCCATCGAGATCGAGGAGCGCGACGCGGGCGAGGTGCTCGGCAAGGGCCTGACGCTGCCGGCGACGCAGGCGTGGAACCCGGCCTTCGACGTCACACCGAACGACCTGGTCACCGCGATCGTCACCGACCGGCGAACCTGGCGGCCCGCGGGGTGAGAGCCGGAATCGACGGCGCCGCCTTCCGGCTGCTGCTGGTCGCGACGGTCCTCGCCTTCGGCGGGTACTCGCTGCTGCTGCCGGTCGTCCCGCTGTGGGCGACGCGCGGTGGTGCGGGCCCGCTGGGCGCGGGCATCACGACGGGCGTGCTGATGGCCGTCACCGTCGCGACGCAGAGCGCGACGCCGTGGCTGCTGCGCCGCCTGGGGCACCGCTGGGTGCTCGGGGTAGGCATGGTGCTCATGGGGGCGCCGTCGCCGCTGTTCGCGCTCTCGGCCGCGCTCGGGCCGGTCCTCGCGGTGTCGACGCTGCGCGGCATCGGGTTCGGGCTGGTCACCGTCGCGGGCAGCGCGCTGGTCGCCGAGCTCGTCGCGCCGGCCGAGCACGCGCGCGCGGCGAGCCGGTTCGGGCTCGCCGTCGGGCTCCCGCTGCTGGTGCTGCTGCCGGCGGGTGTGGCCGTCGTCGAGGTCTTCGGGTTCACGGCGGTGTTCGTCGGCGGCGCGTTGCCGCTGCTCGGCGCCGCACTGATGCCGCTGCTGCGGGTCGGCCGCGTGCGCCCGGTCGCGGGTTCCGGGCCGGCGGAGGCGGTCGGGGCCGCGCCGCGGCGGCGGGGGGAGGCCGGCCCGTTCCTGGCGATGCTCGCGTGCTCCACGGCGCAGGGCGGGCTGATCACGTTCGTCCCGGTCACCGGCACCGCGACGGCCGCCACGATCGCGCTGTTCGCGACGGCCGCCGGCTCGCTCGGCGGTCGGTGGCTGGCCGGACGGCTCGCCGACGCCCGAGGGCTCGGTGGGCGGCTGCAACTGCCGGGGGTCGCGGTCGCGGCGGCCGGGATGGCGGCGGAGGTCGTCGCCGTGCTGCTCGGCGGCGCGCCGCTGCTGCTCGTCGCGGGTGCGGCGGCCGTCGGCGTCGGGTTCGGCCTGGTGCAGAACGACTCGCTCGTGCAGCTCTTCGCGCTCGGCGGGCCGGCCGGCTACGGCCGGGCCAGCGCGATCTGGAACATCGCCTACGACGCGGGCACGGGCCTCGGCGCGGTCGCTCTCGGAGCGGTGGCCGGTCCGTTCGGCTTCGGCGCGGCCTTCGCGGCAGGGACGGTGTTCCTGCTGCTCGTCGCGCCGCTGGCCCGGTCGCGACACGGACGGTGACGGTCGGAGAACGACCGGTCCGCCTGGCGTCGCACTTTCGAGCGCCAGGGCCTGCCGACGTGCGGAAACCTTCGTACGGTGATCGTCGTGACCCCTCGCGACCTGGCTTTCGCACTCGCCACACGGCTCGACGACGTCGTCCCGCCCGGGCTGCGCGTGCGTGCCGACGGCGGGCGGGTCGTCGTGCTGCGGGGCGACGCGGTCGTCGGCGGGTCGGCCGCGCCCCGGCTGCTCGACGGCGAGACCGGCGACCGGCAGGTCGCGACCGCCACCTACGCGACGATCAACGCGGTGCAGGAGGTGGTCGCGTACTGCGTCGCGTCGCCGTGGCCCGCGCGGGCGGGCGCCCGTCCGAAGCCGCAGGCCCGGCTCGACGGCCGGGTGCTGCGGGCCTGGTACGGGCCCGCGGCGCGGCCGGTGCTGGCGCTGGAACCGGTGCACCTGCTGTGACGGCCGTGAGTGGCGATGGTCGCCAGGGCGACCATCGCCACGCACGGTCACGAGCCGCGGGTGATCCACTCCTCGAGGTGCGGGAGCTCGGTGCCGATCGTCGTCGAGTCGCCGTGGCCGGTGCGCACGGCGGTGTCGCCGGGCAGCGTCAGCAGCCGGCCACGGATCGAGTCGATGATCGTGTCGAACGACGAGAACGAGCGGCCCGTCGCGCCCGGGCCGCCGGAGAACCGCGGGGGACCACAGCGGTACACATGCGCTAGCCTGTAGCGCATAGCGTCTCGGGTACGCCGAGACGCGGCACACGGGAGGCGACGCCCGATGATCGACCACAGCGACCGTGCCGGATGGCGGCGGTCCACCATCGCCCGCCAGACGGGCACCGAGATCGGCGTGTACCACGCAGCCGATGCCGGGATCGACGACGACCCGACGGCGCCGTGGGCAACGGTGTGCGAGACCCACTCGACGGTCGTCCTGCACCGGACCCGCCGTCTGGCCGACGGCCACGCGGCCGACCCGTGCGGCTGGTGCCAGTACTGCCGGGCCGCCGTCGACGGGTCCCCGCTGTGCGCCGACGACGGCGAACCGATGGACCGGCGCGGCGACGAGTGGGTCTGTCCCCAGTGCTACGCCCGGACCCCCGCCGGGGCGACCCGATGACCGCCCAGCGCGTCGCGGTCTACTGCCGCATTAGCCTGGACCCACGCCACAAGGAGGAGGGCGTCACGCGCCAGCGCGCGGACGGCCTGGCGCTGTCACAGGCCCGCGGCTGGGACGTCCAGGGCGTCTACACCGACAACGACGTCCAGGTGCTGCGGCCGGGCGCGGTGCGCCCCGAGTACGACCGGATGATGGCCGCGGTGGCCCGCGGTGAGGTGACCCGGATCGTCGCCTACGGCCTGTCGCGCCTCGTCCGCAACCGCCGCGAACGCGCGGAAATGATCGACTTCCTCGGCCAACACCGGGTGTCGATCACCCTCGTGAAGGGTGGGGAGATCGACCTCGGGTCGGCGTTCGGCCGGACCACCGCGGGCCTCATGGGTGAGGTCGACACGATGGAGTCCGAACTGAAGGGCGAACGTGTCGCCCGCGCCGCGCTGGCCCGCGCCGAGGAGGGCCGCGCCTCGGGCCACGTGCTCTACGGCTGGCGCCGTGAGTACCAGCGCACCGACAGCGGCGCGGTCCTGTCCTGGCGGGACGTCGAGTGCGAGCAGACCGCGCCGGTGGTCCGCCGCATCGTCGCGGAGTTGCTGGAGGGCCGGTCTCTGCGCGACGTCGCGAACCGCCTCAACGCCGACGGCATTGCCCCGCCTCGGCGGCACCTGCGCCAGGTGAACGGCCTCGACGACCGCCCCGCCCTGAAGGTGGCCGAGACGTGGCAGACCGGCACCGTCCGCAAGATCGCGGTGCGCCCGGCGAACGTCGGCGTTCGGATGCGCGGACGCAAGGCGTTCGCCGACGCCGCCTGGCCCGCGATCGTCGACCGCGACCTCCACGACCGCGTGGTGGCGTTGCTGACCGCGCCGGGCCGGTCCAAGGTCAAGTCGGGCGCGCGGAGGCACCTTCTGACGTACGGGATCGGCGTGTGCGGCGTGTGCGGGTGCCCCCTGCGAATCCACTCGGCCCGGCGTAGCAACCGGCCGACTCACGCCGCACAGGTGATGTACCGCTGCGACCGGTCACACGCCGGGGGCGGCAGCGCGTGTGTCGGGCGCAACCAGGCCAAGGTCGACGAGTTCGTGACCGACGCCGTCCTGACCCGCCTGTCGCGGTCTGATGCGGTCGACCTGGCGACCCGCGACGCCGACGACACCGCGGCGGCCGAGGCCCGCGACCGCGCCGCCCACGCGCGGGCCAAGCTGGTCCAGCTTCAGGACGACCACGACGAGGACGTGATCGACCGCGACCAGTACCTCCGTGGCACCAAGCGCTGGCGCGCCGTCCTCGCCGAGGCCGAGACCGAGGCCACCCGCGCGGTCCAGAACGTCCCGCCCTCGGCGGTGGCGGCCCTCGGTAGCGACGCCATCCGCCAGGTGTGGGCGGAGATGAACGTGAGCCAGCGCCGGACGCTGATGATCGCGCTGGGCGTCGTCGTCACGATCAACCCGTCCGCGACCCGCGGAACCCAGTTCGACTACACGGCGATCGGTGTCGAGTTCGGCCGGGACGTCGACGCCCTCGGGATGCCGCGCCAGATAGCCTGACGCGCCGCCGTACCGCGGCAACGAAACGGCCCCCCGCCCACGGAGCGGGGGGCCGTTCGCGTTGTTTCCGAGACGCCCCGTCCGGGGCGACGTACCGGACGGGGCGCCCGGTCAGTGTGGCATGCGGGTTACGGGGGTCCGCCCCCGAGCGATTCGGCCACTCTCGACAGTGTGGCCCGGTCGGCGCTGTCGAGGCGTCGCCACAGTTTGATCAGCCGCGCCAGCTCCGGGTCGTCGACGGGCGGGCCGAGGGGGATGCCGGTGTCCTCGGCGAACGCCACGGCCACGTCCACGACGTCGCAGCCGATGGCCCGCGCGATGTCCTTCATGGCGGACACCTTGGGCATCTGGTCGATGTTCGTGGAGGGTTTCAGGTAGTACGCGATGCGGTTGGGGTCGAGGTCGGCGGCGAGGGTGAGCTGCCGGACGGTCACCCCAGGCCGCCGTTCACGGATCAACGCGCGTAGATGCTCAGCAGGCATTGGGTCAGCGCCTCGTCTCTCGGTAGCAGGCGAGACGGCTCTCCCGTCTCGGTCTCACGGTAGCGAGCCCCCTCGGAGTTCCGTGGCACCGTGTGGCGCCGTGTGTCACGCGTGTGTAAGCAAGTAGCACAGAGTAGCGCGATGTGCGCTATGAGTTGACACAACACGCCGAGGGCAGGCAATGTCTGCCGTGTTGCGACGCATGGCCTAGCGCCAGCCGCCGACTGGCCCAAACGTCGCGACACCGTTACCCCCCGTAGCGGACCGGCGGCCCCGAACCCCCGGCCCCGCGCGCGCTAGGAAGGCACTCCCCGTGACCGCTCCACTCGGCGCCACCCAGGCCGTGATCGACGACCTGAAGGCGTCCATGAACGCCACCTACACCGACCACCTCCTCACCTACGCCCAGGCATCCGACGTGCTGGGCATCAGCCGATACACCCTGTCGCGTCTCATCCGAGACAAGCGGCTGACACGGGCGATCCACGGCGGGCGCTACTTCATCACCCGCCAGTCGGTCGCGGACTACATCGCGGCGATCCGGCGTCCCTCGGCGGCTCCCCAGCCGACGGCCCCCGACCGCCGCACCGCGTAGCCCCATGTCCGCCGGAACGGGTGGCGTTACCCGTCGGCGTCCCGCGACGCGGCGCCTGACCGCGACCCAGGCCCAAGCGGAGCGGGACGCCTGTATCGCCGCCATCGTCGCGGCGGCCCCGCCGCTGACCGCCGCCCAACGTGAGGCCGTGGCCGCCATCTTCGGCGCCCACCGGCGCCGCCGACGCCCCGCCTCCTGACACCCAGAACCCCGCCCCCACGGGGGGTTTCCAAGACACCCGACACCCCACCCGAAGGGTTTCGTCATGTCCCGTCCCCACGTCCCGGCCGGTGCCTGATGGTGGACCGTCCGCTGTTCACCGACCCGGCGACCGGATTCGCCGACTGGTTCGAGGCCGCCTCGTCGGCCGTGACCCGCGCCCTCCACGACGCGACCCTCCCGCCACCGTCGATGGTGTGGGTCACCACGGACGCCGTCGGCGTCTACCCGTGGTCGATCTACGGCACCGCCTCGGCGCTCCTGGCCTGGGCCGAGCATCTGGCCGAGGTCACCTGGCGGACCGAGTCCGTCGACTACGGCACGAAGATCGTCGGCCGGGGCCGCCTGTACGGCGTGCCGTGCGAGCTGCAAGGCACCACACACCGGCACGTCCCCGCCGAGGTCGACGACGCCGAGGACGCCGTACGACACCTGGCCGCCGAGGAGGGCCGCGCGTGACCGCGGCGTACGTCGGCGCGCGGGAGGTCCTGGCCGTCGAGGACGTCCCGTCCCGGTGGGTCGACAAGGACACCGGCACCCCGCGGGTCTACCGGACCATCGTCCGGTTGCTGCTTGACGACGGGTCCGAGGTCTACGGGTGCACCAAGTGCACATACACCGCGGAGAAGGTCACCAGCGTGGCGTCGCACCAGCGCGCGCACGGCCCCCGCGACACCTCGACCGTCGTCGCGCCGACCCGGAAGAAGCCAGGCCCGGCCGCGGGCACACCCAAGATCACCCAGCGGCCCGGCGCCGGGACCCCGGCCGACCGCACGATCCAGGGCCGCCCCACACCCGGTGACCGCCAGCGCGCCGTCAAGGCCGAGGCCGCCCTGTACCGCATCCGCGACCTGATCGACGAGGTACTCCCGCGATGACCGAACGCCGGAACGTGATCGTCCTCGACACCGAGACCGACGGCCTCGACACCGAACTGAACCGGGCCGTCGAGGTCGGGTACCTGTCCTGGCCCGACGGCGACACCGGCCCCCGCGGACTGTTCATCCCGCCGCACACCCTCGACTACGCCACCCCCGAGGCGTTGCGGATCAACGGGTACCACCAGCGGATCGCGCACCGCCGCCGCGACTACGGGTACGCCCAGACCCGCGCCCTCCACGACGCCCTGTCAGGGAACACACTGGCCGGGGCGAACGTGGCGTTCGACGCCGCGATGTTGTCGCACCTGTTCCGAGAGGCGAACCTCCGCCCGTACGCGCCGTGGCATCACCGGCTGCTCGACATCGAGGCGTACGCGGGCGGCCTCCTCGGGTTCGCCCCCTGGGACCTGCCCGGCCTGACACGGCTGTGCGAGACGGTCGGCGTCCCGCCCGGCGACCACGGCGCCTGGGCCGACGCCGTGGCGGCCTGGCACGTCCTGTCCGCGGTCGCCGACCACGCCGAGGCCCTGGTGACGGCATGACCGCCGAACTGACCGTCGACCAGCAGGCCCAGCTAGCGGCCCGCCAGTTGGTCGCGAAGGTCCTCGCCGACGCGATCGCCGCCGAGGTCAAGGCCGCCCGCGCCGCGCTCGAACCCACCATCCGCCCCGGCGGGAAGGTCGTCGCGGTGTTGCCGACCGGCGAGGAGGTCGGCGACGTCCAGCGGACCAAGGTCGCCCTGTCCGCCGTCGTCACCGACGAGGACGCCCTGATGGCCTACGTCGAACGTGCGCGCCCCGACGAGATCGTCACCACCCGCGCCATCCGGCCGTCGTACCTGTCGGCGCTGCTGGCCGACGCGAAACGCCAGTTGGACGACCCCGACGGCGACGGCCTCGTGGTCGACGCCGACGGGGAGATCGTCCCCGGCATCGAGCTGCTGCCGGGGTCCTCGTCCTACCGCCCGACCGTGTCCCCAGCCGGGCGCAAGGTCATCCGCCAGAAGCTCGCCGACCTCCTCGGCCCGCTGGGCGACGTCCTCGAACTACCGGCGGCCGGGTCGTGATCGTCGTCGCCGCCAGCGCCCCCCAGTTCTGCCCGGTGTGTGGCGGGCGCCGGGTCGTCGAGGCCCGGCTGATGCCGGGCGTCCCCTCGGCCCCATCCCGCCCCGCCCGGTGCCCGCACTGCACCCCGGCCGCCTCGGCGGCCCCCATCCCGTACGTGATCCGACCGCGGAGGACCCCGTGACGACCAAGGCCAAGGCCACACCCACCACCGAGGCCGCGCCCGACGAGACCGCGCCCGCCGAGAACCCGTACGCCGACGGCGCCGAGGTGACGCACCCGTCGCTGGTCGCGGCCCTGGCCGGGTTCCACCGCGAGCTGCCCCGCGTCGGGAAGGACAACACCGCACAGGTCAAGTCCGACAAGGGGTCATACACCTACCGGTACGCCGACCTGTCCGAGATCAGCCCCGTGGTGCTGCCCCTCCTGGGCCGCCACGGCCTGGCCTGGTCCACGACCCCGACCATCGACGACGACGGCCGGTTCGTCCTGGCCTACGAACTGGCCCACACCTCGGGCGACCGCAAGGCGGGCATGTGGCCGCTGCCGGACCCGCGGTCCACCCCGCAGGTCCTCGGGTCCGCCCTCACCTACGCCCGCCGCTACACGCTGTGCGCGGTGACCGGGATCGCGCCCGGACAGGACGACGACGACGCCCAGGCCGCCAGCCAGCGCACCACCGAACGCCCCGCACCCCAGGCCCGCCAGGACCGCACCCGCGCCGCCCAGGCGGCCACGGCCCAGGCCGACGAGGGCCAGCCGACCAGCCGGTCCGCGGAGGCCGCCCTCGAACTACTGGCCCGCACGTGCGCCGACAAGGGATGGGACCGGACCAAGGTCGCCGAGCGGTACCAGCGGGAGACCGGCCGCGCCCTGGCCCGCGCCGCGATGCGCGACACCGAGGAGTACCGGAAGAAGCTCCTCGCCCTACCGGACGCCGACCTGGCCGACATCCGCCTGACCCCGCCCGACGGCGATGTGCCCCCGCCGGACGAGGCCCCGCCCGCCGAGGGGGACTGATGGCCGGGGAACCCACCCACCGATGCCCCGGCGGATGCGGCCGGGCCGACGTCTCCGCCGACCTGTTCGCCTGCTCCGCGTGCTGGTACCGCCTCCCCACCGCGATCCGTGACGCCCTCGTGGAGGGCACCCAGGACGCCGTCGAGCAGGCCCACGAGGCGTTCGCGCGGATCGCCGCCGAGGACGCCGCCCGCCGCGTCGGCACCATCCGGTACGAGGCCGCCAGCGGCGCGTACTACCAGTGGATCGGCCAGTCCTGGCGCCTCGTCACCCCCGGCGAACTGGACGTCGCCGCCTGGGAGTCGTCCCGGCGCGGCACGCCGAACCCGTTCGTCGAGGCCCGCCGGGGTGACGTGTCGTGAGCCTCGAACCGGTCGGCGGGGCCATCGCCCACGCCCTCCCGGAACCGCCCGAGGGGTGGCGCCAGCCGACCCCCAACTCCATCGTGTTCCACCTCGTCGACCTGTCGATGGAACTGGACCGGGTCCGGGCCGACGCCGAGCGGTACGCCCGCGACTGGATCGACGCGAAACAGGCGTACGAGGTCGCGTACTCCCGCGCCATCCTCTCGTCCGGCCAGTCCTCGGCCGACCGGCGCAAGGCCGAGGCCGTCGTCGCGACCGCCGACCTGAAGCTCCACATGGAGATCACCCACGAACTGATGCGGTCCGCGAAGGAGGCCGCCGACACGATCAAAGAGCAGATCAGGGTGGGCCAGTCCCTCGGCGCCGCCGCCCGCGCCGAGTGGGCCGTGTCGTTCGGGCCGAACCCATGACCGGCGACTACTACGCCCGCACCTCGGCGACCCACCTCGACGGAACGCCGATGTTCGCCACCGCCGAGGACACCCGCAATGAGGACCAGGTCGCGGCCCTCGTCGAACGCGCCTGGCGGTGCCGCCTCCACCGGTTCGGCACTCTGGCCGCCGTCGACTGGTTCGCCACCCGCGACGGCCGCCCCGTCGGCGTCCTCGAACTGAAATCCCGCACCCACCCCAGCGGCCAGTACCCGACGGTGTTCCTCAACGTCCGCAAGTGGCTGGCGCTGCACCTGGCCGCCGCCGGGATGGGCGTCCCCGCCCTGTTCGTCGTCCGGTTCACCGACGCCATCCGCTGGATCACCCTGGCCGACGTCGCTGCCGGGGCCGTCCGGATCGGCGGCACCCGCCGCCCCGTCAAGTCCCGTTCGGACGTGGAACCGGTGATCGACGTCCCGGTGGCCTCGATGACGGTCCTGGGTGGCCTGCCGTGAGGACCTGGACCGAGGCCCGCGGGAAACGGGTCGTCGCCCGCCGGTCCGGCGGCTGGTGCGAGACGTGCGACCTCCAACAGGCCCACGACTGGCACCACCGCCTCAACCGGTCCCAGGGCGGCACCTGGGCGCCCTCGAACGGCCTGCACGTGTGCCGCCCGTGCCACGACTGGATCGGCCTGTGGCCCGTCTCGGCGCTCGAACGCGGCTGGCACCTCGAACCCCACGAGGACCCGCGCCGGGCGCGGGTCTGGCTGGCCCGGCACGGCTGGTCCCTGCTCCACGACAGCGGCGACGTCGACCGCCTCGACGTCGCCCACACACACCATTGGTAGAGGAGAGACTCCACATGGCCGGGGAGACCCTGGTAACGATCGTCGGCAACCTCACCGCCGACCCCGAACTACGGTTCACGCCCTCGGGCGCCGCGGTCGCCAACTTCACCGTGGCCTCGACGCCCCGCCAGTACGACCGCCAGTCCGGCGAGTGGCGCGACCTCGACGCCCTGTTCATGCGCTGCAACATCTGGCGCCAGGCCGCGGAGAACGTCGCCGAGTCGTGCAAGCGCGGCATGAGGGTGGTCGTCACCGGCCGATTGCGCCAGCGGTCGTTCGAGACCCGCGAGGGGGAGAAGCGCACCGTCGTCGAGTTGGAGGCCGACGAGGTCGCCGTGTCCCTGAGGTACGCGACCGCCACCGTCGAGAAGACCACCCGCGGCGGCGGTGGCGGGTTCGGCGGCGGGGCCTCGGCCGGTGGCTGGGGCGCCTCGTCCAGCGACGACCCGTGGGGGTCCGCGCCGCCCGCCGGTGAGTACCGGCCCGACGACGAACCCCCGTTCTGATGGGCGCCGTCGGCGCCGCCGGGGCCTACCGGGACGCGTTCAACGGCGTGGCCGAGTACGCCACCCAGTGGGCCCGCGAGCACCCCCGCGCCTCGGCCGCGGAACTGGCCGCCCGCCTCACCGCCCAGGCGGCGGCGTTGAACGCGATCCGGCGGGGCCGGTGCCCCCGCTGCGGCGCGCCCGCCCACATGCGGTTCGGGTCGGCCCAGTGGGTGCACAGCAACGGGAAGCGCGGGTGCCCCTCGTGACCCGGCCGCCCACGCCGTTCGCGAACGGCACGGAGGTCGACTGGTGGCGATCCGGCCGCTGCGACCGGTGCACCCACGACCACGACGAGGGCGGCGGCTGCGACCCGTTCGTGTACGGCGTCCTCATCGATTGCGGCTGGGCCACCGACGGCCGCCTGTACCCCGTCCCCAAGACCGCGTCGAACCCGCTGGGCGTCGAGTGCCACGAGTTCACGCCCACCCACCCCGATCAACCAACCGAGGAGGACACCCGTGGCTGACGCCACCGAACCCCAGACCGACGACCCCCAGTCGTTCGCCGCGTTCCTCGTCCAGCACGCCCGCGGCCGATCCGAACGCGAACTGTCCGAGAAGCTCCGCGACCTCGTCCAGGCCGTCGAGGACACCGGCAAGGGCGGATCGATCACCTACACCCTGTCGATCAAGCCCCAGGCCAACGCGGAGCACGCCGTCCTAGTCCAGGACGACATCAAGGTCAAGACACCCACCCTCGACCGGCCCGCGTCGATCTTCTTCGCCGACGAGGCGTACCGCCTCGTCCGGTCCGACCCCCGCCAGATGACCATCGACGGCCTCATCCCCCAGGAGCGCTGACCCGTGCCCACCAAGACCACCGAGACCGTCGACGACTTCCCGGCGCGCACCGTCGAGCGGCTGGCCCGCGACGCCGAACGCGCCGCCGCCATCCCGTTCGAGGACATCGAGGGCGGCCTGTTCGCCCGCGTCCTCGACGAGGGCGAACGCGTCGAGGTCGTCAACCTGGAACACACGCTGGCCGCGCCCCGCGCACCCCGCGGCGACGCGACCCTGTGGGACCCAGCCGACTTCGTCTCCTACGTCAACCGGCTGGCGTCGGCGTCAACGACGCTGTGGGCCGACCCCGAGGCCGCCCGCATCACGGCGGTGTTCGACGACCACACCGACGCCCAGACCGCCGGGTGGCGCCGACACCGCGCCACCCTCGACGTCCGCCGCGACCCCGAATGGCAGGCATGGGTCAACCGGTCCGGGCACCTCGGCACCCAGGAGGAGTTCGCCGAACACCTCGAAGACCACTACGCCGCCGTCGTCAACCCCGACGCCGCGACCATGCTGGAAGTCGCGACCACGTTCCAGGCCCACCGCAACAGCGCGTTCGAACGCGGAACCCGCCTCCAGTCCGGCGACGTCCAGCTCCGCTACAGCGACACCACCTCGGCCAGCGCCGGAGCACGCGGCCACCTCGAAGTCCCCGAGACGTTCACCATCAGCGTCGCCCCGTTCCTCGGCGTCGCCCCCGTCGAGATCACCGCCCGGCTCCGCTACCGCATCGCCGACGGCCGGTTGCGCATCGGCTACGTCCTCCACCGCCCCGACCTGGCCGAGCGGGAGGCGTTCGACCGCATCCGCGCCACCGTCATCGACGGCGTCTCCGCCGACGCCCACCTCGGCGCCGCACCCGGCCAGCTCCACCGCGACCGCAACGCCGACCGCCGCATGTGACCCACCGGCCGGGGGCGGACCCAACCGCCCCCGGCCGGACGGCCCCCACCACCGAGAGGAGGTGACACCCATGGCCCGCATCCGTCAGGTCAAACCCGACTTCTTCACGTCCGAGGCCATCGCCGCGATCCAGCCCCACCGGACCCGCCTGACGTTCGTCGGCCTCTGGACCCACGCCGACGACAACGGCCGCTGCCGGGATAACGCCAAGCTGATCAAGGCCGCCGTCTGGCCCCTCGACGACGACGTGACCGTGGCCGACGTCGAGGCCGACCTGACCGAACTGGCCCGCCTCGGCCGCATCACCCGCTACCAGTCCGACGTCGGCCCCCTCATCGCCGTGACCAACTTCCGCGAACACCAACACGTCAACCGCCGGTCCAAGACCACCCTCCCACCACCCCCCGGCGAGACCGACGACGACGACCCAGAACCGCCACCCGCCGCCACACGGCCCCACACCCGTCGTGCCGCCCGCCACGCCCCTGTCACGCCGACAGAACCCGTGCCACACAGCGGTGTCCCTGAGCACTCAGTGAGCACTCACGGAGCCCTCACTGCACACGTTGCGACCTGCGGAAACAACGTGATCCACGGTCAATTCAGTGAGGACTCAGTGAGCACTCACGGAGCACTCAGTGAGGACTCACGCCCGGTATGGGGTATGGGGTATGGGTATGGGTATGGGGGAGGGGGCGCGCGCGACGGCGTGACGGCTCACGCCGACAGCGGCGCGGCCCCCGCCGCTGACGCGGCGCCCCCCCGATGCCGACGGCATCGAGACCTGCCCGTCGACGACCCCGGTCCGGCGTGCGTCGGGTGCCGGTCGGTCCGGCTCGCCCGCAACCGCGCCGCCGAGGCCGCCGAACGGCAGCGGGCCGAAGACGCCAGACGGGGGCGCATTGACGCCCAGTTGGCCGCCAGACGCGCTGACGGCCCCATCGCGTCCGCCAGTGGCCGCCAGGCCGCCCGAGAGGCGTACAGGGCCTCTCAGGCCCGAAAGCGGGGGACGGCGTGAACGTCCTCGGCATCGACACGTCCCTGACGTCGACCGGCATGGCCTGGATCGGCCCGGACGGCGTCCCCCAACCGCACACCTCGGCGACCAAGTCCGACGGCAAGGCGGGCACCAGTCGCAAGCTCGCCCGGCTCCGCCACCAGGTCGGCGCGGTGATGGAGGTCGCCGCCCGCGCCGACCTGGTCCTGATCGAGGGCCTGTCGTTCGGGTCCCGCGGGTCGGCGACGCGGGACCTGGCTGGCCTGTGGTGGCTGATCGTCGACGAGTTGTCGGCCCTCGACGTCCCCGTGGCCGTCGTCGTCCCGGCGGTCCTGAAGAAGTGGGCGACCGGCAAGGGCAACGCCGACAAGTTCGCCGTGGGCCAGGCGATCGGCCGCCGGTGGCCCGCGGTCGACCTGGCCAACAGCGACGAGGCCGACGCGCTGGTGTTGGCCTCGATGGGCCTGCACCACGCCGGGACGCTCCCGTGGACGCCGACGGCGGTTCAGGCCCAGGCGTTAACCGCCATCGACTGGCTGGCGGCGGCGTGATCGACCTGTGGCACTACACGTGCGGCGACCACGGCGCGCCCGGCATCGCCGCAACCCGGTGCCTGCTCCCCAACCGGCACCCCTGGCTGCCGTACCCGCTGGTGTGGCTGACCGACCTGGACGTCCCGATGCGCGGCCCGCTGGGCCTCACCTCGAACACGCTGGGGTGCGACCGCACCCAGTACCGGGTGCGCGTCGCCGGGGACGGTGCCGTCCCGTGGTCGCGGTACCGGCGGGTCATCGGTCGCCACCTGGCCTACCCGTTCGAGTCGACGCCCGGCGCGATGCCCCGGCACTGGTGGGTGTCGACCCAGCGCGTCCCGATCCTGTCCGACCCCGAGGAGACCCGCTGTGCCCCATGACCTGACCGCCGCCTACGCCCAGACCCAGCACGGTCCCGACGACCCGGACCCGCGCGCCGCGGTCGTCGTCGCCTCGTTCGCCCGCGACGTCGAGGACGCCCGGCTCCTCCTCGACGCCCTCGGCCTCGACCGCGCGGCCGTCGCCACGTCCTCGGCCCTGCTGAAGCTCGCCCGCCGGACCGCCGACCCGGCGGCCTGACCGAACGGAGACCCCATGTCCGACTACATCAGCGACACCGTCCACACGTTGGCGCGCAAGGTGTTGGCGACCCCGCTGCCCCCGCTGTTCAGTCCTCGGCCCGAGGGGTTCGACGACGTCCAGCGCCGGGCCGTGTGCCTGACGCTGGCCCGCAAGGCGCTGGCCGACGGGTCCTCGACCTACGACCTGATCGCCGCCGCCGACTACCTCGACCGCGGGTACCTCGACGACGAGGCTGGCCCCGTCGTGGACGAGGACATGCGCGCGGCGGAGGCCGCCGACGAGGAGGGCGCCGCACACCCGTGGGCCAGCCTCGACAACCTCGACGGCAAGGCCGCTGAGAAGACCGGCTACGCCCCGACCGACCTGCGCGGATGAGCCCCCAGGGATTGCGGTCGTGCCTCGTGGTCGTCCTCGTCGACGTCGCGCTGGTCGCCGCCGTCCTGTGGTGGGCCCTGTTCCGCTGACCCGAGAGGAGACCCCGATGCCCTGGTGGGGATGGCTGATCGCCGCCGTTGTCGCGGCCGTGTTGCTGTCGTGGCTGTTCGTGAACGTGTTCATCGTGTCGACCATGCGCGGCGTGATCCGCGACGACCTGGCCGACGGCGTGGACCGACGCCTGGGACGCCGCCACAGAGTCACCCGACCCGACCGCCGGTGAACCCCCGAGAACTGGTCGACGAGATCGACCGGCGGCTGGCGGCCGACGAGGAGGTCCCGCTGAACATGGCGGCGAACCTCCTGGCCGCGATGCCTCGGGCCGAACGGGAACGGTGGTTGCGGACCCTCGTCGAACTGGCGTGGCGACCGGACAACATCGACCCGTAGCAACAGCGACGCCCCCGGTCGGAGTGCCTGCCCCGGCCGGGGGCGATCACCGTCAGCACAGCGGGACCAACGTCGATCGCGGGTCGGCCGCAGAGTACCCCGACCTCGTGGAGGCCCCGCCGTGGATCGCTACGCCCTCACCTGTTCCTGCACCTGTCACGGCCGAGGCCCGTCCGCGCCGTGCGACCCCGAGTACCCGGCCGGATGCGGCGCCGACCACGTCCGCCAGCACACGGCCGCGACGACCTGCCCCGGCTGCCACCGGCCCGTCGCCGACGGCGCACTGTGCCGCGGGTGCACCACCGCGCTACGCGACGACCTGGCCGAGGTCGCGGGCCTGTCCGGCGAACTGGACACCTGGCGGGCCAAGCTCGACCGCATCGGGTCCCGCGCGCCCCGCGGCGGCCAGAACATCCCGTTGGGGTACCGGCCCGCCGCCGTCGAGGTCGCCGACGTGCTGCACATGACCCTGGCCGGGTGGGCCCGCGACGTCGCCGAGCACACCGGCGACCCCGACATCCCGACCGACCCGCACGCGCCCGCGCTGGCGTCGTGGCTGGCCGACCGGTTGGAGGCCGCCCGTCACCTGACGTTCGCCGGGGTCCTGGCGGACGAGGTCGGGTACGCGGTGCGCACCGCCCGACGGGCGATCGACCGACCGGCCGACCGCACGTACGCCGGGCCGTGCGACGTCGAGCTGCCCGACGGCGCCCGGTGCGACGCCGACCTGTACGCGTTCCCCGGCGCCGACCACGTGGTGTGTCGGGCGTGCGGCGCCCGCTACCTGATGGCCGAACGCCGCGCCTGGCTCCTCGACGGCGTCCGGGAGCACCTGGCGACCGCGGCCGAGATCAGCGCCGGGGTGGGGGAGCTGTACGGCCAGCCGATCAACCGCCGAACGATCACGACCTGGCACCACCGCAACCGGTTGCCCGAGCGTGGCCGGACCGCCCAGGGCTATCCGCTGTACCGGATCGGCGACGTCCTGGACCTGGCGGCCTCGTCGATCACCCGTCCGGTTGGCGGCCCGCGCGCCAAGTTGACCTCCGCCGCGGGAGCGTGAAACCGTCCCTGATGTAGACAGGCACCCGTGACCCAAGATCACGAGTGATCGGATGACCGAGCGGCCCACCCGCCGGGCCGATGCCGGAGCCGATCGCCTGTCACACATGCCGCGTCACCGGGTCCGATCCGGTCTGCCCGTGCAAGCCGGGCGCGCGGCTCCAAACGCAGGAACGGCCCCAGCGCTCCCCTCGAACGCGCTGGGGCCGTTCGGGTTTCCCCCGACGATCAGCGGCACGGCCCCAGACGCGGGTCGTCCGGGTCGAGGCCGTTCGCCACGGCCATCGCCCGGTAGTCCTCGTGGAGTTCGTGCCCGCCGTCGTGGACCCGGTCGAGGTCGATCCGCCCCGCCGCCAGCCGCCTCCGCACCGACAGGTTGTGATCGGCCCCGCGCAGCAGGAACCCGGCGCACGTGGCCGGGTGTTCGGCGCCGGACTCGTGGCACGCGAAAGTCTCCTGGGCCATGTCGTACGCGGTGTTCGCGCTGTGCCCGAACGCCTCGGCCGGGAACTGGCCGGTCTGGTCGACCCGCCACGGGCATCCGCCGCACGGCTGGCGCCGGTAGGCCCCGGTGCCGCCCTCGACCCGCACGACCTGATGATCAGGCCCGGCGGCCCGGACCTTGGTCACCCGGCCCTTCACCGGTCGGCCTCGTCGAGGCTGGCGGTCCAGGTGTACCCGGCCCGCGTCGGCCGCCGGGTGAACCGCACCGCGCGGCGCCCGTCGACGTGCGCGCACAGCGGGCACTCAACGCCCCCAGGGCCGACCGAGGGATGGCGGACGTCGGACAGGCACGCCGGACAGCGCCACCTCGACAGCGTGGCCGACAGACGTCGCAGCGCCCGCATCTGACCCGCCGACACCCGCGCCCCGTCCGCGAACCGCCAGTCGACGTCGAACGAGTGGCGCCCGACGTCGAGGAGCCCCGCGATCAGGTCGCGCACCTCGGCGTCGAGGTCGGCGAACCGCTCGACGTCGGTCGCGCTGTTCATCCCCGCGGGTAGCCCGTCGACGACCGCCACCCAGAGATCGTTCTCATGGGTCACGGTGACGTGGTACGTCGCCGTCACGGGGTGACCGCCTCGACCGGGGCGTGGTGGTGGCTGTCGAGGCCAGCCGGGTTCGCGATGCCCTGGCCGTAGGCGTCGACCCACCGGCCCGCGGCGCCGTCGTTCCAGTGCCGCCCGGCCTCGTCGAACGGCACCCACGTGATCCGCGTCGAGCACACCCCGCACCGTGCCACCGTCCCGGCCGCCAGGCCGCCGTCGACGCGCGCGGGCGCCTCGTCGGCCACCTGGGCCGCGTCGGGGTCGCGCCGGTCCCAGTCGCCCACGAGGGCGGCCCGGATCACGCCGAGCGGTAGCGCTACCTCGGTCGCGTCGGGCAGCGCCTCGTACATCCGCACGATCGTCCGCACGTGCTCCCGCGCGGTCGCGCCGCGGTGCCAGGTCGGCGGGGTCACCGGATCACCGCCAGACGGCGCGGCGCCTCGACGACGGCGTGGACCGGACAGCGGTCGTCGTTGTGCGGGCCGCTACCCCAGCCGAGGTCGGCCGCGCGCCGCCGGGTCGCGGCCAGGCGTTCGCCGACCCGGCCGGGAAACTCGGCGCCGCAGTCGTCGGCGTCGCACACCAGCGCCAGGTTCACCCACTGACTCACGCGGTCACCTCCTCCGTCTGGGCGTCCTCGACGCCGAGGGCGTACGGGCGGGCCGCTGTCGCGGCGACGCCGAACAACTTGGCCACTCTGGGCCACCTCCTGGTGATCGCGACCCGCATCCGGCGCACGTCGTCAGCGACGGACGGCAGGTCTGTTCTCGTCGGCTGGTCGGACCACATGCGGTTCACGCGGCCCACCCCCCTGTGATCACTCGGCCACCGAGCGTGGCCGAGTGAAGCAATTTACTCCCGTCGCGCTACGTGACAACACAGACCCGCCGTCTGGTGCCACATCGCGCCACACAACATCATCCGGAGGATGCCGTGCCGACCCGACCCCCGCGGGTGTGCCCGCGGTGCGGCGACGCCGTATCCGGCCGGTGCACCAAGTGCCGCCCCGACGACACCGGCCCCCGCGCCTGGGTCCGCAAGCCCGAATCATGGAAGGGCGGATCGACCCGCGCCTGGCGCCGGTTCCGCGCCGCCTGGCTCGCCGAGCACCCGCTGTGCGTCGGCTACGGCCACCGATGCGGCCGAGTCGCCAACCACGTCGACCACATCCGGTCGCTGGGCACGTTCGCCGCCGGACCCGCCCGAGAGGCCGCCCGGTTCGACCCCGGCAACGTGCAGAGCCTGTGCGTCGACTGCCACCACGCCAAGACCACCCAGGAGTCCATCGACGCCCGCCGGGCCCGCAAGACGCCCGAGGCGTACCCCGACTCACTCTGGTGACCGGTCGTCCTCGGCCAGCCAGTCGTACAGCGCCCGCCGGGTAACCCCGGTGATCCGCTCCAACTGGGTCGGCATCAGGCCGAGGCTGACGGCCTCACGGACCAGCGGGCGCATCGCGACGCTGGCCTCCGCGGCGGTCTGCATCGCCTCCTGGCGCGTGTGGCCCAGCGCGGTCAGCATGTCGACGAGGGCGGCCCGTCGCGCGGTCCGTGCGGCGTCCTCGGTGTTCTCGGTCATCGGGGGGTCCCTCTCGTTCTGTGGGAGCGCCAACGGCCCGACCGTGGACGGCCGGGCCATTGTGGGGTGGCGGATGGTTACAGGCCCACGGACGTCGCGCCGTGCGCGGCCTGCTCCGCGGTGAACCCCTCGAACTGGAGCTGCTTGATCAGTCCGGACCGGGAGAACGCCGAGTAATCCATGTACTCGCGTGCCTTCTTGTCGGCCTGTTCGGTCCAGTCCACGGTGACGTGGTCGACCGCGTACGTCGCGTCAGCCTTGCTGAACCCCTCGAACTGGAGCTGCTTGATCAGCCCGGACCGGGAGAACGCGGTGTACGCCAGGTAGCTCTCGGCCTGCCGGACCGCGTTGGCCTGGGACGTCGTCATGGCCGGGGTCGCGGGCGCCGCGGGCACCTCGACCGCGGGCACGGTGGTGGCGGCCGGGACGGCCGGGACGGCCGGGGCGGCGGGCGCCTGGGCGACCGTCGTCGGCGCGGGCGTCGTGGTGGCGGTCCCGCAGCCAGCCGCGCCGATCGCGATACCCACGACCACGGCGGCGACGGCCCACGGCCAGCGCCGGGCCTTGCGCGTCTTGGCCGGGCGACCGGACAGGGCCGACGGCCACGGGTCAGGGGTGGGCGTGGTGTTGGGCGTGACGTTCATGGTGGTTCCCCTCGGGTGAGTGGTGGTGTCGCCGAACCGGCGGCCCGGTGTTCGGGGCGTCCCGAACACCAGACGGCCGGTTCGGATCACGCCAGGCGGTAGGTGCGCGGGGCGGCCGAGGTCTGGACGGCGTGCCCGTCGGCGACCAACCGGTTGAGCCCCTTCAAGATCGCGCCCGAGGACCGGCCGCCCATGATCCGCGCCAACTTGGCCGGGGTGATCTCGGTGCCGGGGTTCTCGGTCAGCCAGGCCAGCACGTCGGCCCGCAGGTCGCCGCGCCCCTTCAGCGGCAGTTTGGTCGGGCGCGGGGCCTTGACCGGCGCGGCCTCGGCGTCGGGCCCGTCGAGGATCGCGGCGTACTCGTCGCGGGCGACGTAGACCCACAGGTCGCGGCCCAGCGTGTTGTCGCTGCGGTACTGGCCGGTGGTGCCCATCGCGCGCCCCTCGGCGGCGGCGGCCCGGCGCATCGTGGCGACGTGCGCGGCCACGGCCTCGTCGACCATCGCGAGTTCGGCGGTGGCCTGGACGGCGGCGTCGCGGTCGATGTTGGCGTTCGGGGCGTCGATGACCCGGACGTACCGCGGGTCGGCGTTGCGCAGCTTGCGGATGACGGTGTGCATCGCCTGCCGCTCACCCCGGCCGCGGATGCCCGACAGGGTGGCCTCGGCGGCGGCCAAGACCTCGGCGACGGTGCCGCGCAGGATCGCCCACGACGGGCCGCTGGCGGTCACCAGTCCCGTCGCCTGGGCGGCCCGGACGTTGAACGTGGAGATCGACGACAGCTTGACCGAGGGCGAGTCGGCGGGCGCGGCCTCGGCGACCGGCTGGGCCTCGGCGTGGCGGGCGTCCAGCCAGGCGGCGGCCTCGGCGTCGGCGGTGTCGGCCTCGTCGGCGACGAGGGTCCAGGCGCCGTCGGCCTTGACGGCCTGGCCCTCGGCGGCCATGACGGCCAGCGTCTTGCCGACGGTCGAGTACCCGGCCTCGATGGCGGTGGCGATGTCGCGGGCGGTGCGGGCCTGGCCGTCGGCCAGGAGGTCGGCGATGCGGGTCCGGACGGGGGCGGTGGTGGTGGCGGTCATGGGGTCCTCCTGGGCGCGGGGGCCGGTCGTTCCGGCCTTGCGTAAACCACTTTACTCCATCACCGATGGCGATGTGTAGTGGTACACGGATGCGCACTGTGCTCCGCCCCACACCGGACGGTCAAATGACCGGCCTCGTCCTGACGATCGGCCTCGACCGCATCACCGCGCCCCCCGCGGCCCGGCCCCTCGACGCGGCCCACATCGTCGCCCTGGCCCGAGGCCAACGCGCCGACACCCGGCCCGTGATCGTGCGGCTCCTCCCGCACACCCGGCCGCAACTGTTCGAACTACTCGGCGGCCACGACCGCTACATCGCCGCCCAGCTCCGACGAGACCCGGCGATCGAGTGCCAGGTACTCCCGCCGTGACACACCCCAGGGAGACCCGATGTCCCTCACCTCCGACCCGAACGACCCGCGCCTGACCCACGGCCCCGACAGCGAACCCGTCGACCAGGCCGCCGCGTACCTCGTCCTGTCCGACGAGGACCGCGCCGCCGGGTACATCCGCCCCGTCCGCGCCACCTACGTCCACGAGGTCTGCGGCACCTCGACCACGATGGCGCGCCCGATCGCCGAGACCTACGCCCGCGACCCTGGGTTCTACGGCTCCACCTACTGCGTGGCGTGCCGGATGCATCGCCCCGTCGGCGCCGACGGGGAGTTCGTGTGGGACGACGGGACCAAGGTCGGGACCTGATGGCCCGCCAGGTCCGCGGCTGGGATGAACAGGACGCGTTCACCGGCTGGCGCCGCGTCCTGTTCTGGCAGCGCGGGGAGCTGCGCCGCACCAAGGCCCGCGCGAACCGCCGCGACCGACGCCGCTCCCGCTGGGCGCACCGCGCCGACGGCGGCGTGGTCCCGCCCCCCGGCTACGCCGACGAGACCGACCGCGTCCCGGTGATCCTGTCGCCCGGCGAACTGTGGCCCGCCTGCTGCCCCGGCGTGACCCTCGTCGACCACGACGGCATCGGGCCCTCGGCCCTCCTCATCGAGCACTACCGCCAGGCACACGGCCGCACCATCGCCTGGCGCACAGACACCCCGGCGCACGGCACCCCCACCGGACCGTCCGGCAAGGGGGATCGGGGGCCAAGCGTCGGGGGCTGACTGACGTCGAGACGGGCGCAACTCGGACCCGCCCGTCTCGACGTCGTCCACCCACCGCGGGGGAGAACACGCGATGGACATCCGCCAGGCGTTCCACAACCCCAAGACCTGGCGCCGGGTCCACGCCGCCCTGACCGTCGCCTGGTTCGCCGCGGTCGTGCCCACACTCCTGGTGTGGTCCGACTCGGTCCTGTGGGTCGCGCTGATGTCCTGTTGGGCCAACGCCGCCGCCCACTTCTCCGCGTGGCAAGGCGCCCGCGCCGAGGAGGGCGAACAGTCTGGGGGGTGATCCGCCGCCCGGCACTATGACCCGTCACCCCAGAACAGCGGTGGCGGTTCCCAGTCCTCGACCGTGGTGCACGTGATCTCCCACCCGCCGCGCCCGTCTGGTGTCGCATCGGTGACCGTGGCCGTCCACGTCGACCCGTCCGGGCCCCGGAACGCGATCCGCGCCCCCGGCCGGATGTCCAGCACCTCGGGCGGCCAGCCACCCACGGGCATCGCCCACACCTGACCCCGCGGTACCCGCGGGTCCGAGTACACGTCGATCCCCAGCCGCGCCGACGTCACCGGCTCCAGCCGGGGCCACGGCCCGTCGTCCTCGGCGTGCGGGTCGTCCAGGTCGTCAGCCACGATCCCCCCAGTACCCGCCGACGTACGCCGCGTCCCAGGCCCGCCGGTCCACACACACCGACCCCGTGTCGTCGCCGTCCCGCAGGTCCAGGCGCCAGCACTCCGGTTCGGTGTCGACCACCGGGTAACACGGGCACCCGCCGATAGTCATGATCGTCGTGTACGTGGCCGCCGGGTCGTACCCCTTCCCGACGATGCGGCCCCGGTCCACGCCGCACCCCGCGCCCAACACGGCGACACCGAGGACCACGCCGACCCAGACCGCGCGCCTCACGACGGGTACGCCTCACGGTGCCCGAGCACGTACAGCACCCGGCCCACGAGGTCGGCCGCCGTCTCGACGGCCACAGCGTCGGCGTCACCCGGTGACGCATCGGCCCGCCGCACCGCGGGCACCTCGGCCACCACCCGGCCACTCACGTACACCTCGACGATCGCGCGCCCCGCGTCCTCGACGTACACCACGTCGAGGGTCACCGCCGCCACGGCCGCCGCCCACCAGGACGGGGGACCCCGTCGACCAGGGGGCCGGGGTCAACCACCGGGGGGCCAGGGTCAACGACCGGGGGGGCCGGGGGCCGCAACCAGGGGGGCGGGGGGTCAACACGGGGGACCGGGGGCAACGCCCGCGCCAACCCCGGCAGACTCGCCGCGTCCACCTCGAACGCCGCGAACATCCCCATCGGCTCCGCATCCTCACCGATCGGCACCACGAGACCAGGCCCGACGACCAACGCACGCGACGCCGTAATCGTCGACGACCACAGACACGACACCGGCCCACCCTGACGCGTGTACCTCCGCACATCAGGGTGACCCAGCAACTCAGCCACACCCACAGCCAACGGCGCCACCAACCACGACGCACACGCCAACCGAACACCAGGCACAGACTCGGTCACCATCGCCTCGCCTCGATCGCACACAGCACTAGCGATCACACACACGCTCCGACCAACCACCGAGAACCGCCACGGCCGCGCCGCCGGGACCGGCACCTCCCCCAGGACCCCCGGCCCCCTCACCCCGCCACCCCCACCAGCCGCACCCCGACCAAGGGGAAGGGGCGTCGAAATCGCTGGCGCACAACGGCGGGCCACCGCCGCAGGTGGTGATTCTTTCGCCGTGCCAGGTTTCGGCACTGGAGTCCGGACAGGAGGTCGTCGTGCCGTGGATCGGCCGTGACCGGATGGAGTCGTACCCGCGCTGGCAGCTCGCCGCGATCGTCGTGGGCCTGGCGCTGTTGGCGTTGCCGGTCCCGGTGGTGGTGGACCTGGTGTGCGGCGGGTTCGTGGCTGTCGCGTTCGTGCGGGCCCTTCGGCCCGTCCGCCGTCGCTGACCCCGAGGAGGTCGTGATGCTGGCTCTGATCGTTGCCGCGTTGATCGTGTGGGTGGTCCTGGCCGTCCTGGGGTTCACCATCAAGGGCCTCCTGTGGCTGGCGGTCATCGCGTGCGTTCTGTTCGTGATCACGGGTGCGCTGGGCGCGTTGCGTTCCCGTCGGTGACGTGGGGGCTGGCGTGGTGGTACGCGGCGGTGTCGGCGGTCATCGTGTGGTGCGCGCTGGCCGTGGGGATGCTCGCCGCGCTGGCGATCAAGGCCGCGCGGTGGGTGCGCCGTCGTTGGTGATCGGCCTGCTGGTCGAGGTCGTCCGCTGGTTGCGTCGCCGGTAGGTCCGGCGGAGCGCGCGGCAGTCGCGGCACACCCACCACAGCGGCCCGTTCGCGACGACGGCGTGGTGCCACGCGCTGTTATCGCGGTAGCGGCGCCAGCGGGTCAGCCGTCGGCGCCTCACCCCTGATCCACCGGTGTGGGTCGGTGGGTGAGCGTGGCGTAGAACGAGAATGCCCTCCTGAGCA
>NZ_BPRG01000215.1:87906-131913 GCF_036984265.1 Pseudonocardia sp. D17 | reverse complement strand
CGGGAGCGGACGCTGCGGGCAGGGCGACCCGTTGCCGCGACGGGCCGTGACCGGCCGCCCACCCGGCGGAATGGCCGGCGTGGTCACGGTCACCACCACAGGCCCGGGTTGTGCGGTTCGGTCAGACTGTCGTCGTGCCCGACCCCGACAAGCGGCTCCACGTGAGCTTCGTCTGTACCGGCAACATCTGCCGCTCCCCCATGGCCGCGCAGGTGTTCCGCTCCCATCTCGACGCCGCCGGCGTCGACGACGTCGCCGTCACGAGCGCGGGAACCGGCGGCTGGCACGTCGGCGAACCCGCCGACCCACGCGCCGCGGAAGTGCTGCGCCGCAACGGCTACGCCACCGACCACGCGGCACGCCAGCTCGACTCCGCCGAGCTCTCGGCCGACCTGCTCATCGCCCTCGGCAACGACCACCTCGCCTCGCTGCGCCGCTCCGTCCCGGAACCCGAGCGGGTGCGGCTGCTGCGCTCGTTCGACCCGGCCGCGCCGGCCGGGGCCGAGGTGCCCGACCCCTACTACGGCGGGCCCGACGGCTTCGACGAGGTCCTGACGATGATCGAGGCGGCGATGCCCGGCCTCGTCGACTGGGTGCGGTCCCGGGCGTGACCCGGGAGCGCCCCGAGGACGCGGCCGCGCGGTTGCTCGGGGCGCGCGCGACCGGGTCGGCGCCGCTCGGCGGGGCGACGAGGGTCGAGCTCGACGACGGCGGGACGGTCGTCGTCAAGCAGGGTGCGCCGACCGTCGCCGAGGCCGCCGGACTGCGGTGGCTCGCCGACGCCGGTGGGCCCGACGTGGCCCGGGTCCTGGCGGCTCAGGACGGCTGGCTCGTCGTCGAGCATGTGCCGACCGGTCCGCCGGAACCGGCCGCCGCGGAACGCTTCGGCGTCGCGCTCGCCCAGATGCACGCCGCCGGGGCGCCCGGGTTCGGCGCGCCGCCCCCGGGCGGACCCGCCGGCGCGTGGATCGGCGCCGCGCCGATGCGCGCGGTCGCCGCCGAGGGCGGCTGGGCGAGCTGGTACGCCGCCGACCGCATCCGCCCCTACGTCCGGGCCGCCCGCGACGCCGGGACGTTCACCGCCTCCGACGTCGCCGTCGTCGACGAGGTGTGCGCGCGCATCGCCGACCTGGCCGGGCCCGACGAGCCACCCGCGCGGCTGCACGGCGACCTGTGGTCGGGCAACGTCCTGTGGTCCGCCGGGCGCGTGGTGCTGATCGATCCCGCCGCGCACGGCGGCCACCGGGAGACCGATCTCGCGATGCTCGACCTCTTCGGCTTGCCGCACCTGGACCGGGTTCGGGCCGCGTACGCGGAGGCCGCCCCGCTTGCGGACGGGCACGCCGCGCGCGTCCCGCTGCACCAGCTCTTCCCGCTGCTGGTGCACGTGGTCCTGTTCGGGGGCGGCTACGCCGGACAGGCGCTCGCCGCGGCCCGGGCCGCCCTGCGCGCCGCCTGACCCGCGCGGCCCGACCCGCGCCCGGCCGACCCGCGCCCAGCCGACCTACGCCGCCTGACCCACGCCCCGCACCGCCCCCGCCGTCCTGCGTGGCCGGCTCCATGCCGCCCGATCTGCGCCACCCGCGTGCACGGCCCTGACCTGCGCTCCCCCGACCGACACGCCTCCCGACCTGCCCCGGAGCGACTGACGAGCCAGGATGTACCGGACGAGCGACTAGGCAATCCGGACCAACTTCCACAGTTCGTGCTCATGATTGTTAACAATCTGGTTGCCACGATTGCGTCATATCGCTACGGTCCGATTCATACCGACAGCGGGAGGCCCTCATGGGTGTGGCCGTCAGAGTCGACGGAACAGCGAACCGACACGTCGAGCGACCGGTGCGGGAGGTGGTGTCGGCATGAGGCGTTCGGTCACCCATCGCTGGCGCACCCGAGCCGCTGTCGCACTCGTGGCGGCCGGCACGTTAGTGCTCGCCGCCTGCGGCAGCAACGCCGGACCCTCGGGCCCGCAGCTGAGGACGATCAACCCCCACGGCGACAACATCTCGACCGAGGGAACCCCGAAGGACGGCGGCACGCTGATCCTCGCCGAGGACCGCGAGATCGTCAGCTTCGACCCGACGGTCCAGAACAGCAACATGGCCGCGCTCGCGGTCTACGACTCGCTGCTCAAGCTCGACGACAAGGGCGAACCCCAGCCGTACATGGCCAGGTCGATGGAGACCACCGACAACGGAACCACGTGGCGGATGGGCCTTCGACCCGAGGTCAAGTTCTCCGACGGCACCCCGCTCGACGCCGATGCCGTGATCTTCAACGTGCAGCGACACATCGACAAGAAGTCCTCGCCGTCGAACCGGTACGCCACGGTGATCGCGTCGATGCGCGCGGTCGACCCCACCACCGTCGAGTTCACGCTCAAGAACCCGAGCGGGACGTTCCCGCAGCTCTTCGCCCTGCCGTTCAACTCGGGCAACCTCGGCACGATCGTCTCGCCGACGGCGATCCGCACCAAGGGCGAGGCGTCGATCGCCAAGGAGCCCGTCGGTGCCGGTCCGTTCACACTGGCGAGCTGGGTCCGCGACTCCAAGCTGACGCTGGTGCGCAACCCGAACTACTGGCAGCCGGGGATGCCCCACCTGCAGGGCCTCGAGTTCCGTCCGTTGCCCGACACCGAGACCCGGTACGCCTCGATCGAGAACGGTGACGTCGACGTGGTCTACGGCGGCTACCACACCGAGCTGATCCGCGGCCTGGGCAACCCGAACCTCAAGGTCTACTACGGCTCCGGGAACGGCGCGGAGTACATCTACTTCAACCAGAAGCGCGCGCCGTTCGACGACCGGCGGATGCGCGAGGCCGTCGTCCGCGCGATCGACCTCGACGCGCTGGCCGCCAGCCAGTACCGCGGCCAGATGGAGCGGGCGAACGGCTACTTCGGCGACACGAGCCCGTACCAGTCCGAGCAGGCCCGCGACGCGTGGCCGGCCTTCGACGTCGAGAAGGCCAAGCAGCTCGTCGCGGACTACAAGGCCAGCGGCGGGAGCGCGACCGTCCAGTACAAGACGACCAACGCGCCGAACCGCGTCGCGTTCGCCGAGTTCCTGCAGGCCCAGCTCAAGGCCGTCGGCATCGACATCCAGGTGCAGTTCTACGACCTGGCGCAGTACTCGTCGAGCGTCGTGCAGAGCCGCGACTTCCAGATCGCCGGCTGGGTCGGCGGTCCCGTCGACGGGCCGTTCCCCGGCGCGTTCAACCTCTTCCACACCGGCGGCAGCACGAACTACGGCGACTACAGCAACCCGCAGGTCGACGCCGCGCTCGACACGGCCGTCTCGACGACCGACCCGGCCCAGCAGACGAAGGCCTACCAGCAGGTCCAGCAGTTGACCAACCAGGACCTGGCGGTCGCCTACTACAGCCGCGGGTACCTGTCGACCATCGCGAAGCCCGAGGTCAAGGGCATGCAGCGGTACCTGACCCGCGACACGTTCTTCGCGACGATGTGGCTCGACCGGTGACCGTGCGCGTCGTCCACCCCACCGGCGGAAAGAGGTTCTGACATGCCGATCGACCCGGGCGCCGTCGGGCGCGAGGGCGAACCGCGCTCGCGTTCGTGGGACTCCAAGGACGCGCTGCTCTACGCCGTCGGCGTGGGCGCGGGCCTCGGGGACCCCACCAGGGAGCTCGAGTTCACGACGGAGAACTCCGACGGTGTCGAGCAGCGGGTGCTGCCGACGTTCGCGGTCCTGCTCTCGCAGGCGCCGCCGCCGAGCTTCGGCGAGTTCGACCGGGCCATGCTCGTGCACGCCGAGCAGCACCTGGTGCTGCACCGGCCGGTGCCCGTCGAGGGGACCGTCACCGCGAGGGCCCGGGTCGTCGGCGTGCACGACAAGGGATCGGGCGCGCTCGTCACCATCGAGGCCACGGCGGTCCTCGACGGCGGCGAGCCGCTCGCGACCAACCGCAGCGCGGTGTTCATCCGGGGAGAGGGCGGCTTCGGCGGCGACCGCGGCCCGAAGCAGGCGTGGTCACCGCCCGATCGGGCACCCGACCACACCGTCACCTACGCGACGCGGCCGGAGCAGGCGTTGCTCTACCGGCTCTCCGGCGACCGCAACCCGCTGCACTCCGATCCGACGTTCGCGGCCAAGGGCGGGTTCGACACCCCGATCCTGCACGGGCTGTGCACGTACGGGGTCACTGGCCGGGCGCTCGTCGCGACGGTGTGCGGCGGCGACCCGGACCGGCTGACGGCGATGTCGGGCCGGTTCAGCGCCACGGTGCTGCCCGGGCAGTCGCTCACCGTCGACGCCTGGCGCGACGGCGGGGACGCCTGGTTCCGCACGTCGCTCGACGACGGGACCGTGGTCCTGGACCACGGGCGGGCCACCGTCGCGTGATCGACTTCTCGCTCTCCGACGAGCAGCGGCAGGTCCGCGACACGGTCCGCGCGTTCGTCACCCGCGAGGTCGTCCCGCTCGAGGCGCAGGTGCTGCGCAACGAGCGGGACGGCAGGCCCGGCCTCGAGCCGGGCGTCCTCACCGACCTGCAGGCCAAGGCCCGCCGGTCGGGTTTCTGGGGCATCACCACACCCGAGGAGTTCGGCGGCATCGCCCTCGGGCCGGTCATGAACGCCGTGCTGACGATGGAGCTGGGCCGCACGTTCGTCCCGTTCCGGTTCGGCGGCTCGGCCGACAACATCCTGTTCGACGCGGACGCCGAACAGCAGGACGCCTACCTGCTGCCGACGATCGAGGGCCGCCGCCGGTCGTGCTTCGCGATCACCGAGCCCGGCGCCGGGTCCGACGCCCGCAACATCCGCACCCGCGCCCGCCGCGACGGCGACGACTGGGTGATCTCGGGCGAGAAGACGTTCATCACCGGAGGGCACGAGGCCGACTTCTGCATCCTGTTCGCCGTCACCGACCCCGAGCTCGGCGCCGACGGCGGCGTCACCTGCTTCCTCGTCGACCGGGACATGGGCTGGACCTCCTCCCCCATCCCGACGATGGGCGAGTGGGGACCGGCGTCGCTGTCGTTCGACGAGGTCCGGGTGCCGTCGCGGAACGTCCTCGGCGAGGTCGGCAAGGGCTTCGAGAAGGCGCTGCGGTGGATCGGGCAGGGCCGCTACCTGATCCCGGCGCGGGCCGTCGGATCGGCGGAACGACTGCTGGGCATGGCGGTCGACTACGCCAAGGTCCGCGAGTCGATGGGCCACAAGATCGCCGAGTACCAGGCCATCCAGTGGCAGATCGCGGACTCGGCCGTCGAGATCGAGTCGACGAAGTGGCTGACGCTGCACGCGGCGTGGCGGGCCGAGACCGGGCGCGACGCCCGGCACGCCACGTCGATCGCGAAGCTGACCGGCGCGCTCATGGCCAACCAGGTCGTCGACCGGGTCCTGCAGATCCACGGCGGCATGGGCTACACGAAGGAGCTGCCCGTCGAGCGCTGGTACCGCGAGCTGCGGCTGCTGCGCATCTACGAGGGCACCGACGAGATCCAGCGCCGCACCATCGCGCGCAACCTGCTCAAGGGGCACGTCGCCCTGGGGACCATCGGGGAGTGAGTTCACAGATGCTGACCGGACGATCGGTCGTCGTGACCGGATCGGGGCGCGGGCTGGGCCGCGCCTACGCGAAGGCGGTCGCGGCCGCCGGAGCAGGCGTCGTCGTCAACGACGTCGACGCCGACGCCGCGGCCGCGGTGGTCGACGAGATCGAGGCCGACGGCGGCCTGGCCACCTCGGTGGTCGCGCCGGTGGGCCCCACCGAGACCGCCGACGCGCTCGTCGCCGCCGCGGTCGAGAGGTTCGGCAGGCTCGACGCGATGGTCACCAACGCGGGCCTGCTGCGCGACCGGTCCGTCGGCAAGATGAGCGACGACGACTGGGACGCCGTCATCGCCACCCACCTGCGCGGCACGTTCACGTGCGCCCGCGCGGCGATCGCCCGGTTCCGCGAGCAGGGCGACGGCGGGCGGCTCGTGCTCGTCGGCTCCCCGGCGGGCCAGCGGGCCAGCTTCGGGCAGACCAACTACTCCGCGGCGAAGGCCGGGATCGTCGGCATGGCCCGGACGCTGGCCGCCGAGACCGCCCGCTACGGCATCACCGTGAACGCGCTGGTCCCGGTCGCGCTCACCCGGATGGTGGCGACGATCCCCGCGTTCGCCGACGCGGTCGCCGCACTCGAACGCGGCGAACCGGTGCCCGAGCAGCTGCGGGCCAACGGTGTCGGCAGCGCCGAGGACGTCGCGCCGCTGCTGGTGTGGCTGCTCTCGGACGCCGCGGCCGACGTCACCGGGCAGGCGCTCGGCGTCGGCGGCGACAAGATCACCGTCTGGACGCACCCGGCTGTCGCGGCCGAGGCGTCGATGCCCGGCGGCTGGACCGCCGAGGCCATCGCCAAGGAGTTCCCCGCCCAGCTCGCCCCGCACCTGCAGCCGTACGCCCCGGAGGGACGCAAGTGACGCTCGACATCAGCTCGCTGCAGGCCATCGACGTCCACACCCACGTCCACTTCTCGCAGGCCGCGGCGGCGAGCCCCGAGGGCGGCGCGCGGATGGAGCAGATGCGGGCCCGCTTCGGCTCCGACATCCTCGGCATGGACCTGCCCGGCATCGCCGAGTTCTACCGGCAGCGCAACATGGCCGCGGTCGCGTTCACGATCGACAGCCTCGGCGAGCCGTCGGAGCACGCGCCGACCAACGAGGAGATCGGCGAGCTCGCCGCGCAGCACACCGACGCGATCATCCCGTTCGCCAGCGTGCACCCGTTGCGTGGCAAGGGCGGCGCGAAGATCGCACGCCGGCTGATCGAGACCTACGGGTTCAAGGGTTTCAAGTTCCACCCCAGCGTGCAGGAGTTCTACCCCAACGACCCGGTCGCGTTTCCGATCTACGAGGTGCTCGCCGAGTACCAGCTGCCCGCCCTGTTCCACACCGGGCAGAACGGCGTCGGCGCGGGCACCAAGGGCGGTGGCGGGGTACGGCTCAAGTACTCCGATCCCCTGTACCTCGACGACGTCGCCGTCGACTTCCCCGACATGCCGATCATCATGGCGCACCCGTCGTTCCCGTGGCAGGACGTCGCGCTCTCGGTGGCCACGCACAAGGCGCAGGTCTACATCGACCTGTCGGGATGGTCGCCGAAGTACTTCCCGCCGCAGCTCGTGCAGTACGCGAACACGTTGCTGCGCAAGAAGGTCCTGTTCGGGACGGACTTCCCGCTGTTCACCCCGGAACGCTGGACGGCCGACCTGGAGAAGACCGAGATCCGCGACTCGGTCAAGCCCGACATCATGCTGCACAACGCGGCCCGGCTGTTCGGGCTGGAGTCGGAGTGACCCCCCTGCCGGACGCCCCTCTCCCGGACGATCTGGCGACCCACTTCGAGCTGGTCGCCGACATCGCTCCGGACCGGCTCGCCGTCACGCGTGGCGACGAGTCGCTGACCTGGGGCGCGTTCGAGGACTCCGCCGCCCGGCTGGCCGGGTGGCTGGCCGGACAGGGCGTCGGCGACGGCGACCGGGTTGCGATGATGGCCCGCAACTCCCCCGACTACCTGGTCGCGCTGTTCGCGATCTGGAAGCTGCGGGCGACGATGGTCAACGTCAACTACCGCTACCGCGCCGAGGAAGCCGCCTACGTGCTGGCCGACGCGAACGCGAAGGCGGTGATCGCCGACCCCGACCTGCTCGACGTCGCCCGCGCGGCGTCGGCGGGGACGGCGCTCGTCGTCCGGCTCGGCGACGGCACCGACGGTCCCGCACTGCCCCGGACACAGCGCGAGGGCGACCGGGAGTGGCTGCTCTACACAGGGGGCACGACCGGGAACCCGAAGGCGGTCGTCGGCTCGCACGCCGAGCGGTGCCGGACGGCGCAGTCGGGCACCCTGCGCAACCTGGGCCTCGACCGCGCGGACGGCGTCGACGCGCTGCGCGCGGCGCTGGCCGTCGACCCGCAGGGCCCGGACGGGATCGTGTGGCTGCCCGCGCCGCCGCTGATGCACGGCACCGGGCTGTACTCCGCGCTGGGTGCCCTCGCCGCCGGGGCACCGGTCGCGCTGCTGCCGGGGCGCGGCACCTCCGGCGAGGACATGGCCGCGACGATCGACCGGCACGGCGTCACCGACCTGACGATCGTCGGCGACGCCTTCGCGCTGCGGCTGCTCGACGCGCTCGACGCCGACGCCGCCGCGGGCCGCCCCCCGCGGATCGCGCGGCTGCGCCGGATCCGCAGCATCGGCGCGGTGTGGAGCCCGGCGGTCAAGCGTCGGCTCCTCACGCACGCCGACCTGGCCCTGCACGACTCCATCGCCGCGTCCGAGGGCGGGCTCTACGCAGTCTCCGTCGTCACCCGCGACACCCCCGACGACCGGCTCGGCGGCTTCGAGCTGGCGCCGAACGCGCGGCTGCTCGACGAGAACGACCGTGACGTCGTCCCGGGCTCGGGTGTCGTCGGGCTGCTCGCGGCGCCGGTCGTCGCGGGCGCCGGGTACGCGGGCGACCCCGAGAAGACCGCCGGCGCCTTCCGTGACCTCGACGGGGTGCGGCTCTCGATCCCGGGCGACATGGCCCGGCTCGGCGCCGACGGACGGCTCGAGCTGCTCGGCCGCGGCAGCTCGGTGATCAACACCGGGGGTGAGAAGGTCTACGCCGACGAGGTCGAGATCGTGCTGCGCGAGCACCCGGCGGTGCGCGACGTCGTCGTGGTCGGGGTGCCGGACCCGATGTACGGCAGCGTCGTCGGCGCTGTCGTCGCGCTGGAGAAGGGCCGTGAGGCGACTCCCGACACGTTGCGCGACTTCGTCTCCGCCCGGCTCGCGTCGTACAAGAAGCCGCGCAGGCTCCTCCTGGCCCCGGAGGTCGAGAGGCTGGCGAGCGGCAAGGCCGACCTGCGGTGGGCCCGCGATCAGCTCCGCTCGTGAGTGGCGTCACCGGCCATGGCCCGGCTCATGGCCGGTGACGCCTTCACGGCGGCACCGCTAACGTCGGTCTGTGACCACGGTGGACGCGGTACCGACGTCGGAGGACAGCCGCGACGTCGGCAGGAGGGCGCGGGACCGGGCGCCGCGGCGCGCGTTCGGCGAGTGGCACCCGTCGCGGCGCCGGCGGGACGTCCTCGACGTCCTGACCGGGCAGAACGCGATCCGCGCCGCCGACCTGGTCCCCGTGCGCTGGGGGCGGATGAGCGCGTCGCCGTGGACGTTCTACCGCGGGGCGGCGGCGGTGATGGCCGCCGACCTCGCGACCCGCCCCGACAGCGACCTCTTCGTCCAGCTGTGCGGCGACGCGCACCTGCTGAACTTCGGGCTGTGGGCCACCCCGGAGCGCAACCTGTCGTTCGACCTGCGCGACTTCGACGAGACGCTGCCCGGACCGTTCGAGTGGGACGTCGCGCGGCTCGTCACGAGCGTCGAGGTGCTGGGCCGCGAGCACGACGTACCGGCCGGCCGCACCGCCGAGGCCGTCGCCCGCTGCCTGACGGCCTACCGCACGCAGATGGCCCGCCACGCCGGCGCCCGCGTCCTCGACGTCTGGTACGACCTCGTCCACGTCGAGCGCTTCCTGGACGTGTTCACCGACGCCGACCGGCCCCGCGCCGCCGCCCACATCGCCCGGAAGGCCCAGCGGCGCACCCACGACGGGGCGTTCCGCAAGCTCACCGAGACCCGCGGCGGGCGGCTGCGGATCAGCGAGGCCCCGCCGTTCCGCGAGCACATCGACGACGGCCTCGCCGACGAGCTCTTCGCCGGGTACCACGACTCGCTCCCCGACGACCGCCGGCACCTGCTCGACCGCTTCACCCCGGTCGACGCGGTGCGCCAGGTCGTCGGCGTGGGCAGCGTCGGGATGCGGGTGCACCTGGTGCTACTGCAGGGCCGCGGCCCGGCGGACCCCCTGTTCCTGCAGGTCAAGCAGGCGGGCCCGGCGGTGTACGAGCCGTTCTGCGGTCCGAGCCGCTACAGCTCGTCCGGGCGCCGGGTGATCGAGGGCAAGCGGCTCGTGCAGAGCGCGACCGACGTCTTCGTCGGCTGGACAGCCGCTCGGGGCCACGACTACTACGTGCGGCAGTTCCGCGACATGAAGGTCATCGCCGACGGTGAGCTCCTCGCCCCACGGCTGCCCGAGTTCGCGACGGCGTGCGGGCACGTGCTCGCCCGCGCGCACGCCCGGACCGGCGACCCGGTGGCGATCGCCGCCTACCTGGGCCGTGGCCGGGCCTTCGACGACGGCATGACGGCCTTCGCGGCCGCCTACGCCGACCAGAACGCCGCCGACCACGCCCGGCTCACCGCGGCGATCACCACCGGGGAGCTGCCCGCGACACGGGGCTGGTGAGGGGCCGCGGCCGCAGCACTCACGGGGCGAGGAGCTCGGCCAGCGACGTGTTCATCGCCTCGGCGAGGACGTCGACGTCGGGCATCGCGTCGCGGTCGGCGGTCAGCCCGTAGCAGACGGACCCGTGGTAGGACGTCACGCCGATGGCGACGGCCTGCCCCTGTGCGAGCGGCACCACCGGGTAGAGGTCCTCGAGCCGCGCACCCATCGCGTACAGCGGCCGCGGCGGCCCGGGCACGTGCGTGACCAGCACGTTGAACAGCCTGCTGGAGAGTTTGCTGGTGAGCCGGGCGCCGAGGCTGTGCAGCTGCGGCGTCACCAGCCCGGCGAGCCCGACGAGCGCGGTCGGCGCCGCCTCCCGGCCGCCGCGCTTCTGGGCCTCCATCTGCGCGGCGATCCGGTGCAGCCGGGCGGCCGGCTCGTCGAGCCCCACCGGCAGGTCGACGAAGTACGCCGAGATGTGGTTGCCGCCTGACCCGCCCGCGCGCCCGTCGGCAGCCGGCCCGCGACGGGCCCGGAGGCTCACCGGGACCATCGCGCGGACCGTCGTGTCCGCGACGAGCGGGGCACCGCGCGTCATCAGCCAGTACCGCAGCGCCCCGCACACGACGGCGAGGACCACGTCGTTGACCGTGCCCGGCCCGCCCTGGCAGTGCACCTTGCGGGCGGCCCGGTGCTCGGCCAGTGACGTGCGCGCCATCCCGTAGCGGCGCTGCTCCCCGATGGGCCGGTTCAGCGCGTCGAACGGGGCGCCCGCGAGGGGTGCGCCCCGGGCGGCCTCGGCGACGCCGGCGACGGTTCGGCCCACCTTGGTCGCCGCGGCCCGGACGTCGGCGACGGCGCGGGCGGCGGCGTCGACGGCCCCGCGCGGGCGGCGCAGGTTGTCCAGCACCGCCGACGCGGCGAGCTCGACACGCGAGGGCGGCCGCCGCGGCGTCCACTCCTGCTCGGGTACCTCGCGCGGCTCGGGGGTCCGGTCGAGCAGCAGCGTGCCGATGTCCATCGACGCCATGCCGTCGACCATCGCGTGGTGGGTCTTGGTGACCAGCGCGAACCGCCCGCCCGACACCCCCTCGACGACGTAGCACTCCCACAGCGGGCGGTCGCGGTCCAGCCGCCTGCTCAGCAGCCGTCCGACGAGCTCGCGCAGCGCGTCGTCGGAGCCGCCCGCGGGCAGCGCGGACCGTCGGATGTGGTAGCTCAGGTCGAAGTCGGGATCGTCGACCCAGACCGGTAGCGCCAGCCGGCCCGGGACCTCGCGGACCCGCTGCCGATAGCGCGGCACCAGCGACAACCGGCTGCCGACGAGCCGCACGAACGCGTCGACGTCGAACTCCGAGCCGTCCTCGGGCGGCAGGAACGTCATCACGCCGCCGACGTGCATCGCCGTCGTCGGCTGCTCCATGTACAGGAACGAGGCGTCCAGCGGCGAGAGGCGGTCCGGCACGGCGTCAGCCTACGAGGCCCGGCGCCACCCCCGGAGCGGGAATCCCGACCAGCCGCGGTCGCCCAGCTTCACGCCGAGGACCTGGTGCAGCTGGATGTTGTCACGGACGAAGCCGAGCCTGCTCGCGGCCATGTAGAGCCGCCAGACCCTGGCGCGCTCGAGGCCGACCTCGGCGACCGCCTCGTCCCAGTGCGCTTCGAGGTTGTCCCCCCAACCGGCCAGCGTCCTCGCGTAGTGCTCGCGCAGGTTCTCCTCGTGCCGGATCTCGAAGCCGTTGTCGTTCATCGCGCTGATGATCAGCCCGACGGGCTCGAGCTGGCCGTCCGGGAACACGTAGCGCCCGATGAACGGGTCGATGCGGCGCTGGTTCGTGGTGAACGGGTGGGTGATGCAGTGGTTGAGCAGCCGGCCCTCGGGGCGCAGCCGCGAGGCCAGGAACCGGAAGTACGCCGGGAGCTGAGACTTGCCGATGTGCTCGGTGAGCCCGATCGAGCTGACGGCGTCGAAGCCGGTCTCGGTCACGTCGCGGTAGTCGAGGTGGCGGACCTCGGCCAGGTGCGAGAGTCCCTGCCGTTCGATCTCGGCCTGCGCCCACTCGGCCTGGTTGCGCGACAACGTCACGCCCAGCGCGCGCACGCCGTGGTGCGCGGCCGCGTGCCGGACCATGCCGCCCCAGCCGCAGCCGACGTCGAGCAGGCGCATCCCGGGCTGCAGGTCGAGCTTCTGCGCGACGAGCTCGTACTTGGCCTCCTGGGCCTCCTCGAGCGTCGAGGTGTCCGTCGGGTAGCACGCGCACGTGTAGGTCATCGACGGGCCGAGCACCCACTCGTAGAAGCGGTTCGAGACGTCGTAGTGGTGCGAGATGACCTGGCTGTCGCGGAACTTCGAGTGCAGCCGGCCGCGGGGCTTCGCCTCGATCGCGGGCGCCGGCCGCCGGTGGCGCAGCCACACCGGCGCGAGCTCGGTGACGATCCGCACCTGCTCGCGCCGCGGGATGCCCACCAGTGCGACGTCGGCGAGCGCGTCGAGCGCGGTGTAGAGGTCGCCGTCCACCACCATCTCGCCGGTGACGTACGCCCGGGCGAGGCCGAGCGTGCCGGGCGCGGAGACCAGCCGCGCCAGTGCCGCCGGGGACTCGACGCGCAGCGTCACCTCCGCGTCGTCCGGTCCGGACTTGCTGCCGTCGTACGCGACGAGCCGGATCGGCGCATCGGCCCCGATGATCCTTCCGAGGACGTCGGCCACCCTCATTGCGACCCCACCACCTTGGAGTAGAGACCCGGAAGCCGCCCGTCCGGGTCGTAGCGGTCCTTCACGGCGTCGTACGCGTCGCCGTTGTAGCGACGCCAGAACTCGGCCTCGTCGTAGTGCACCGTCGAGTAGAGCGACTTGTGCCCGCCCAGCTCGGCGACGAGGTCCTCGATCAGCCGGTTGTGCGCATCGGGGCGCCCCGGCACCGCGTCGACGGTCGACCAGAAGCCGACGTTGACGTAGAGCCTGCCGGCCTCCATCGGGTACAGCGGCCACTCCCGCTTGCCGCGCAACCGGATCGGGCAGAGCCAGACCGGCGAGATACCGACCTCGCGGTGGAAGACGTCGAGGAAGCGGGCGAGCCCCTCGACGGGGATCTCGACGTCCTGGATGACCATCTCCTGGCGGGGCGAGCGGGTCAGGTCGTGCAGCCGGTCGGTGATGCCGTGGCGCCGGTCGAGCGCGACGAGCCGTCGGTAGACGTCCGAACGCCGGTAGCGGCGCGGCCAGAGCCTGCGCACCAGCGGGTTCTGCACGCCGAAGGCCCGCGAGCACCAGAACCAGTCGGTGTCCCAGCGCCAGATGTAGTCGTGCGCGGTGAGGTGGTCGACGGGCCGTTCCCGCAGCGACCTGTAGAAGATCTGCTGACCGGTGTAGTCCGAGACCTGCGCGCCCGGCATCGGCTCGTCGACGAACCGGCCGACCGTGAGGTACTGCTCGCCGGCGTCGAAGACCGTGCCGTCGAGGAAGTCGACGTCGGCACCGGCGCCGTCGAGGTCGCACAGCCGGGCGGTCTCGGCGGCGGCCTCCTCGGCGGTGCGGAACCGGTGGTGGGTGAGCCGGACGAAGGGCGCCACCGGCTGCAGCTCGATGCGCAGCCGCAGCGTGTAGCCCAGCGTCCCGTAGGAGTTGGGGAAGGTCGCGAAGAGATCGGCGTGCTCGCCCTCGGGCCGGGCCGTGACGACCTCACCGGAGCCGGTGAGCAGGTCCATCTCCAGTACCGACTCGTGGGGCAGCCCGTGGCGGAACGACGTCGACTCGATGCCGAGTCCGGCGACCGCGCCGCCGAGGGTGATCGTCTTGAGCTGCGGCACGACGAGCGGCATCAGCCCGTGCGCGAGCGTGGCGTCGACGAGGTCCTCGTACGTCGTCATCCCCTGCACGTCCGCGGTGCGGGCGACGGGGTCGACGTTGATCACACCCGTGAGCCGGGACGTGTCGAGGAGTCGGACATCACTCGCGGAACCACCGAAACGGAACAGATTGGACGACGGCTTGCCGAGCCGCACCCGCTGTCCCGCAGGCACCTCGCGATACCGTTTCACCAGGTCGGCGACGGCGTCGGCATGGTCGGCCGGGGATACCGCACCGTCACCGATGTTCATGACCGCGACGCTAATCGGCAATCGTCGCCGGTGCACGCCCCTTCCGCTTTGCGTCGCCCCGCGGACAGCGCACGTCCACCCGGTCACCGACACGGGGGTCCCGGTCGCGGATGCCGAGTGCGGTCACGGGTACAAAGCTGCACATGGCCTTCCGGTTGACGCCACATGAACGCGGGTTCTACCCGCTGTTCACCCGTGCCGCCGAGAACATCGTCGCTGCCGCCGAGGAGCTGACGAAGCTCGTGGCGGCCGAGCCCAGCGGGAGACCGGTACTGGCCGCCCGGGTCAAGGACCTCGAACACACCGGCGACGACCTGACCCACGAGATCATGGTCAAGCTCAACTCGGTGTTCGTGACCCCGTTCGACCGGGAGGACATCTACCGGCTCGCGTCGTCGCTCGACGACGTGCTCGACGCCATCGAGGAGGCGGCCGACCGCATCGTGCTCTACCGGCTCGACGCGCTGCCCGCAGGCATCTCCGTGCAGGCCGACGTGCTGCTGCGGGCCGCCCGGGCCACCGCGAGCGCCATGCCGGGGCTGGAGAAGCTGGACTCGCTCAGGGAGTACTGGGTCCACGTCAACTCGCTCGAGGACGAGGGCGACGAGGCCTACCGCGAGCTGTTGCGCGACCTGCTCGCGCCCACCAACGACGCGAGCCCCCTCGACGTGCTGACGGTCCTCAAGATCAAGGAGATCGTCGAGACCCTGGAGGAGGCGGCCGACGCGTTCGAGACCGTCGCCAACACGGTCGAGAGCATCGCCGTCAAGGAGGCCTGACGTGGAGCTCGCCGCGGTCATCGTGGTGATCGTGGTCGCGCTGGCGTTCGACTACACCAATGGCTTCCACGACGCGGCCAACGCGATCGCCACCTCGGTGTCGACGCGGGCACTGTCGCCGCGCGCGGCGCTGATCATGGCTGCGGTGATGAACCTCGCGGGGGCGTTCCTCGGGACGGAGGTGGCCTCGACCGTCGGCAAGGGGATCATCTCGGCGCCCGAAGGCATGGCAGGGCTCGCCGTCGTGCTCGCCGCGCTCATCGGCGCCATCGTCTGGAACCTCGTCACCTGGTTCTTCGGCATGCCGTCGTCGTCGTCGCACGCGCTCATCGGCGGGCTCGTCGGGGCCGCGCTGGCCTCGGCGGGCACGGTGCAGTGGTCGGGGGTCCTGGAGAAGGTCGTCATCCCGATGGTGGTCTCCCCCGTCGTCGGGTTCGTGCTGGCCGGGCTGGTGATGATCGGCATCCTGTGGCTGGTCAAGGACGGCAGGCCGCAGCGGGTCACCCGCGGCTTCCGGCACGCCCAGACGGTCTCGGCCGCCGCGATGGCGCTGGGCCACGGCCTGCAGGACGCGCAGAAGACCATGGGCGTGATCGTGCTGGCGCTGGTCGTCGGCGGCTACCACCAGGGCTTCGACATCCCCTGGTGGGTCATCCTGCTCTCGGCGGGCGCGCTGTCGGCGGGCACCGCCGCAGGTGGCTGGCGGATCATGCGCACGCTCGGCCGGCGGATCATCGACCTCGACCCGCCGCGCGGCTTCGCGGCCGAGGCGACCGCGTCGGCGGTGCTCTACACGACGGCCTTCGCCTTCGCCGCGCCGATCTCCACGACCCAGACGATCACCTCGGCGATCCTCGGCGTCGGTGCCACGAAGCGGCTCTCGGCGGTCCGCTGGACCGTCGCCGGCAACATCGTCGTGGCCTGGGTGCTGACGCTGCCCATGGCCGCGCTCGTCGCCGCGCTGGCGTACTGGGCGCTGCACGGCCTGCTGATGTGACCCCGGGCCCGCCGGGACCCCCGGCGTGCTCAGACCGCGGCGCGCACCCGCGCCTTCTCGGCCTCGACGTCGAAGTCGGCGGGCGGGAAGCGCGGGTCGATCGCCTCCAGCGTCTCCGCGAGCAGCGTCGCGACGACCCAGTTGCGGTACCACTTGCGGTCCGCCGGGACGACGTACCAGGGCGCGGCGTCGGTGTCGCAGTGGCGCAGCGCGTCGGCGTACGCGGCCTGGTAGTCGGTCCACTTGGCGCGGACGTCGAGGTCGCCCGGGTTGTACTTCCAGTGCTTGGTCGGGTCCACGAGCCGGGCGAGCAGCCGTTCGGCCTGGGTCTGCGGGCTGATGTGCAGCATGCACTTCACGACGACGACGCCCTGCTCGTCGAGCTCGGCCTCGAACGCGTTGATCCGCTCGTAGCGGCTGCGCCACTCGGCCTCCGGGACCAGGCCGTCGACCCGCACGACGAGCACGTCCTCGTAGTGGCTGCGGTCGAACAGCCCGACGATGCCCGGCCCCGGCACCTGCTTGCGGACGCGCCACAGGAAGTCGTGCGCGAGCTCCTCGGGCGTCGGCCGCTTGAACGACGCGATGTGCAGGCCCAGCGGGTCGATCAGGCCTCCGACGTGCTCGATGACACCGCCCTTGCCCGAGGTGTCCATGCCCTGCAGCACCAGCAGCACCGCGCGGGGGCTGTGGCCGGCGACGGCGCTCGCGTAGAGCGCCTGCTGCCGCGAGTCGATCCGCTCGTTCAGCTCGGCCATCGCCGCGGCCGCCGCGGCCTTGTTCTTCGGCCCGACCGGACGGCCGGCCGAATCGATCGCGGCGAGGTCGACCTCGCCGCGGGGCACGCGGAACGTCTCGCGGGCCGACCTCACGGGCTTCGCCATCCGCGCACAGTAGCGGTCCGGAAGCGGCTCCCTAGGCTCCCGTGCCGACCGGGACGACGAGCGGCGTGCCGGCGACGGGATCGGGGATCACCTTGGCGCGCAGCCCGAACACCTCCGCGAGCAGCGGCTCGGTGATCACGTCGGCCGGCTCGCCCGCGGCGACGACCCGGCCGTCGCGCATGGCGACGAGCCGGTCGGAGTAGCGGGCGGCGAGGTTCAGGTCGTGCAGCACCATGACGACGGTGCGACCCACCTCGCGGTTGAGCCGGCGCACCAGCTCCAGCACCTCGACCTGGTGCGACAGGTCCAGGTAGGTCGTCGGCTCGTCGAGCAGCAGCAGGTCGGTGCCCTGCGCCAGCGCCATCGAGATCCACGCGCGCTGACGCTGGCCGCCGGAGAGCTCGTCGACGGGCCGCTCGGCCAGGTCGGCCATGTTGGTCCAGGTCAGCGCCTCCGCGACGGCCGACTCGTCGTCGGCCGACCACTGCCGGTACCACGCCTGGTGCGGGTGCCGGCCACGGGAGACGAGGTCACCGACCGTGAGTCCCTCGGGGGCGCTGGGCGCCTGCGGCAGCAGCCCGAGGATCGTCGCGACCTCCTTCGTGGGCATCTTGTCGATCCGCTTGCCGTCGAGCAGCACGTGGCCGCGGGACGGGACGAGCAGTCGGCCCAGCGCCCGCAGCAGCGTCGACTTGCCGCAGCCGTTGGGGCCGATCACGGACGTGACGGTGTTCTGGGTGACGTCGAGATCGAGCCCGTCGACGACGAGGCGGTCGCCGTAGCCGAGGCTCACGTCCTCGGCGCGCAGCCGGATACCGGCCGCGACCAGGGCGGAGCCGGCGCCATCCGTGGCGGTCTGGGTCATGCGCGGGCCTCCCGGCCGTGTCGGACGAGCAGATGGAGCAGGTAGGGGGCACCGAGCACCGCGGTGATGACGCCGACGGGCAGCTCCGCGGCGCCGAATGCCGTGCGGGCGACGAGGTCGGACAGGACGACGAGGGTCGCCCCGACCATCAGCGACGCCGCGATCGGCGGTCGCGGGGCGCCGACGAGCCGCTGCGCGATCTGCGGCGAGACCAGTGCCACGAACGCGATCGGACCCGCCGACGCCGTGGCCACCGCAGCGAGGCCGACGGCGACCACCAGCAGCGCCGTCCGCGCGGCGTCGACCCGGATGCCCAGGCCACGGGCGGTGTCGTCGCCGAACTGGAGGCCGCCGAGGACGTGGGCCAGTACCAGCGCGGCCGGCACGAGGACCACCAGCGCGACGCCCACCGGGACGACGTGCTCCCAGCCGCGCGCGTTGAGGCTCCCGTTGAGCCACACCTGGGCCCGCGCCGCCTCGTAGACCTGGGCCGCGATCAGCAGCCAGTTGACCAGCGCGTAGAGGATCGCGTTCATGCCGATGCCCACGAGCACCAGCCGGAAGCCGTGCACCCCGCGCCGCCAGGCCAGCACGTAGATCGACGTCGCCGTGAGCAGCCCGCCCAACAGCGCCGCGACCGGCAGCCCCACCGCTCCCGCGAGTGCGCCGACCGCCCCGAACCCGCTGCTCAGGACGATCACCGCGACCGCGGCGGCACTCGCGCCCATCGTGATCCCGATGATGTCGGGGGCCGCCAGCGGGTTGCGCGCCACCGCCTGCAGGATCGCCCCCGCCACCGCCAGGGCGCCGCCGACCAGCGCCCCGGTGAGCGTCCGCGGCAGCCGCAGGTCCAGGACGATGAACCGCTGCGCCTGGTCGCCGCCGCCGAACAGGACGCTCAGCACCTCGCCGACACTGATCGGGAACTCGCCGCGGCCGATGTTGAGCGCCGCCCCGACGACGAGCACCGCGGCCGCCACGACGAGGACGACGACGGTCCGTGGCCGCCACACGCCGGAGAACCGGCCGAGCCGCAGCGGGTCGCGCCCCGGGACCAGGCCGGGGGTCCGCCCGCGGGCCTTCTCCACGGTCGCGGTCACAGCTGGGCCAGCTTGCGACGGCGCACGAGCGCGATGAAGAACGGCGCCCCGAGCAGCGCCAGCACGATCCCGACCTGCAGCTCCCCGGGCCGGGCCACCACGCGTCCGACGACGTCGGCGGTCAGCAGCAGGACGGCACCCGAGAGCGCGGAGGCCGGGAGCAGCCAGCGGTGGTCCGGGCCGGTGAACGAGCGCACGACGTGCGGCACGATCAGCCCGAGGAACGCGATCGGCCCGCACGCCGCCGTCGCGGAGCCGGCGAGCAGCGTGATCGCGGCGACGCCGAGGACCCGGGTCCGGCGCACCGAGTGCCCGAGCGAGCGGGCGACGTCGTCGCCGAGCGAGAGCGCGTTGAGCGCGGGAGCCGTCGCCAGCGCGATCAGCGCCCCCGCCAGCAGGAACGGCGCCACCTGGCCCGCGATCGCGGGTTCGCGCCCGGCCAGCGACCCGACGTTCCAGAAGCGGTAGGCGTCGAGCGTGCGGACGTCGGTGAGGATCACCGCGGACGTGAGCCCGAACAGCAGCGCCGAGACCGCCGCGCCGGCGACGGCCAGCGTCACCGGGGTCGCGCCGCCGCGGCGGCCGACCGCGCCGAGCGCGAACACCGCGACGCTCGCCCCGAGGGCGCCCGCGAACGCGAACCACACGTAGCCCGACAGCGAGCTGACGCCGAAGACGTAGATGCCGACGACGACCAGGAACGCGGCACCGGCGTTGACGCCGAGCAGCCCGGGGTCGGCGAGGGGGTTGCGGGTGTGGCCCTGCATGAGCGCGCCCGCCAGCCCCAGGGCCGCACCGGCCAGCAGGCCGAGCACGGTCCGCGGGATGCGCAGCGACCGGATGACGACGTCGTCCTCCGTGCCGGTCGGGGCGATCAGCGCGTGCCACACGTGGTCGAGCGGGATCGCCTTGGCGCTGACGGCGACGCTCGCCAGGCACACGAGGAGGACCAGGCACGCCAACACCAGCAGCCCGGTGAGCCGGCGGCGGCGCGGTGTGCGGGACGGCCGCTGGGCGCGCTCGCGCGCGAGCGTCGTCATCCTCGTCCCATCGCCGTCACGCGGGCCTCTCCCGTCCGTCGCGCCACCCGTCGCCCCATCGGCCCGTCGCGCCCACCATAAGTGAGGGCCGCCTGTGCTCAACAGAGGTGTGGCTATCACACTCCCCGCTTGTACGCATCGCGACGGCCTGGTAGCTCCCGGTCACCGACCCGGCGCGACAGGCCCTGCCCGGGATGCTGGGATGGGCGCGTGCGACGACTGTGGCCGCCAGGGCCGGACCTCGGGGACGATCTCGACGCGGCGCTCCTGCGCCACTACGCCTACCCGGACGGGCTGTCGGCGCCGCGGGTGCGTGTCAACTTCGTCGCGAGCCTCGACGGCGCGGTGAGCGTCGACGGGCTGTCCGGCGGCCTGGGCTCCGCCGCCGACAAGGCCGTGTTCGGCGTGCTGCGCCGGCTCGCCGACGTGGTGCTCGTCGGCGCGGGGACGGTGCGGGCCGAGGGCTACCGCGGCGCGCGGCGGCCCACGGTCGGGCGCGCGCTGCCGCCGCCGATCGCCGTCGTCACCGGGTCGGCCGGTCTCGACCCCGGCGCCCGGCTGTTCACCGACACCGCCGTTGCGCCGATCGTGCTCACCACGGCCGGGGCCCCCGGCGAGCGCCGCGACGCACTGCGCGCCGCGGGTGCCGATGTCGTCGAGCTGCCCGACCTCGCCCCCCCGACCCTGCTGGCCGAGCTCGGTCGCCGTGGGCTGCACCGCGTGCTGTGCGAGGGCGGGCCCGCACTGCACGGTGCGCTCGCCGCGGCCGACGCCGTCGACGAGCTGTGCCTGACGCTCTCCCCCACCCTCGTCGGCGGCGACGCCGGCCGGATCGCGACGGGGCCCTCGACGATGCGCCCCATGTGCCTCGCGGGCGCCCTGCTCGACCCCGGTGCCCTGCTGCTGCACTACGTCCGGCCCGACGACTCCGACGATTTCCCGGACGACGTCCCCATCGACCGATCAGGTGACACCGCGTGAGGCGTGGCCCGCGCCGCGCGTCCGACGGAGGTACGCATGGGGCGAGGCCGGTCATCGGCGCCGCGCCCACCGGGAGCGACACGCAGCACCGACCGACACCGAGTACATCGACACAGAGCACATCGAGACAGAGCACATCGACAGGGCATCGACACCGAGCAACGCCGTGAGGAGAAACGCGATGACAGGCGCAACGCCCGCCGCGGCCGCCACCTCGAGCACCGCCACCACGACCGGGGCCGCAGGCACCACCGGCGTCACCGCCGGGTCCCCTGGCCGGCTGGCCGAGGACAGCGGCCAGGGTCGCACCACGATCGCCGCATCGGTCGTCCAGAAGATCGCCGGGATCGCCGCCCGGGAGATCTCCGGCGTGTACGCGATGGGCGGCGGCGTGTCCCGCGCGTTCGGCGCCATCCGCGAGCGCATCCCCGGCGGCGGCACCGGCGCCGCCAACATCTCCGGCGTCCAGGTCGAGGTCGGCGAGAAGCAGGCCGCCATCGACCTCGACATCATCGTCGAGTACGGGGCGTCGATCGTCGAGCTGGCACGGGCGGTGCGGCGCAACGTGATCACCGCCGTGGAGCGGATGACGGGCCTCGAGGTCATCGAGGTGAACATCGCCGTCAACGACATCCACCTGCCCGAGCTCGACGACGCGGACGACGCCCCGGCGACCGTGACCTCGCGGGTCGAGTGACGGCCCGACCGACCCCGGTGACCGACGCCCGCCCCGTGCCGGACGGCCCCGACGACACGGCCGGCCGCGCCGGACCCGACGACACGGCCGGCCGCGCCGGACCCGACGACACGGCCGGCCGCACCGGCCCCGACGACACGGCCGCGCTCGCCACCGAGCTCGCCCGCGTCGTCGCCGCGCATCCTGCCGTCGTCCGCCTCGACGGCGGGGCGTTCGGCGCGGTCGCGACGTACCTGCCCGGGCGCAGGCTGCTCGGGGTCCGGGTCGGGGCCCCCGGGGAGGCGGTCGAGGTCGGCGTCGTCCTGCGCGCCGACCGGCCGATCCCGCAGACGGTCGCCGAGCTGCGCGAGGCCGTCGCCGCGCTGCGTCCGGGGCCGGTCGACGTCACGGTGGCGGACGTGGTCGTCGAGCCCCCGCGCGGGGCCGGCCGATGACGCCCGAGGAGCGGGCCGCGTTCCGCGCGTTCGTCCGCGAGCACCATCCCGATCGAGGCGGGGACCCGGAGGCGTTCGTCACGGGGCTCGCCGCGCTGCGGGCGGGCGACGCCGGGACCGGCCTGTCCCCGGCGCGGCCGCACGGACCGCCGCCCGACGTCGAGTTCGTCCGCGACCTGCCGCTGCCGACGAAGGTCGCGGTCGCGCTCATCCGCACCGTCCGCCGGCACCGGCGCACCAGGGTCGACCGTGCCGACCGCCCCTCAACCGCAGGCCAGACCATCCACAGGAGTGACCCATGAACGCCACCCAGACCGGCTTGCTGGCGGGGCTCGTCCTCGGCGCCGCGGGCGCGATCGGCGGGTTCGGCGCCTTCCTCATCACCCTCGTCGTCGGTGCGGTCGGGCTCGTCGTCGGGCTGGTGCTCGACGGCAGGCTCGACGTCAGCGGGCTCGTCGGCCGCGGCAAGGACAGGTGACGACGGTGACCGCCGCAGGCACCGTGGCCCCGGCCGCCGGGGAGCCGGTGGGCACCGACGCCGACGAGCGCGGCCGCACCGAGATCGCGCCCAGTGTGCTGCGCAAGATCGTCGAGTACGCCGCCGACCAGGTCCCGGGGACGTTGCGCACCGAGCGCCGGGTCGCCGGCTTCGACGTCGGCGACGCCGGCGCCACCGCGAAGGTCAGCGTCGGCGGGCCCGCCGCGGAGGTCGACGTGCGGCTCGAGCTGGCCCTGCGCTACCCCGGCTCGGTCCGCGGGGTCGTCGACGCCGTGCGGTCGACCGTTGCCGAGGAGCTGGGCCGGCTCGCCGGCTACCGGCTGCGGACGATGGCCGTGACCGTCACCGGGCTGCGCGGACTGCCACCACCGCCGCGGCTGCGCTGATCGGCGGACCGACCCGTCCGCCCGCCTACTTCGAGGAGGTCCGGTGCGCGTTCTGCTGCGCGTGCTCGCGCCACTGCTCGGCCTCGCGTTGGCCGCGGTCGGCGTGCTGGTCGTCGTGGAGGTCGTCGCGGCGTGGATCGGCTCCGCCGGCACCACCGGGTCCGACGGGGTGATCGTCCCCTGGCCTTCCTGGCAGCAGACCCTCGACGGCCTAGTCTGGGCGACCACTCCGGTGCGGATCACCGCGATCGTCGTCGCCGTCGTCGGGCTGTTGCTGCTGCTCGTCGCGCTGGCGGCCCGCCGCCACGACGTACCGCTGCGCCCGCCCGCCCCCGACGTCACCGTGACGACGTCGCCGCAGGCGCTCGCCCGCATGGTCGGACGCCGCGTCCGGGCGGCCGACGCGGTGTCCTCGGCCGCGGTCACCGCGTCGCGGCGCGCGATCAGCGTGCGCGCCCAGGGGTGGGAGCCGACCGACGGCGGCACCGGGCTCGCCGAGTCGGTGCGCGGCGACGTGGAGTCGCTGCTCGACGACCTGCCGCTGGCGAACCGCCCGCGCGTCAGCGTCGCGGTGCGCAGGCAGGCGGGCCCCCGATGACGGCCGCGACGCCCGACCCCGCCGCCACCCCGTCGACGGCGGCGCGCGGCTCGGCGGTGGGGCTGGACACCCCTCCCCCGCAGGCCGGCCGGCATGCGCGGCGCGCCGTCGCCCGCTCGGCCGGGCGCGACCGGTGGCTCGTCGGGCTCGTGGGCGTGGTCTTGCTGCTCGCCGGCACCGGCGCCGCGCTGCTCGCCTTCGGGGTCTTCGGCACGGGGCGCGCGCAGCGCTCGGTCCTCGACCCGATGATCGTCGACGCGCTGCGCGCCCAGCCGTTGCTCTGGCGCATCGTCGCGATCGTCGGGGGGCTGCTGCTGCTCGTGCTCGGCCTGCTGTGGGCGATCCGGTCGCTCTCGCCGGAACGTCGGCCCGACCTGGCGCTGGACGCCGGCGCCGACACGACGCTCACGGTGACGGCCGCCGCGGTCGCCGACGCCGTCGCCGGCCAGGCCCGCGCGCTGCCCGGCATCTCCAGGGCCCGCGCCCGGATGGTCGGCGACGAGCGCGACCCCGCGCTGCGGCTGACCGTCTGGCTGGCCGAGGACGCGGACGTCGGGGAGGTGTGTCGGCGCATCCCCGAGGAGGTGCTGGCCGCCGCCACCGACGCGTTCGGGGGCCGGGCGCTGCCCGTCGCCGTCCGGATCGAGGCGGACACCGAGGAGGGCCCCCGGGTCCGCTGACGGTGCGGCCCGAGCCGCTCACCCCCGCCTCACCCGTCGTGCGACAGGCTGGGCCCGACGGCGGGGAGAGGGGATCGGGCGCGTGGCACGACCAGGACGACACGCGCGCGCTTCCCGCACCCGGCTCCCGTCGCGGCTGCTCGTCGCCGCCCTGCTCGCCGTCCTCGCCGCGGGCTGCGCCGTGGGCCCGTCGCAGCGCCCGCCGGTCGCCGTGCGGGGCGGCGACGCGATGACCCCACCCGCGCCGCCGACGACGCCCGCGGCTCCGGGTGACCTGCCGCAGCCCGACCCCATGCGGCCGTCGATCCGGTTCGCCGACTGCACCGCCGACACGCTCGCCGCGCTCGGCGACCCCGCACCGGCCGCGGGTGTGCCCCTGCGTGTCGACTGCGGCGCCGTCGACGTCCCGACCGACCCCACGCGCGCCGCCGGCGGGCGCAGCAGGCTCGGCGTCGTCCGGGTGGCCGCGGCCGACGCGCCGCAGGACCGGCCACCCCTCGTCGTCGTGGGCGACAGCGCCACCGACCCGTCCGCCCGGCACGCGGCGCTGCTCGCCACCCAGGTGTCCGCCGCGGTGCTCGGCGGCTACCAGCTCGTCGGTCTCGACCGCCGCGGCGCGGGGTCGGACCTGCTCGACTGCTCCGACGAGGACGCCCAGGTCGGGCTCATCGGCGCGGACCCCGGCATCGGCGCGCCGGGCGCCCCCGCCGACCAGGTGCTGGCCTCGGTGCTCGACGACGCGCGCTCGGTCGTCCAGGACTGCTATCTCGACGAGCCCGAGGCCCTCGCGACGTACTCGACGGCGGCCACCGCCTCGGACATCGACCAGCTTCGGCAGCGGCTCGGCGTGACGCGGCTGTCGGCGATCGGGATCGGCGACGGGGCCACCGCGCTGACGCTGTGGGCCAGCGCGCACCCCGACGCCGTCGGCCGGCTCGTGCTCGACGGGCCGTCCGATCCCGGCGCCGTCCAGCCCGACCTCACCGAGGCCAGGGCGGCGGGCGCGGAACAGTCGTTCGACGCGTTCGCGGCCGACTGCACCGCCCGCGGCGCGTGTCCGCTCGGCCCCGATCCGCGCGCGACGGTCTCGGCGCTGGTCTCGCGCCTGGGCGCGCAGCCCGTCCCGGCCGCCGACGGCCGCAGGCTGACCGCCGGGGTGGCGGTGAACGCGCTGCTCGCCGCCGTCGGCGAGCCCCGGTCCTGGCCCGCCCTCACCACCGCGCTCGTCGACGCGGGCCGGGGCGTGCCCGGGGCGATGCTCGCGCTCCTCGACCCGTCGATGGGCCGCGAGGGCCATTTCGACTCCGCGCTCGCCACGCTGTGCAACGACTCCAACCGCCGGCTCACGCCCCTCGACGTCGCCGGCCTCGCGCAGCGCTGGCACGACGCCTACCCGCTGTTCGGCACCACGCTCGCGGCGAGCCTGCTCGCGTGCGCGCCGTGGCCGGCCGGACCGGGCCTGCCCGCACCCGGCGCGGTGCCGGGAGCGCCGCCGCTGCTCGTGCTCGCCGCGGCGCACGACCCGCGGGCGGGGGCCGACTCGGTGCGCCGGGCCGCGGCCGGGCTCGCGACCGCCCGGCTCGTCTCGTGGCAGGGCACCGGAACCGGGTCCTACCCCCGCACCCCGTGCATCAGCGGGGTCGTCGACCGGATGCTGGTGCAGGGACAGCTGCCGCAGGCGAACACCGTGTGCCCGCCCTGACCTGTCCGGGCGGGCCGGGCACGGCGGCGCGGGCGGCTCGGCGTCAGCCGCGCACGGCGCGCAGGGTGCGGTGCCGACCGCCGTACGTGCCGGGGAGCCCGCCGTTGCGGATGTCGCTGGCCTCGTCGGCCATCTCCCGCATCATGCACGGCCAGGCCGCCGAGATGCCCGACGAGTCGCGGCACTCGCGGCACTGGCCCCGGCTGTCGGGAGCGTGCTCGATGAGCGTGCGCTCCAACAGGTCCGGCATCCCGGCCAGTACCGCAACGAGACTCATCGTGCTCCCCTCGGGTCCGGGTCGGCTCCGTGGTCGACCGACTACGTGGGGTAGCAAACTACTCTCCCCCTCGACCCTCCCCGATCCGGGGAACCCCTTGCGGCAGAACACAGCCGACGCGCAGGTCCGGCTGTCCGGAGCAGGCCCCGGTCAGCCCGCCGCGTCCTTCCCGGCACGGGCCCGCGAGGGCTGCACCCGCATCGGTTCGCCCGGCATCTTGGGATACTCGGGCGGGTAGGGCAGCTCGCCGAGGCCGCGGTCCCGCTCGTCGGCGGCGAACCACTCCAGGGCGGTCTCGATGCCCCCGACGGCGTCGTCCATCCCGGCGTGCGGGTCGCCGTCGCGCGCGAGCAGGCCGGGCACCGTCAGCAGGTCGAAGTCCTCCGGCTCGACCGATGGCAGCGCCTCCCACGTCAGCGGCATCGACACCGTCGCCCGTGGCAGCCCGCGCACCGACCAGGCCGACGCGATCGTCCGGTCGCGCGCCGCCTGGTTGTAGTCGAGGAACACGCGCTCACCACGCTCCTCCTTCCACCAGTCGACGGTGGCCTGCTCCGGGATGCGCGCGCACACCCGCCGGGCGATCGCGATCACGGCGCGGCGGACCTCGATGAACGACCACTCGGGCCGGATCCGGGCGAAGACGTGGATGCCCCGGCCGCCCGACGTCTTGGGCCACCCGACGAGCCCCGCCTCGTCGAGCACCTCGCGCAGCACCGCCGCCACGGCGACGGCGTCGGCGAAGTCGGTGCCCGGCTGCGGGTCGAGGTCGATGCGCAGCTCGTCGGGCCGGTCGGTGTCGGCCGCGCGCACCGGCCACGGGTGGAAGTCGAGCGTGCCGAGGTTGGCCGCCCACGCGATCACCGCGGGCTCCGACGGGGCGAGCGTGTCGGCCTTGCGCCCGCTGGGGAACGTCACCGTCGCGGTCCGCACCCACGGGGGCGCGCCCTTGGGCAGGCGCTTGGCGAAGAAGGGCTCGCCGTCGACCCCGTCGGGGAAGCGCTTGAGGTTGGTCGGCCGGTTCAGCAGGACGCGCGTCATCGGCTCCGACACGGCCAGGTAGTACTCGACGACCTGCCGCTTCGTGATGCCGCGCGCCGGGAAGTAGACCTTGTCCGGGCTCGACAGGCGCACCTCCCGGTCGCCCTCGGGCCCCGGCACTGTCAGCTGCACCACGGTCTTGGCCGCCATGGTCGCGACGCTACCGCCTCGGCCCGACGCACGGACGCGTCCGCGGAGGGGTTCCGCCGACGACGCGACGGCTACCCTCGGGCGATGGCCGTCCTGGAACCGGAGGCGCCCGACCCCGGCCGCGGGTCGCGGCTGTTCGACGACGAACTGCTCGGCCTCGACCCCGCCGAGCCCGAGGTGCAGGCGTTCGCCGCCCACCTCGACCGGATGCGCCGGGAGCCGTCCTTCACCGTCGAGGCGTCGCTGACGGGGGTGGGCGACTTCGCCGACGCGGCCAACCGCGCCGAGGGCGGGCGCCGCTGGCTGGCGGTGCTGGTCGTGGTCCTGCTGCTCGCGGGCGTCGTCTACGTCGCCTCGACGATCCTGACCGCCGTCGTGGCGATCGTCGCCGGCTGAGCGCCGCCGCGCGCTTGCCGGAACGGTTAGCGTGGAGGCATGGGTCTGTTCAGCCGTGGCCAGGAGGCCAGCACCGACACCGAGCTCGGCGAGGCGCCGGTCACCAAGACCGACGAGCAGTGGCGCGCCGAGCTCTCCCCCGCCGAGTACCAGGTTCTGCGGCAGGCCGGCACGGAGAGGCCCTTCACCGGCGAGTACACCGACACCAAGACCGTCGGCGTCTACCACTGCCGGGCCTGCGGTGCCGAGCTGTTCCGCAGCGAGACGAAGTTCGAGTCGCACTGCGGCTGGCCGTCGTTCTTCAGCCCGAAGGACTCCGACGCGGTCATCGAACGCGTCGACAACAGCCTCGGCATGCGCCGCGTCGAGGTGCTGTGCGCCAACTGCCACAGCCACCTCGGGCACGTCTTCGAGGGTGAGGGCTACCAGACCCCCACGGACCTGCGCTACTGCATCAACTCGATCTCGCTGACGCTGGAGCCCGACACCGCCTCCTGAGGCGCCCGCCGGGTCGAGCTCGGCGGCGGGGGCGCGGTGGTCATCCCCTGGCCGGACCGCCCCCGCGCGTCGTGGACCGCTGCGCCCGCAGCCGGGCCTCCTCGCGCTGGGCCTCGGCCCGGGTGAGGCGCTCGCGGCGCAGCCACTCGGGCTGCTCCTCCTTCAACGCCGCGATCTGGGCGGTGGTGAGCGGCTCGGTGATCTCGGCACGGGCCAGCCCGGAGATCGACACGCCCAACCGGTCAGCGACGACCTGGCGCGGGTGCGGGCCGTTGCGCCGCAGCTCACGCAGCCACTCGGGCGGGTCGGCCTGCAGGGCGTCGAGCTCGTCGCGCGAGACCACCCCGGCGCGGAACTCGTCGGGGGTCGCGTCGAGGTACACGCCCAGCTTCTTCGCCGCCGTGGCGGGCTTCATCGTCTGGGTCGCCCTCTGCCGCGTCATGTGCCCAGGATATCGACGCCGGGTCGGCCGATAGCCTGGGCGGGTGACCGGGCCGAGCGACTTCGCAGTCTTCCGGCTCGGCTACGTCCCGGGCGTCACCCCGGGCAAGTGGGCGCGGATGTGGTCCGAACGCCGGCCCCGTGTCCCCCTGGAGCTGGTCACGACGACCCCGGACGAGGCGGCGACGCTGATCCGCCGCGGCGCGGTGGACGCCGCCGTGCTCCGGCTGCCGGTCGACCGCAGCGGGCTGCACACGATCCCGCTCTACACCGAGACCACCGTTGCCGTCGTCCCGAAGGACCACGTCGTCACCGCGACCGAGGAGGCGACGGTCGCCGACCTGGCCGACGAGATCGTCCTGCACCCGCAGGACGACGTGCTCGACTGGCCCGGTGACCGGCCGGGGCGGCCCGCGGCGTTCGCCCCCGCGACGACGGCCGAGGCGGTCGAGCTCGTCGCCGCGGGAGTCGGCCTGCTGCTCGTCCCGCAGTCGCTGGCCCGCCTGCACCACCGCCGGGACCTCACCTACCGGCCGGTGGCCGACGCGCCGGGGTCGGGCGTCGGCCTCGCCTGGCCGGATGCGGAGAACAGCGAGCTGATGGAGGAGTTCATCGGGATCGTCCGCGGGCGGACGGTCAACAGCTCCCGCACCCCCCGCCCGGACGCGACCCCGGCACCGGGCGGCCCCGTCCCCGCGAGGAAGAAGGGCGGCCGGCACCGGCCGGCCCGCCGCGGGACGCACCGTCGCTAGCAGCCGGCCCACCCACCGAGCCGGCGGAGAAGGGCCGGGCGACGGTCTACGGCAGGCTGCTGACGAGGTCGCCGACCTCGACCCGCGGGCCCGTGTAGAACGGAATCTCCTCGCGGACGTGGCGGCGGGCCTCGGTGGCGCGCAGGTGCCGCATCAGGTCGACGATGCGGTGCAGCTCGTCGGCCTCGAAGGCGAGGATCCACTCGTAGTCGCCCAGTGCGAACGCGGGGACGGTGTTGGCCCGCACGTCGGGGTAGTCCCGCGCCTCCTTGCCGTGGTCGGCGAGCATCTTGCGCCGCTCGTCGTCGGGCAGCAGGTACCAGTCGTAGGACCGGACGAACGGGTAGACGCACACGTAGCGGCGCGCCTCCTCGCCGGCGAGGAACGCCGGGATGTGGCTCTTGTTGAACTCGGCCGGCCGGTGCAGCGCGACCTGGCTCCACACCGGCACGGAGGCGCGGCCGAGCGCGGTGGTGCGGCGCAGGTCGGCGTAGGCCGCCTGCAGCGCCTCGACGGTCTCGGCGTGCCACCAGATCATGTAGTCGGCGTCGGCGCGCAGGCCGGCGAGGTCGTACACCCCGCGGACGACGACGCCCTTGCCCGCCAGCGCCTCCACGAACTCGGTCGCCTGGCTCGCGACGGCGCCGCGGTCGTCGCCGAGCTTGCCGGCCTCGACGCGGAACACCGACCACATGGTGTAGCGGATCGTGTCGTTGAGCTGCGCGTAGTCGAGGCGTGCCATGCAGCCGAGTCTACGGAGCCGCCCGCCGCGAGGTGCGAGCGCGGGTGCGGCAGGTCACCGTGACCCGGGCGCGCGGGTCACCGGAGGACGGCGAGCGCGCTCGCGACGTGGTCGGCTGCGGCGCGCGCGGTGCCGATGCAGGCCGGCACCCCGACCCCGTGCAGGGCCGCTCCCGCGACGGCGAGCCGCGGCGCCGCGGCGACGGCGGCCTCGAGCGCAGCGACCGTCCCGATGTGTCCGACGCCGTACTGGGGCAGCCCGCCGCCCCAGCGCTGGACGTGGACCGCGACCGGTGCGGCCGTGATCGCGTGCAGCGTGGCGAGGTCGGCGCGCGCCCGGTCGACGAGGGTCTCGTCGTCGACCTGCAGCGTGTGCGCCTCGCCGAACCGGCCGAGGGAGGTGCGCAGCCGGTAGTGCCCGTCTGTGGCGTCGGGGGCGAGATGGCCCCACTTCGTCGACGTGTGGGTCGCCGCCTTGATCGACAGCGGCTCGTCGGCCGCGACGAGGACGCCCGAGGTCGGCGGCAGGGCGGCGACGTCGGCGGCCCGGTAGGCCATCGCGACGACGACCGACGAGGCCAGCTCGATCCGCGCCGCGGCGGCCGCCGCGGCGGGCACGGCGTCGGCGAGCAACCTGCGGACGGCGGGCGCGGGCACGGCGAGCACCACGGCGTCGGCGTCGAGGTACTCGGGGGCGGGGACGGGGCCGAGGACGAGGCGCCACCCGGCCGCCGTCCGCTCGAGGGTGCGGACGGTCGTGTCCAGCCGCAGCTCCGGCCGTGCGGCGGCGGTCAGCGCGTCGAGCAGGACCCGGTAGCCGCCCCGGACCGCGCCGAAGACGGGCCCCGCCGCGACCGACGGGGCCGGCGCGGCGGCGTCGGCGGCCGCGGTCAGCGACGAGGCGCCCGCGTCGAGCGCCGCCGCGAGCGCGGGGACGGTGGCGCGCACGCCGAGCGCGTCGACCCGGCCCGCGTAGACCCCGCCGAGCAGGGGATCGGCGACGCGGTCGGCGATCTCGGGGCCGAACCGCTCGCGGAGCAGCCCGCCGAGGGCGACGTCGGCGCCCGGCCGCCAGTGCAGCGGCCGGTGCGGCTCGGCGGCGACGGCGGCCAGGCCCGCGGCCGACAGCACGCCGTCGAGACGTGCGGCGCTGGTCGGGACGCCCATCAGGGTGCCGGCGGGGAGCGGGCCGGTGCGCCCGCCCGCGCGGATCGACGCCGCGGCCCTGGTCGGGTGCACGACGACGTCGGCGAGCCCGAGCTCGGCGAGCAGTGCCGGCACCTCGGGCCGGCGGGCGAGGAAGGCCTCGGCGCCGACGTCGACGGCCACCCCGGCGAGGTCGACGGTGTGCAGCACGCCCCCGATGCGCCCCGAGCGCTCGCAGACGACGATCCGCGCCGCGTCGCCGAGCAGCGTGCGCAACCGGTGGGCCGTGGCGAGCCCGGAGATGCCCCCGCCGACGACCGCGACGGTCGGGCCGGTGCCCGGCGTCGGGCGGGTGCCGTGCGTCGGGCGCGGGACGTGCTCGGCCATCAGCCGGGCAGCGTGTGCACCAGGTCGACCACGCGCGTCACGACGTCCGGGTCGGTCTCGGGCAGCACACCGTGCCCCAGGTTGAAGACGTGGCCGGACGCGGCCCTGCCCTCGGCGGCGATGCGCCGGACCTCGGCCTCGATCGACACCGGATCGGCGAACAGCACCGCCGGATCGAGGTTGCCCTGCACGGCGTGCCTGCCGCCGGTGCGGCGGACGGCCTCGTCGAGCGGGACGCGCCAGTCGACGCCGATGACGTCCGCGCCCGCGTCGGCCATCGCACCGAGCAGCTCCCCGGTGCCGACACCGAAGTGGATGCGCGGGATCCCGCTGCCCGCGAGCGGTTCGAGGACCGCGGCCGAGTGCGGCATGACGTGGCGGCGGTAGTCGCGCTCGGACAGCGCGCCGGCCCACGAGTCGAAAAGCTGCACGGCGTCGACGCCCGCGTCGACCTGGGCCTGCAGGAACGTCGCGGCGTTCGCGGCGAGCCGGGACAGCAGCGCGTGCCAGACGTCGGGGGCGCTGCGCATGAGCGCCTTGGTGCGTTCGTGGTTGCGGCTCGGTCCGCCCTCGACCAGGTAGGACGCCAGGGTGAACGGCGCCCCGGCGAACCCGATGAGCGGCGTCTCGCCCAGCGCGGGCAGCAGCAGCCGGATCGCGTCGACGACGGGCGCGACCTGCTCGGGGTGCAGCCGCGGGAGGGCCTCGACGTCGGCCGCGGTGCGGACCGGCCGCGCGACGACGGGCCCGGTGCCGGCCACGATGTCGACCCCCACGCCCGACAGGTACAGGGGCACGACGATGTCGCTGAACAGGATCGCGGCGTCGACCCCGTGCCGGCGCACCGGCTGCAGGGTGATCTCGCACGTGAGCTCCGGGTCCAGGCAGGCCTGGATGATGCCGGTGTCCGCCCGCAGCGCCCGGTACTCGGGCAGCGACCGGCCCGCCTGCCGCATGAACCACACCGGCAGCCGCGCCGGTCGGCCACCGCGCGCGGCGACCAGGAACGGGGCGGCGCGCAGGTCCCGGCGGGTGGCGGGAGGGGCGCTGAGATCGGTGCGGGCACTCATCAGAACCCGATGATCCCACAGCTGGGGGCCGGTCCCCCGATCGGATCCCGGCGCGCCTGCCCCGGCGCGGCGCGGGCGCGACCTAGAGTCCCCGGTCGTGCCCGACACGACCTCTCCACCACCGGAGTTCGGCCGCGCGGTGGCGGCGCTGTCGTCGTACCGACCCCGGCCCGAGCTCGTCGTCCGCCCGCTCGAGGCCCCGCCGCGGCTCGCGCCCTTCTCCTGGGCGTACAGCGTCGAGGCCGACATCGGGCACCGCGGCGACGGGCTCGACGACCTCGACGAGCCCGACACCTCCGGCCGGCTGATCCTGCTGCACGACCCGGCCGGGCAGGACAAGTGGGAGGGGACGTTCCGGCTCGTGTGCTTCGTCCAGGCACGGCTGGAGCCCGAGCAGCTCGGGGACGAGATGCTCCCGGTCATCGCGTGGTCGTGGCTGACCGAGGCACTCGAGGCGGGCGGTGCCGGGCACACGGCACTGGGTGGGACGGTGACGCAGACGTCGTCGGTGCGGTTCGGTGACATCGCCGGGCCGCGGCGCGACGACGACGTCGAGATCCGGGCGTCGTGGACCCCGAACGAGGGGGCCGACACGCTCTCCCGGCACTCCGAGGCCTTCGCGACACTCGTCGCGACCGCCGCCGGGCTGCCACCGGTCGGCGTTCCGCGACTTGCGCGCCGAACGGTATAAGCGCGTGCTCACCAGCGGTTTCATGTCGGGGAGTCGATCGGTCACAGACTGTTGATCACCCGATCGGGTGTACACAGCGCGACAACGCTGTAACTTTCACCCGGAGAAGTTCGATCGGATACACGACGTTAGACCGCTTGGGGGGCTACGCTTCCTCCACGACACCTCCTCGGGCGGTCGGGCGCAACTCTCCGTCGGCCCGAGGATCTGGTGCCGGTCGGGGGGCAACGACCGACTCCAGGGAGGTAAGAACGTGGCCGTTGTGGGCCAGGGCGCACCCATGCGCAGTTCCACCGGAGCTGTGCTGTCGCCTGCCATGGTCCCGCACCCGCGGGAAGAGTTGTTCTCGGTGCTGGTGGTCGACGACCACCCGCTCCTTCGCGAGGCGATCGCAGCGCGGCTGCGGTCGATGGGGGCCGGTACGGTGCACGAGGCCGCCTCGGTGGCCGAGGCACGTGCACGGGCACAGGCGAACGGGCCGTGCGACCTCGCGATCCTCGATCTCGGTCGGCCCGACGGCAGCGGGCTCGACCTCGTGACGGAGCTGCGCGCGCTGGGCTGGAACCGGCTCGTCGTGCTGGCCTCGTCCGACGACCCGTACGCCGTCCGCTCCGCGTTCCAGGCGGGCGCCCAGGCGTATCTGCTCAAGTCGGCCTCGCCGGCCGTCGTGACCGATGGTGTGAAGCGGGTGCTCGACGGCGGCGTCTACGCCGACCCGACGGTCGCGCCGCTGCTCGCCACCGGGACGCGCGTCCCGGGCACCGACAACACCCCGCGCGAGCTCTCGGCGCGCGAGGTGGAGGTGCTGCAGCTGGTCGCGGACGGGCAGTCGAACAAGGAGATCGGTGAGGCCCTCAGCCTGTCGGCGCTGACCGTCAAGAGCCACCTGTCGCGGATCGGCCGCAAGCTCGGTACGGGTGACCGGGCCCAGATGGTGGCGCTGGCGATGCGTGCGGGAGTCATCCGCTGACGACGAACCAACCGAGCGCTCCCCCGCGTCACGGGGCGGACGGCACGACCGACGGGCCAGGTCGACCCGACGGACCGGTGCCGCTGCTGCGCCCTGCCGACGGCCTGCCCGACGTGGTGGCCGACGCCAGGGCGTTGGAGCGCACGGCGGCGGCGTTCGCGGCGGGTTCCGGCCCGGTCGCGGTCGACGCCGAGCGCGCGTCCGGCTTCCGCTACTCCCAGCGGGCATACCTGGTGCAGCTGCGCCGGGCGGGCGCGGGATCGGCACTGATCGATCCGATCCCGCTGGGTTCCGACCTCTCGGCGCTGTCCCCGGCGCTGACGGGGCCGGAATGGGTGCTGCACGCCGCGTCGCAGGATCTCCCGTGCCTGGCCGAGGTCGGGCTCGCCCCGACCTCGCTGTTCGACACCGAGCTCGCCGGCCGGCTGGCCGGGCTCCCCCGCGTCGGGCTCGGGCCGATGGTCGAACAGCTGCTCGGGCTCGCTCTGGAGAAGGGTCACGGCGCCGCCGACTGGTCCCGGCGACCGCTGCCCGAGGACTGGCTCGTCTACGCCGCGCTCGACGTCGAGGTGCTCATCGAGCTGCGCGACCTGCTCGCCGGGATGCTCGCCGAGCAGGGCAAGTCGGAGTTCGCCGCGCAGGAGTTCGAGGCCGTCCGCACCGCCGCCGCGCCCGCGCCCCGCGCGGAGCCGTGGCGGCGGACCTCGGGCATCCACAAGGTGCGCAAGCCGCGTGCGCTCGCAGTCGTCCGCGCGCTGTGGGAGGCCCGCGACAAGCTGGCCGCCGAACGCGACATCGCTCCCGGCCGGGTCCTGCCCGACGCCGCGATCGTCGACGCCGCCGTCAACGCACCCGCCACACCGGGCGCGCTGGCGGCGATGCCGGTGTTCCGCGGGCGCTCGCAGCGGCGGCTCACGTCGTACTGGTTCGCCGCGCTGGAGCGGGCCGCCCAGCTGCCTGCCGAGGAGCTCCCGCGCGCCACGGTGCCCGGTGACGGTCCGCCGCCGGTCGCGCGATGGTCCGACCGCGACCCCGACGCGGCCGCTCGGCTCTCCGCCGCCCGCAGCGCGTTGGCCGACCTCGCCGAGAAGTGGTCGATCCCGGCGGAGAACCTGCTGCTACCGGACCTGCTGCGCCGGGTGTGCTGGACCCCGCCCGCCGACGGTGACGTCGCCGCCGCGCTGGCTGCCGGCGGGGCCCGGCCGTGGCAGATCACCCTGACGGCACCACTGCTGGAGAAGGCCGTCGCCGCGAAGGCGTGACGCTCGGCGCGCCGGCCCTCGCACGGACGCTCAGTGTCCGTCCTCCGGCGTGTGGGGGATCCGAACGGTCACCGCGAGCCCGCCGCCGGGCACCGCATCGCCGCGGACGCTGCCCCCGTGCGCCAGCACGACGGCCCGCACGATCGACAGGCCCAGCCCCGCACCCCCGGCGTCGCCGGTGCGGTCGCGCGGGCCGCGGCGGAAGGGCTCGAACAGCTCGGCCACCCGCTCCGGGGCGATGACGTCGCCACCCGAGGCCACCCGCAGCTCCGCCCCGCCCGCGACGGGCCCCGTGCAGACCTCCACCCAACCGCCGGGCACGTTGTGCCGCACCGCGTTCTCGAGCAGGTTGCCCGCGACCCGGCCGAGCAGGACCGGGTCCCCCGCGGCGGGCGCGGGCGCCGCCGACACCGACATCCGCAGCCCGCGCGCCGCCGCCGCGCCCGACACGGCCGCCACGCTCGACGCGGCGAGCTCGGCCAGGTCGACCGGACGGGCGTCGAGATGTCCGACGGCCTGGGTGCGCGCGAGCAGCAACAGCGCGCCCACGAGCTCGTCGGCGCGGCGGGTGGCGTCGCGGACCACCTCCGCCATGCGGCGCAGCTCGTCGAGGTCCGCGTCGGGGTCGGCCAACGTCACGTCGACCTCCGTGCGCAGCACGGCCAACGGCGTGCGCAGCTCGTGGCTCGCATTGGCGACGAACCGGCGCTGGGCGTCGAACGCCGCCTGTAGCCGGTCGAGCATCGCGTCGAACACCGCGGCCAGCTCGGCGACCTCGCCGCGGGCGTCGCGCAACGCGATCCGTTCGTCGAGCGACTCGGCCGAGAGCCGCCGCGCCGTCGCCGTCACCGCGTGCAGCGGCGCGAGCACCCGGCCCACCAGCACCCACGACACGACGGCCGCCGCGACCACGACCAGCGGGAACGCGATCAGCCCGGCCCGCAGCACCTCCGCACGCGCCGCGGCGCCCACCGCCTGGCCGACCTGCTCGGCGGGCACCTCCACGCCGTCGACGCGTACCGTGCCGCCCTCCGGGAACGCGGGCACCGACGACTGGGCGACCCCGCCGACGAGCCACCAGCCCAGCCACAGCAGAAGCGCACTGACCAGCGCGACGAGCACCGTCGCGAGGACCGTCAGCCGCGGCCGCAGGCCCGGCCCCGGCCGCCGCCCGGGGGTCCCCCGGCCGCCGGGAGGTCGCGCCGCGGCCACCCTCGCCCCGGTCAGCCCGCCGCCGGGACCCGGTAGCCGGCGCCGACGACGGTCTCGATGACCCCCGGCTCCCCCAGCTTCTTGCGCAGCGTCATGACGGTGACGCGCACGGTCGTCGTGAACGGGTCGGCGTTCTCGTCCCACACCCGTTCCAGCAGCTCCTCGCTGGACACGACGGCCCCGCGCGCGCCCATCAGCACCTCGAGGACCCCGAACTCCTTGCGGGTCAGCTCGACGACCTGCTCGGCCCGGCGCACCGTCCGCCGCGCCGGGTCGAGCGCGACGTCACCGGCGACCAGCAACGGCGGCGTCGCGGGCGTCGCCCGCCGGCCGAGCGCCCGGATCCGGGCGACCAGCTCGGGGAAGTCGAACGGCTTGGCCAGGTAGTCGTCGGCGCCGCGGGACAGCCCGTCGACCTTGTCGGCCAGCGACCCGCTGGCGGTGAGCATCAGGACCCGCGTCGGCGCGGCGGAGGCGACGATCTCGTCGCACAGCTCGTCGCCCGACATGCCGGGCAGGTCCCGGTCGAGGACGACGACGTCGTACCGGGTGACCGACGTCTTCTCCTGGCCCTCCAGCCCGTCGTAGGCGAGGTCGACGGCCAGGCCCTCCCGGCGCAGCCCGCGGGCCACGGCGTCGGCCAGGGCCCGCTCGTCCTCGACGATCAGCACGCGCATCAGCGCGCCCGGTCCTCGGAACCGCCGGACGGCGCGTCGTCGCGGGTGGTACCGGGCTCGAGGACGCCGTCGTCGACCGCGCCCTGCACGACGCGGCACCCCGGCAGCGCCGAGGCCCACTCGGTGACCCTGCGGGCCACGTCCTGGACGGTGAGACCCGCGGCGACGAGCACGTCGGACCGGCTGCCGTGGTCGAGGAACTGCTGTGGCAGCGCGAGGTCGCGGCTCGGGACGTCGACCTCGCACGACCGCAGGAGGTCCGAGAGCGCCGAGCCGAAGCCGCCGTGGCGGCCCGCGTCGCTGACGGTCACGACGAGCTGGTGCGCCGCCGCGAGCTCGACGAGCGCCTCGGGTACCGGCAGCACCCAGCGCGGGTCGACGACCGTGACGCCGATGCCCTGGTGCGACAGCCGCTCCGCGGCGGCCACGCCCAGCTCGGCGAAGGCGCCCACGCAGACCATCAGCACCGTCGGCGCGTCGGCGCCCGCGGCCGGTTCGGCCAGCACGTCGACGGTCCCGATGCCGTCGGCACCGGCGGCGGTCCCGATGCCGTCGGCACCGCCGATCGGGCCGCCGATCCGCCGGACGGCCGGGACCGACTCGACGACCGCGCCCTTGGGGAAGCGCAGGGCCGTCGGGCCGTCGTCGACCGCGACGGCCTCGGCCAGCTCCTCGCGCAGCGTCGCCGCGTCGCGCGGCGCGGCCACCCGGATCCCCGGGACGACGCCCAGCAGCGACAGATCCCACATCCCGTTGTGCGACGGACCGTCGCTGCCGGTGACGCCCGCCCGGTCGAGCACCAGGGTCACGGCGTGCCGGTGCAGCGCGACGTCGAGCAGGAGCTGGTCGAACGCGCGGTTGAGGAACGTCGAGTACAGCGCGACGACGGGGTGCAGCCCGCCGTGGGCGAGCCCCGCCGCCGAGGTCAGCGCGTGCTGCTCGGCGATGCCGACGTCGATGCAGCGCTCGGGGTAGGCCTCCGCGAAGGCCGCGAGACCCACCGGGCCCAGCATCGCCGCCGTGATGGCGACGACGTCGGGGCGCCGCGCACCCAGCGCCACCATCTCCTCGGAGAAGACGCTGGTCCAGCCCGCGGTCTTGGGTCCGGTCGGACGGCCGGTCGCCGGGTCGAACGCCGCGGGACTGTGCATCTGCTCGGCCGCGTCGTTCTCCGCGGGCAGGTACCCGTTGCCCTTGCGGGTCACCGCGTGCACGATCACCGGCCCGCCGAAGCGCCGGGCCCGGCGCAGCGCGGACTCCATCGCGGCGACGTCGTGCCCGTCGATGGGGCCGAAGTACTTGATGCCCAGGTCGGCGAACAGCTCCTGCGGGCTGATCGCGTCCTTCACGCCGGCCTTGAGCGCGTGCAGACCCGCGTAGATCGCCGGTCCGACGACGGGCGTGCCGCGCAGCGCGTGCTTGCCCGCGTCGAGGACCCGCTCGTAGCCGGGCTGCAGCCGCAGCGACGCGAGACGGTCGGCCAGGCCGCCGATCGTGGGGGCGTAGGAGCGGCCGTTGTCGTTGACCACGACGACGACGTTGCGGTCCGGCGCTGCGGCGATGTTGTTCAGCGCCTCCCAGGCCATGCCGCCGGTGAGGGCCCCGTCGCCGATGACGGCGACGACGTGCCGGTTCTCCCCGTTCAGCGCGTAGGCGCGGGCCAGCCCGTCGGCCCAGGACAGCGACGTCGACGCGTGGCTGTTCTCCACGACGTCGTGCTCGCTCTCGCCCCGGTTGGGGTAGCCCGAGAGCCCGCCGGTCATCTTCAGCCGGTCCCAGCCGTCGTGCCGCCCGGTGAGCAGCTTGTGGACGTAGGCCTGGTGGCCGGTGTCCCAGATCAGGGTGTCGCGTGGCGAGTCGAACACCCGGTGCAGGGCGATGGTCAGCTCGATGACGCCCAGGTTGGGTCCCAGGTGCCCCCCGGTGCGGGCCACCGCGGCGACCAGGAAACGACGGATCTCCGCCACGAGCTCGGCCAGCTGGTCCGGACCGAGTCCACGAAGATCGCGAGGGCCGTGGATGGAACGCAACAGGCTCACGCCCCCCACCTTACGGTCGCGGGGGATCATCCGACCGCCACGGTGCGGCGCGTGCCGGACTCACTCGGCGAACGGCCCCCCGGCCCGCGCCGAGGGGCGCGCGGCGACCGGGTCAGGAGCGGGCACGGGCGCGGCCGCGTCGTCGGTGGACCGCCGGGCCTGCGGCACGACCGGCCCCGAGGCGATGCGGACCGTGTTGCGTCCGGCGTCCTTGGCCGCGTACAGCGACTCGTCGGCCACCGCGAGGACCTTCTCCAGCTCCTCGCCGTCCTCCGGGAACATCGCGGCGCCGATGGAGATGCTCAGGCCGTCGACGACGACGGGCCCCGCGGCAGCCGGCACCGGAACGCCCAGGCCCGCGACGCGGGCGCGGATGCGCTCGGCGACGGCCAGCACCTCGCGACGACCGGCACCGCCCGCCGTCAGGTCGGTCAGCAGGACGACGAACTCCTCCCCGCCGAAGCGGGCGACGAGGTCGTGCTGGCGGACCTCGGCACGCAGCTCGGCGGCGACGGCGGCCAGCACCGCGTCGCCGACCAGATGGCCGTGCGTGTCGTTGACCGACTTGAAGTGGTCGAGATCGGCGATCAGCACCGCCGCGCCGCCGGACCGGTCCGCGCGCTCCAGCCGTCGGGCCGCCGCCGACCGCCAGGCCGCGGTGTTGAGCAAGCCCGTCTTCTGGTCGGTGGTGGCCGCCTCCTCCAGCTGACGCACCTGCACCGCGCGCTGCAGCACCAGCAACGGCGCGAGCGCGAGGGCGGCCGTCCACCGGTCCGCCGTCAGCACCAGTGCCACCATTGCGCCGAGGCACAGGGTGGCCAGCTCGAGCACGTGGTCGTCGAGGCCGCCGAGCAGGGTGCGCGGCTGCCCGAGGCCTTCGCCGAGCGCCACCGCGCCCACGACGAGCATGTTGTTCACGACGAGGTACACCAGCGCGGCCAGTGCGATCCAGCCGAGTGCGGGCAGCTCGTGGGCGGCGGCACCCGCGGCGCGCGCGGCGAGGACGACGGCGTGCGCCGCCACGGCGGCCAGCACGACCGTCGCGGTGGTGTAGACGAGCCGGTAGAGCGGCACCCGGGCCGGCTTCCACACCCGCAGCCACAGGTGCGCGTAGAGGACGACGACCACTCCCGTCGCGACCGCGGCGGGCAGCAGCAGGGCGGCGGCGAACGTCCAGACCGAACTGAGGTCGAAGTACGCCGTGGCGGTCACCCGCCGCCGGATCCGCTCGATGCCGGTGGCCGCTTCGATGTGGGCCATCCCCAGCAGCAGGATCCAGCCGCCGAGCGCGAGATCGGCACCCGTGGGGGCCCCCGAGGAGAGCGTGGCCACCGCGAGGCCGATCGCGACCGCCTCCACCGCCACGACGAGGAGGCGGACCCGCGCCGGCTCCGACCAGAAGCTCCAGCGAGCCGTCGATCCGAACACGATCGAGCCTCCCCCCGGCCTCCCCGACCCTCGACGAGGTTCGAGATTAGTGAGCCGGAGAACAACTGTCAGTCGGCAGTCGGTCACTCAACGGGGTGGATTCGGGCGCGGTCCGTGACCAAGGGTCACCCGGACGTCGGACGGTGCACGCAGGGTCAGCTCGCGGCCGGCGGCTCGGCCTCGTCGAGCTCGGAGACCCGCGCCGTCCGGTCGCCCCGGTCGCCGCGGGCGTGGGCACCGAGCCGCACGACGTTGCGGCCGGAGCGCTTGGCGGCGTAGAGCGCCGAGTCGGCCGTCTCGAGCAGCCGGGTCAGGTCGGAGCCGTCGGTCGGGAACGCGGCGCCCCCGATCGACACCGTGAGCCCGGTGATCGTGAGCGGCCCGTCGGGCGTCGGCATCTCGACCGCCATGCCCTCGACGCGGCGGCGGATGCGGTCGGCGACCAGCCGCAGCTCCGCGACCCCGTAGTCGCTGTCGTCGACACCGGGCAGCAGCACGACGAACTCCTCGCCGCCGAACCGGCCGACCAGGTCGTTCTCGCGGACCTCGCTGCGCAGTGTCTCGGCCACCGCGGAGAGCACCTTGTCGCCGGCGAGGTGGCCGTGCCGGTCGTTGACCGACTTGAAGTGGTCGAGGTCGAGGATCAGCAGCGACGCGGCGCCGCCCTGCCGGACGGCCCGGGAGACCTCGCGCTGGGCGTGGGCGTGCCACGCCGCGGCGTTGAGCAGCCCCGTCTTGCCGTCGGTGCTCGCGGCCTCCTCGAGCTGGCGGACCAGGACGGCCCGGTGCAGCACCAGCAGTGCCGGCAGCACGAACACCACGAGCCACGGGTTGAACGCCAGCACGACCGCGGTGAGGCCGCCCAGGCACAGCGTCGCGACCTCGAGCGCGTTCTCGTCCCAGTGGCCCAGGACCATCACGACGGTCGGCTTCGGCGAGCTCACCGCGATCGCGCCCGCGATCAGCCCGCTGTTGATCGTCGTGTACGCCAGCAGGGCGAGGACCAGCGCGAACGGACCGGCGCCCGCGCCCAGTCCGACGTCGCGGGCGTGCGGGACGACATAGCTCACGATCGCGCCCGCCGCCTGGCACGCCAGCACGACCGTCGCGGTGCTGAAGACCTGCCGGTAGACCGGCACCCGAGGCCGCCACGCCCGCCACCACAGGTGCGTGAACACCACGACGGCCACGACCGCGGCCAGCAGCGGCGGCAGCAGGACCGCCCCGGCGAACGTCCAGACCGAACTCAGGTCGACGTGCGGCGTCTCGGTGACGCGGCGGCGGACCCGCTCGGCCCTGACCGCGATCTCGGTGTGCGCGACGCCGAGCAGGGTCAGCGTGAGTGCGTCGATCAACGACCGGGTGGTGATTCCGGGGGCGGTGACGTGGGTGAGCAACAGGCCCAGCGCGGTCAGCTCGACGAGAAACACAGGCAGGATCACCCGAGAGGGCACGCTCCACACGGCCCACCGAGTAATTTTCCAGGGGCCGGGAATTGCTCCTTCCGGAGCACCCCCTGCACCCGCTTTGCTAGCCATTCGTACTCTCAGTCATCCGGACGTCACCGGTCGTGAGAATAGTTGATCCACTCGACGGGTGTCATCGGCGGTGAGCCCAACGGCACATGAGAACGTGCGCGGGGTCACCGAGGGTGGCCGCCGACCCGACGAATGCGAGAGGAGGTGCGCGGTGCGTAACAAGAGCTGGCACTGACGCCCTCGCTCCGGGACGCCTGTTGCACGCCCCGTCCGCCCCGCCACCACGGCGGGCCACGGCCGACGACGTGCGCCGACGAGACCACCCGGACGTACCAACGATGAGGGTCGACCCATTTCCGAGCTTCTCGGCGCTTCTCCGGAATTCCGCTCCGAAGCCGGTTCACGAGTCGACGCACTGCTCCGGATCGGCGAACGCCGCCGTTTTGGCGATCGCATTCCGTGATCAAGAAGGGAATGAGTGCATGCGCACCGACCGCCCCTGCATTTCGCCGGGCCGGCCTGCCGTGTCCGCGCCGTCCTCCGGAGCCGCCCGCACTTGCACAACCGCAACACCACGCGCAGTCACCTCCCCCGTCACTTCCGGAGCCCTCATATCCACATCGAACGGAGCAGCACGTGCGCAACAAGAGCTGGTGAGAACCACCCGATCCGACCGCCCTCCAGGAAGGACGTCGCCGTGCGCAACAAGAGCTGGTGACCCGAGCCGCCCAGCCGTCCGCCCACCGAACAGGAGTGCCCGTGCGCAACAAGAGCTGGTGACCGCCCTGACCGCTGACCGACGACCCGGAAGGAGTGCCCGGTGCGCAACAAGTCCTGGTGAGGCACCCGCACACACCACCCGCGACCGAGAGGACGCCCCGTGCGCAACAAGAGCTGGTGACCACCGCCCGACCACCCGCCGACGGAAGGAGCACGCAGGTGCGCAACAAGAGCTGGTGACCCGCCCCGCCACCCCGCAGGCCCAGGACCCGAGGAGGAGCCCGTGAGCAACAAGAGCTGGTGACCACCGAGACCACCCGCCCCACGACCCGGAAGGAGCACGCAGATGCGCAACAAGTCCTGGTGAGACACCCACGAAACGCCACCCACGACCGAGAGGACGCCCCGTGCGCAACAAGAGCTGGTGACCACCGAGACCACCCGCCCCACGACCCGGAAGGAGCACGCAGATGCGCAACAAGTCCTGGTGAGACGCCCACGAAACCCCACCCACGACCGAGAGGACGCCCCGTGCGCAACAAGAGCTGGTGACCCGCCCGACCACCCCGCAGGCCCAGGACCCGAGGAGGAGCCCGTGA
>NZ_BPRG01000215.1:0-87896 GCF_036984265.1 Pseudonocardia sp. D17 | reverse complement strand
TGACCACCGCCCGACCACCCGCCGACGGAAGGAGCACGCAGGTGCGCAACAAGAGCTGGTGACCGACCCCGAACAGGCCCGATCCGAGAGGAGCGCGACGTGCGCAACAAGAGCTGGTGAGCAACGCCCGCCCGACCCGCCGACCCACGAGAGGAGCCCGCAGATGCGCAACAAGTCCTGGTGACCCACCCGAGCAGACCCGTCCGAAAGGAGCGCGACGTGCGCAACAAGTCCTGGTGACCGTCCCGACCGCCGACCCGCGACCCGAAGGAGCTCCGGTGAGCAACAAGTCCTGGTGAACACGCCCCACACGACCCACGACCGAGAGGACGCCCCGTGCGCAACAAGTCCTGGTGAACCCCGTCGCGAGAATCCGCTCCGGACGACCGACCCCGACCCCGCCCCGAACCACCGCGCCCCGAACCGAGGAGTGACCGTGCGGAACAAGAGCTGGTGACGTGCCGATCCCGACCCTTCCCCCGACGGCGTCCGTGAGGGCCCGTCCCGACGGCCCGACCGGACCGGAGACCGAACCTCCGGACGACCGGACGCCGGACCGGCCCGCTCCCCCGGCGGGCACGACCACCGGACGCCCCGTCAGCCCCCCGCCCGGGCCGACCGCCACGCGACGGCCCCACCCACCGCGAGAACGGTCCCGACGGCACCCGCGATCGCGACCGTCATCGCGGGCCCGGTGTGGTCGGCGAGCACACCGCCGAGGAACACCGTCACCCCCTGGGCCGCGAGCAGGCACGACGCCGCGACGCCGACGACGCTGCCGCGCCGGGCGTCGGGGGTGGCCCGCACGAACAGCGCCTGCGCCTGGACCATGAACGCGGTGGACAGGGCGCCGGAGACGACCCACAGGGCGACCGACGCCCACAGCCCCGGTTGGGAGACGCAGGCGATCAGCGGGAAGCCGGCGAGCACGGCGAGCACACCGATCAGCCGGGAGCGCAGCCGCGCCGGGACCAGCCGTTGGAACGCGAAGGCCCCGATCACGCTGCCCGCGGGGTCGGCGGCCATGAGCAGGCCGGTGCCGAAGGGGCTGTTGCCCAGCGCCGACGCGTACGGCGCGGCGATCGCCTCCGGGACGACGTAGACGCTGACCAGCAGCACCAGGCCCAGCAGCGTGCGCCGCGCGGGATCGGCGAGGATCTCGCGGATCGCGGTGATGCCGTCGTGCACCACGGAGCGGGGTCCGGTGCCGTCGTCGGCGGGCGGGACCGGAGCGGGCCGCGACGCGACGCCCAGTCGCAGTACGACCCCCGAGATCAGGAAGCTCGCGGCGTTGAGCAGCAGCGCCGTGCGCGGGGGCACCGCGACGAGCAGCGCACCACCACCCGCGAAGGCCGCGAGCTGGACCGCCTGCGCGGTGATCTGGCGGACCGCGAGGCCCCGTTCGTACCGTTCGCCGGGAAGCACGAGCGGCAGCAGGGCGGCCTGGGCCGCGCTGTGCACCGACGACAGCAGCACGACGACGACCAGCACCCCGCAGAGCGCGCCCAACGGCAGCCACGGCACCGCCATGAGGACGACCAGCCCGGCGCGCAGGAGGTCGACCAGCACCATGAGCTCGCGCCTGCGGTAGCGGTCGGCGAGGCCGGCCAGAAGGATGCCGCCGAGCATCGCGGGCAGGAAGGTCAGGGCGTAGACCAGGGCGGACAGTCCCGCCGACGAGGTCTGCGCGTAGACGAGGACGGCGAGCGCGAGCCGCGCGAGCTGGTCGCCGACGGCGGAGACGAGCTCGGCGCCCCACAGGCTGCGGAACTCACGTACCGCGAAGACGGAGCGAGCGTGTCTTCCCGAGGGGGCGGCCTCGGGATCGTCGCCGGCCTGCGGGAGTGCCGCGGCGTCGAGTGGCCGGCGGGCGTCCCCGCCGTCAGCCCCGAGCCGACCGGTCATCGCGACGGCACTCTCCCCCCGGGTCCGGCGCCGCCATGGCGACCGGAGATCGTCGGGCACCGAGCGTATTGACCTGAACGCGGCTGGTCACGACCCTGTGACACCGTCGTGCGGGACGTCACCCGACCGCGCGGCCGTCAACCACGCACGGCGGCGACCTCGGCCAGCAGTGGTGCGACGTGTCCGATCTCGTTGACGCTGCGCACCGTCCGGCGGCCGTCGCGCCCGCACAGGACCCTGGTGATCCCGGTGTAGTCCAGCGGGAACGGCAGCTCCCGTTCGACGCCGAGCAGATGCGCGAGATAGATGTTGATCACGCCGGCGTGGGCGACGACGACGGCGGTCGAGACGCCCTGATGGGCCTCCGCGACCGCCTCGATCGCCGCGACGACGCGGGCGCGGAACGCGGGGACGTCGACGTGCGCGGGCAGCAGCCCGGCGCGCAGCCGCTCCCACGTCGCCGGGTCGAGCCGCGCCATCTCGTGGACCGGCACGTAGTGCGGGTCGTCGACGTCGTACTCGGCGAGGTCGGCGCGGCGCACGGGCTCGAGGCCCAGTGCGGCGGCCAGCGGCGCGAGCGTCTGCACGGCCCGGGTCATCGTGCTGCTGTAGACGCCCTCGACGGGCTCGCCGGCGAGCGCCGTGACGAGGGTGGCGGCCTGCCGGTGGCCGAGCTCGGTGAGGGCGGGGTCGGCGGCTCCCGCGACGTTCACCGTGCCGGGCTGGATCCTGGTCGGCAGGGCGTGGCGGACGAGGACGAGCTGCACGTCAGGCGTCGCGCACGTGGGCGCCGTGACCGGCGTCGCGCAGCGCGGCGCGCAGGGATCCGGCGTGCGCGTCCTGCTCGGTGTCGTCGACCGTCTTGGCGGCGTTCGCGAAGTCGAACGCGGCCATGTCCCACGCGGGGAAGACGTGCACGTGCAGGTGCGGGACCTCGAACCCGGCGACGACCAGTCCGACGCGCGGCGGCGCCCACACCGACTGCACCGCCTGCGCGATCGTGTGGGAGACCTGGGTGAGGTGCGCGACGAGCGCGGGCTCGGCGTCGACCCAGTGGTCGACCTCGGCGCGCGGCACGACCAGCGTGTGCCCGGGCCCGAGCGGGTTGATCGAGAGGAAACCGACGCACGTGTCGTCGGACCAGACGAACCGGGCGGGCAGCTCACCGTCGATGATCTTCGTGAACAGGGTGCTCATCACCGCGGACCCTACCCGTCGGCGCGGCGCGGACCGATGGCGCGGCCTAGGCTCGGCCCATGCCGCGCACCATCGCCACGAACACGAGGGTCGACCTCGACGGCCTGCTCGACTTCGTCCGGCCACGGCACCGGTTCGTCCTGCTCACGACGCGTGTCGACGGGTCCCCGCAGCTCTCGCCGGTGACCGGCGGGGTCGATGCCCAGGGCCGGCTCGTCGTCGCGACCTACCCCGAGCGCGCGAAGTCGGTCAACGTCGCCCGGACCGGCAGGGCCTCGGTCATGGTCCAGTCCGACGAGTTCAACGGCCCGTGGGTGCAGATCGACGGGGACGCCGAGCTGGTGACGCTGCCCGAGGCCGTCGAACCGCTGGTCGACTACTTCCGGGCGGTCGCGGGCGAGCACTCCGACTGGGACGAGTACCGCGCCGCGATGGTCTCCCAGGGCAAGGCGCTGATCCGCGTCACGCCGGTCCGCTGGGGCCCGATCGCCACCGGTGGCTTCCCCGCCCGGCTCGCGGGCTGAGCGTCCCGGCCCGCGTCCGCGCCGGACGGCCGGCACCGGCCCGTCCGCCGCCGCGGCGCGGCCCCGGGCGAGCGCCGCCGGCGCGGACCGCGGCGAGCACTGCCGCTGCGGCCCGCTCGGTTGCGCGCCTCGCTCGGTTGCGCGCCTCGGCGGACACCGGCTCGGGTGCCGCAGGCGCGGCGCGGTGTCGGTCGACACCGGTAGCGTGTCCGCGGACACCCCGAGCACGCCCCGCCGCCCGGCCGTCGCGCCGGTCACACCCCGCGAGCGGCATGGGACGCCGGGTTTCGGGGCACTTGTCAGTCCGAACCGACAGTCCGGCCGCGGCCGGGGAACGAGGAACTCATGCGGCCGTGGCCCGGTAGCGCCTATCCGTTGGGCGCCAGCTACGACGGCGCCGGGACGAACTTCGCGATCTTCTCGGAGGTCGCCGAGCGCGTCGAGCTGTGCCTGTTCGACCACGACGGCGAGGAGACCCGCGTCCGCCTCACGGAGGTCGACGGGTTCGTCTGGCACTGCTACCTGCCGGGGATCGAGCCCGGCCAGCACTACGGATACCGGATCCACGGCCCGTACGACCCGGCTCGCGGCCTGCGCTGCAACCCCAACAAGCTGCTGATCGACCCGTACGCCAAGGCCGTCGACGGGCCGGTGCGCTGGGACGAGGCCGTGTTCGGCTACCGGTTCGGCGAGCCCGACGAGCGCAACGACAGCGACTCGGCGCCCTTCGTGCCCAAGTCCGTCGTCGTGAACCCGTACTTCGACTGGGGTTCGGACCGGCCGCCGCGGGTGCCCTACCACGAGACGATCGTCTACGAGGCGCACGTCCGCGGGCTGACGATCAACCACCCCGACGTCCCCGAGGAGCTGCGCGGCACCTACGCCGGTCTCGCGCACCCGGCGATGATCGAGCACCTGCAGCTGCTGGGGATCACGGCGGTCGAGCTCATGCCCGTGCACGAGTTCATCACCGACCACCATCTCGAGCAGCGCGGTCTGGCCAACTACTGGGGCTACAACACGATCGCCTTCCTGGCCCCGCACCACGCCTACGCGATGGCCTCGGGCCGCGCCGGCAACCAGGTGCAGGAGTTCAAGGCGATGGTGCGCGACCTGCACGAGGCGGGCATCGAGGTCATCCTCGACGTGGTCTACAACCACACGGCCGAAGGCTCGGACATGGGCCCCACGCTGTCCATGCGGGGTATCGACAACCACGCCTACTACCGCCTCGTCGAGGACGACCAGCGGTACTACATGGACTACACGGGCACCGGGAACTCGCTCAACGTCCGCAACCCGCACACCCTGCAGCTGATCATGGACTCGCTGCGGTACTGGGTGACCGAGATGCACGTCGACGGCTTCCGCTTCGACCTGGCCTCGACGCTGGCGCGCGAGTTCTACGACGTCGACCGGCTGAGCGTGTTCTTCGATCTCGTCCAGCAGGACCCGGTGATCTCGCAGGTCAAGCTCATCGCCGAGCCGTGGGACGTCGGCCCGGGCGGCTACCAGGTCGGCAACTTCCCGCCGCTGTGGACGGAGTGGAACGGCAAGTACCGCGACACCGTCCGCGACTTCTGGCGCGGCGAGCCGGGCACCCTCGGCGAGTTCGCCTCCCGCATGACGGGCAGCTCCGACCTCTACCAGGCCGACGGCCGCCGGCCCTACGCGTCGATCAACTTCGTCACCGCGCACGACGGTTTCACCCTCGCCGACCTGGTCTCCTACAACGACAAGCACAACGAGGCCAACGGCGAGGACGGCAACGACGGCGAGAGCCACAACCGGTCGTGGAACTGCGGCGTCGAGGGCCCGACCGACGACGAGGACGTGCTGGCGCTGCGGGCCCGCCAGCAGCGCAACTTCATCACGACGCTCCTGCTGTCCCAGGGCGTGCCGATGCTGCTGCACGGCGACGAGCTCGGGCGGACCCAGGGCGGCAACAACAACGTCTACTGCCAGGACAACGAGACGGCCTGGATGGACTGGTCGCTCGCGGGCAAGAACGCCGCACTGGTCGGCTTCACCGGTGGGGTGGCCGCGCTGCGGCACGCGCACCCGGTGTTCCGCAGGCGGCGGTTCTTCGCCGGCAGGCCGATCCGCCCCCGGCGCTCGCGGGGCACACCCGACGTGCGCACCGCGCTGCCCGACATCGCGTGGTTCGCGCCGTCGGGTGAGGAGATGACCGAGCACGACTGGGACTCCGGCTTCGGCAAGTGCGTCGTCGTGTTCCTCAACGGCGACGGCATCACCGAGGCCGACCACCGCGGCGAGCGTGTCACCGACGACTCGTTCCTGATCATGCTCAACGCGCACTGGGAGGACATCGAGGCGACGCTGCCGCCCGCCGAGTTCGGGACCCGGTGGGCCGTCGTGGTCGACTCGGCCACCGGGGAGGTCACGTCGCTCGCGACGGCGCCCGGCACCGTGGCCGCCCAGCCGGACACCGTCGCGTCCGGCGCCGCGCAGGTCGTCCCGGCCCGGTCGGTGCTGGTGCTGCAGCGGGTCGAGGCGGCCACCCGATGACCTCCTCCTCCGAGTCGCCCGTGTCCGAGTCGCCCGTGTCCGAGTCGCCCGTGTCCGAGTCGCCCGTGTCCGGCCGCCCCGCCCGCCACGTCCCGTCGTCGACCTACCGGCTGCAGTTCTCCGCGCAGCAGACGTTCGCGCACGGGGTCGCGCTGCTCGACTACCTCGACGCGCTCGGCGTCGGCGCGCTCTACGCGTCGCCGCTGCTGGAGTCGGGCGCCGGCTCGAACCACGGCTACGACGTCGTCGACCCGACCCGGGTCTCCGCGGAGCGCGGTGGCGAGCTGGGCCGCAAGGACCTGGTCGCGGCGCTGCGCGAGCGCGGGCTCGGCCTGCTGCTCGACATCGTGCCCAACCACGTGGGCGTCGACGTGCCGCTGGCCAACCCGTGGTGGTGGGACGTGCTGACCCACGGCCGCAGCTCCCGGCACGCGGCGAAGTTCGACGTCGACTGGGACGCCGGCCCCGTCCTGCTGCCCGTGCTCGGCGAGGACGAGAACGAGGCGCTCGACGCGCTGGTCGTGTCGCCGGACCGCACCGAGCTGCGCTACCACGAGCACGCCTTCCCCGTCGCGCCCGGTACCGCCGACGGCACGGCGCGGGAGGTGCACGAGCGCCAGCACTACCGGCTCGTCTCCTGGAAGCGCGGCGCCGCCGAGCTGACCTACCGCCGCTTCTTCGACGTGTCTACGCTGGCCGCCGTCCGCGTCGAGGACCCGGACGTGTTCGAGGCGACGCACGCCGAGGTGCTGCGCTGGGTGGCTGCCGGCGAGGTCGACGGCATCCGGGTCGACCACCCCGACGGGCTGTCGCACCCCGGCGAGTACCTGCAGCGGCTGCGCGCCGCGATCGGGCCCGACCGGTGGCTGCTCGTCGAGAAGATCCTCGGGGTCGGCGAGGAGCTGCCCGCGTCCTGGCCCGTCGACGGCACCACCGGCTACGAGGCGCTGCGTCACATCGGCGGGGTGTTCGTCGATCCCGCGGGTGCGGGTCTGCTCACCCAGTTCACGGCCGAGCACGTCGGGTCGAAGGAGTCGGCGCACAGCGGCGAGCACCGGGCCCGGCGTGAGGTCGCGTCGACGATCCTGGCCGCGGAGGTACGCCGCATCGCAGGGGTCGCCGCCGCGGTGCCGGCCGTCGCCGCCGCGCTCGACGGTGCGCCCGAGGACGCGCTGGGCGACGCGGTCGCCGAACTGCTGTGCGGCTTCCCCGTCTACCGCAGCTACCTGCCCGAGGGCCGCGAGGCGCTCGACACGGCGCTGACCGTCGCGCGCACCCACCGTCCCGACCTCGCGCCGGTGCTGCTGGCGCTGCACGCCGCGATGCTCGCCGACCCGCACGGCGAGCTCACCACCCGCGTGCAGCAGACCTCGGGCATGATCATGGCCAAGGGCGTCGAGGACACCGCGTTCTACCGGTGGAACCGGTTCGTCGCGCTCAACGAGGTGGGCGGCGCCCCCGACCGGTTCGGGGTCTCCCCCGCCGAGTTCCACGCCGCCGCCGCGGCCCGCGAGGCGAGCAGCCCCGCGACGATGACGACCCTCTCGACACACGACACCAAGCGCTCCGAGGACGTGCGCGCCCGGCTCGCGGTGCTCTCGGAGATGCCCGCCGAGTGGATCGACGTGGTCCGGCGCTGGTCGGCGCGCCGCCCGCTGCCCGACCGGTCGCTGGACCTGCTGGCCTGGCAGTGCCTCGTCGGCGCGTGGCCGATCCCGGCCGACCGGATGGCGGCCTACCTGACGAAGGCGTCGAAGGAGGCCAAGCTCGTCACCAGCCACGTCGAGGCCGTGGCCGAGGTCGACGAGGCCGTCGCCGCGTGGGCGGGCGAGGTGCTCTCCGATCCCGACCTGGTCGCCGAGATCGAGGCGTTCGTCGCCCGGATCGAGGGCCCTGGCCGGTCGAACTCACTGGGCCAGAAGCTGCTGCAGCTGGCCGGGCCGGGCGTTCCCGACATCTACCAGGGCACCGAGTTCTTCGAGTACTCCCTCGTCGACCCCGACAACCGCCGTCCCGTGGACTTCGCCGCCCGCCGTGCGACGCTCGGCCGTCTCGACGAGGGCGAGCTGCCCGAGATCGGCCCGGACGGCGCCGCGAAGCTGCTGGTGACCGCCACCGCGGCGCGGTTGCGCCGGTACCGGCCCGAGCTCTTCGCCGGGTACCGGGCGCTGCCGGCCTCGGGACCGGCGGCCGAGCACGCCGTCGCGTTCGCGCGTGGCACGGCCTCGCTGCTCGGGCCGGGCGCGCAGGCCTCGGGGATGGTCGCCGTCGCCACCCGGCTCCCGGTGGGGCTGGCGGCCCGCGGGGGCTGGGGCGACACCGTCCTGCCGTTGCCCGACGGCGCCGACGACTGGCACGACATCCTCACCGACACCCCCGTCGACGGCGCCGCGCCGCGGCTGGGCGACCTGCTGCTGCGCTACCCCGTCGCGCTGCTCGTCCGGCCCGCCTGACCCGTATCCCCGACCGCAGACAGCACCGGAAGGAACCGACGCACGTGGCCGAGTACCGGGTCTGGGCGCCCGAGCAGGAGCAGATGCGCGTCGTCGTCGACGGCGAGCCGCACCCGATGTACCCCAGCCCCGGCGGCTGGTGGCACGTCGAGGTCGAGGGTGCCGGCCACGGGACCGCGTACGCGTTCCTCGTCGGCGACGACGAGACCCCGCTGCCCGATCCGCGCTCCTACTGGCAGCCCGGTGGGGTGCACGCCGCGTCCCGGCGCTACGACCACGACCGGTTCCTGTGGACCGACGGGTCCTGGACCGGCCGGCAGCTGCCCGGGTCGGTGCTCTACGAGTGCCACATCGGGACGTTCACCCCCGAGGGGACGTTCGCCTCCGCGATCGAGCGCCTCGACCACCTGGCCGAGCTGGGCGTCGACCTCGTCGAGGTGCTTCCGGTCAACGCCGTCGACGGACCGTGGAACTGGGGCTACGACGGCGTCGGCTGGTACGCCGTCACCGAGAACTACGGCGGCCCCGACGGGTTCAAGCGGTTCGTCGACGCCGCCCACGCCCGCGGCCTCGGCGTCGTGCTCGACGTCGTCTACAACCACCTCGGCCCGTCGGGCGCCTATCTCGACCGGTTCGGGCCGTACTTCGCGGGGAGCAACATCTGGGGCCCGTCACTGAACCTCGACGGCCCGTGGTCCGACGAGGTGCGGCGCTTCGCGATCGACAACGCGCTGATGTGGCTGCGCGACTTCCACGTCGACGGGCTGCGCATCGACGCCGTGCACGCACTGCGCGACACCCGCGCGACGCATCTGCTCGAGCAGCTGGCCGTCGAGGTCGAGTCGCTCTCGACGCACCTCGGTCGGCCGCTCTCGCTGGTCGCGGAGTCCGACCTCAACGATCCGCGGCTGGTCACGGCCCGTGAGGGCGGCGGCTACGGCCTGCACGCCCAGTGGGCCGACGACATCCACCACAGCCTGCACGCCGTCCTCACCGGCGAGTCGCAGGGCTACTACGGCGACTTCGCCGCGGCCGGGCTGACCGGGCTGGGGCACGTGCTGTGCCGGGCGTTCCTGCACGAGGGCACCTGGTCGAGCTTCCGGCGGCGGGCGCACGGCGCACCCGTCGACACCCGGCGCATCCCGGGCCACCGGTTCCTCGCCTACCTGCAGAACCACGACCAGATCGGCAACCGCGCGGCCGGCGACCGGCTCACCCAGTCGCTCACCCCCGGGCTGCTCGCGTGCGGGGCGGCGCTGGTGTTCACCTCGCCGTTCACGCCGATGCTGTTCATGGGCGAGGAGTGGGGCGCCCGCACGCCGTGGCAGTTCTTCTCGCACTTCCCCGACGCCGCGCTGCGCGACGCCGTGCGGGAGGGTCGTACGGCGGAGTTCGCCGAGCACGGCTGGGGTGCGGCGGAGGTGCCCGACCCCAACGCCGAGTCGACGTTCCTCGACTCCAAGCTCGACTGGGACGAGTCCTGCCAGGAGCCGCACGCGACGCTGCTCGCGCTGCACCGGGAGCTGATCGCGCTGCGTCGGCAGTGGCCGGAGCTGTCGGACCCGTGGCTCGACGAGGTCGAGGTCGACGTGCACGAGGAGGCGCGCGCGCTGGTCGTGCACCGCGGCCGGATCCGCGTCGTGGTCAACCTCGGGCACGACGACGTGACCCTCGGGCTCGGCGCCCGGGTGTCCCGGATCCTCCTCGCGTCCGAGCCCGCGGCCGCCGAGCAGGACCAGATCATCGTCCCACCGGAGGCGTTCGCGATCGCGCTGCTCTGAGCCCCCGGCTCAGCGGCGGCTCGGCGGGTCCACGAACTCCGCCATGTCGATCTGGGCCACCCACGGGTGCGGGACCTCCGCGTTCTCGCAGGGCACCAGCTCGGTGTCGTAGATGTAGTGCCCGTCGCCGAGGGTCTCGTCGAGACGCAGCGCGACGAGCCGCGGCCCCTGGTCGATCCGCCAGAAGTACGGGATGCCGGCCTCGGCGTAGCGCCACGGCTTGAGGATGCGGTCGGCGTGATGGGTGAGCGGGCCCAGCACCTCGACCACCAGCACGACGCCTGCGGCGTCGAACCCGTTGTCGTGGAAGGGCGTGCCCGCGCGGACGACGAGGAGGTCGGGCACGAAGAAGTTGGCCTCGTCGACGTGCACGCCCGTGCTGTGGTGGATCTCCACACCCTCTGGGGCGCTGACGCCGAGCATCAGGTCGAGCAGCCGCACGTGCCAGATCTGGTCCTCGTCGGGCTCGGGCAGCACCCGGATCTCGCCGTCGTGCAGCTCGCGGATGCGGCCGTCGTCCGGCTCGTGGAGCAGGTCGGCGAGAGTGCTTCGGACGGCGGCTGCGGTCACGGACTGGCCTCCACGTGCTCGGACGAGAACCCCGGTGAATACATGGCAATCCTAACCATCCTCCGCCCCCGGGCAAGGCGGCGCCGATGCCCGCCGGCCGGCGCACACGGCCCGGCACCCTCCCGCACCTGGTGCGGGAGGGTGCCGTCCTGCGGTGTCGGTGCAGGGTCAGTGGTCGCCGAAGACCACGGTGTAGTGGGCGCGGGTACGGGTCTCGCCCTCGTAGGCCATCTGGACCGAGAACGTCGTGGCCTGGGCGTTGAGCAGCCACGCGTTGTGCCCGGGCGAGTTCTTCCACCAGGTCAGCGCGGCCTGCCAGCCGGTGTACGCCTGGCTGCCCGTGCCCCAGTAGTTGATCTCACCGACGAAGCCGGTGTAGCCGGAGCAGAACTGGACGCGCTGGGCGATGCCCATGCCGCGGGTGTCGACGTGGTTCGACGGCGAGAAACCCCGGTTGTAGCTGTCCAGGCTCGCCCACATCGCCGGCCGGGCCAGGGTGCGCGAGTACGCCAGGGAGCGCAGGCCCTTAGAGGCCCGGTAGGAGTTGATGGCGTTGGCGAGGTCCTGCTCCCAGTCCATCTGGTTCAGGGCGAGGCCGTCGACGTAGGACCCGTAGCCACCCCGTCCGCCCGGGTTGTACGCGCAGTCGGCGGGGGCGGCGGAGGCCGCGGGGGCGGCGACGGCGGCGATCCCACCGAGGCTCGCGAGGGACAGCACGCCGGCGGTGGCGAGGCGGACGACGTTGCGGCGGAGGCTGGCGGTTCGCATCGGTTTCTCCCGAGGTGGGGGGCGGTTCCGGTTGGTCCGCCGTTGGGAGAAAGCTTCCGAGATCGAGCACTTCGCGACGATGGTGTGATCCCCAGGCGCACCCCTACTTGATCACGGGGGTGCGCCCCCTTCCGCCGAATGCAGCAACGGCACCTTCCCGCAACCGGGTTGCGGGAAGGTGCCGTTGCTGACGTACGGCAGGCGGACCCGCCTCAGAGCAGGCCGAGGGCCTTCACCGCGTCGCGCTCCTCGACGAGCTCGGCGACGCTCGCGTCGATCCGCTCGCGGGAGAAGTCGTTGATCTCCAGGCCCTGGACGATCTCGTACGCACCGTTCGCCGTCGTGACCGGGAACGACGAGATGATGCCCTCGGCCACGCCGTAGGACCCGTCGGACGGGACGGCCATCGAGGTCCAGTCACCGTCGGCGGTGCCGTTGACCCAGGTGTACACGTGGTCGATCGCCGCCGACGCCGCGGACGCGGCCGACGACGCGCCACGGGCCTCGATGATCGCGGCGCCGCGCTTGGCGACGGTCGGGATGAACGTGTCGCGCAGCCACGACTCCTCGACCTGCTCGGCGGCGATCTTGCCGCCGACCTCCGTGTGGTAGAGGTCGGGGTACTGGGTCGCGGAGTGGTTGCCCCAGATCGTCATCTTCGTGATCTCGGAGACCGGGACCGACAGCTTCGCCGACAGCTGCGAGAGCGCGCGGTTGTGGTCGAGGCGGGTCATCGCGGTGAAGCGCTCCGCCGGGACGTCCGGGGCGGCCGACTTCGCGATGAGCGCGTTGGTGTTCGCCGGGTTGCCGACGACGAGGACCTTGATGTCGTCGGCCGCACCCTCGTTGATCGCCTTGCCCTGCGGCGCGAAGATGCCGCCGTTGGCCTCGAGCAGGTCGCCGCGCTCCATGCCCTTGGTGCGGGGCCGGGCGCCGACGAGCAGCGCGACGTTCGCGCCGTCGAAGGCCTTGGTGGCGTCGTCGAAGATGTCGACGCCGGCGAGCAGCGGGAACGCGCCGTCGGCGAGCTCCATCGCGGTGCCCTCGGCGGCCTTCACGGCCTGCGGGATCTCGAGCAGGTTCAGCTTGACCGGGGTGTCGGGCCCCAGGAGCTGCCCGGACGCGATACGGAAGAGCAGCGCGTAACCGATCTGGCCAGCGGCGCCGGTGACTGTGACGGTGACAGGAGGGGTAGACACGCCCGGGAGGCTAGACCCTCCGCGGGCGTGTGCGCCGCGACGGGGATCACCTGCGACGCACCAGAGGCAGTGACGTCCGTCGGCGGTCGGATCGGCGCCCCGAGCGGCGGCTCGGCTAGCGTCGGGCGATGGCCGACTCCAGCCCCGCCACGCCCCCGCCCGACCCCCGCGACGGGGACGGCGGATCCGCTCCGGACAGGACGGTCGAGCGGGACGACACGGCCGAGCGGAACGGGACCGCGGCGCGGTTCGGCTGGGAGGGTGGCGCGCCCGGGTACACCCCCGTCGATCCCGACCGGCTCGTGCCGCACCAGCCCATGCCCGGCCCCCCGCCCTACCCGGCCGCGGAGGAGCTGCCGCCCCCGCCCGTCGGCGAGCGGGCGGCCGGCACCGGGTTCGGCCGTCCGATGCTCGCCGCGGCGCTGTGGGGCGTGGTGAACGTCGTGCTGGTGCTGCTCGTGTCGGGACCGCCGCCGTCGGGGGCCGCCGGCTGGGCGCTCGGCGGCATGATCGTCGCGTCGGTGCTGGTCGCGGGCATCCTGACCTGGGTGGTCGCCCGGCGGCACGCCTGGCCGTTCTGGGTCCTGCTGCTCGTCACCGGGCTGCTGTTCTGGGTCGTGCGGGTGGCGACGACGGCCGGCGTCGCCTGACCTGCCCGCACTCGGCTCAGGCGGTGCGGCGCCTGCTCGAGATCACCCCGGTGTCGAAACCGGCCAGGTGCAGCCCCCCGTGGAAACGGGCGTGCTCGACCTTGAGGCACCGGTCCATCACGACGGCGAGGCCGGCGGCCTCCGCCTTGCGTGCGAGGTCGGCGTCCCACAGCCCGAACTGCAGCCACCACGTCGACACCCCGTCGCCGAGGGCGAGCGTCTCCTCGAGGACACCCGGCAGGTCGGCGGGCTTGCGGAAGACGTCGACCAGATCGGGCACGACGGGCAGGTCGGCGAGCGTCGGGTAGACCGGCCTGCCGAGGACCTCGGTGGCGAACGGGTTCACGAAGTAGACGTCGTAGCGGGTGCTCGACAGCAGGTACGTCGCGACGAAGTTGCTGGCCCGCGCCGGGTTCGGCGACGCACCCACCATCGCCACGGTGCGCGTGCGGTCGAGGATCCGGCGCCGTTCCGGCGCGATCGGGTTGCGCCACTCGGTGCTGCTCACCGGGTCCATCAGTTCTCCTTCACGGCGGCGGCCAGCGCCTGGTCGAGATCCCAGAGGATGTCGTCGGCGTCCTCGATCCCGACGCTGATCCGCACGAGGTCCTCCCCCACGCCCGCGGCGACCAGCTGCTCCGCCGAGAGCTGCTGGTGGGTCGTCGACGCGGGGTGCAGCACGAGCGTCCGGGCGTCGCCGATGTTGGCGAGATGGCTGCACAGCTGCACCGACTCGATGAACCGCTGGCCCGCGGCACGCCCGCCCGCGACCCCGAACGAGAACACCGCGCCCGGGCCCTGCGGCAGGTAGCGCTGCGCGCGCGCGTGGTCGGGATGGCTGGGCAGCCCCGCCCAGCGCACCCACGAGACCCGCGGGTCGGCGTCGAGCCACTCGGCGACGGCGCGCGCGTTGGCGATGTGGGTGTCCATCCGCTGCGGCAGCGTCTCCACGCCCTGGATCAGCAGGAACGCCGAATGCGCCGACAGCGTCGCGCCGACGTCGCGCAGCTGCTCGGCGCGCAGCTTGGTGAGGAAGCCGAACTCCTTGAAGTTGCCCCACCAGTCCAGCCCGCCGTACGACGGGACGGGCGTCGTCATCGACCGGAACTTCCCGTTGCCCCAGTCGAACCGGCCGGACTCGACGACGATGCCGCCCAGCGTCGTGCCGTGGCCGCCGAGGAACTTGGTCGCCGAGTGCAGCACGATGTCGGCGCCGTGCTCGAGCGGCCGACACAGGTACGGGGTGGCCAGGGTCGCGTCGACGATGAGCGGCAACCCCTCGGCGTGCGCGACGTCGGCGAGCCCGGCGATGTCGGCGACCTCGCCGCCGGGGTTGGACACCACCTCGGCGTAGACGAAGCGCGTCCGGTCGGTGATCGCCTTCGCGAAGTCGGCGGGGTCGCCGCCCGCGACGAACGTCGTGTCGACACCGAAGCGGCGCATCGTCACGTCGAGCTGGGTGACGGTGCCGCCGTAGAGCCCGGCCGCCGCGACGACGTGGTCCCCCGCGCCGGCGAGGCAGGCGAACGTCAGGAACTGGGCGGCCTGCCCGCTCGCCGCGGCCACCGCGCCGATCCCGCCCTCGAGCGACGCCATCCGCTCCTCGAGCACCGACACCGTCGGGTTCGCGATCCGGCTGTAGATCAGCCCGTACTTCTGCAGCGCGAACAGGCTGGCCGCGTCGGTGGTGTTCTCGAAGACGAAGCTCGTCGACTGGTAGATCGGGACCGCGCGGGCGCCGGTCTCGGCATCGGGCACCGCGCCGGCGTGCACGGCACGCGTGCGGAAGCCCCAGCGTCGTTCCTGCTGCTCGGTCATGACGTCATCCTGCCCTGGGTGGCAACGGTGCGGCGCACGTGCGGTCAGGCCGTGACGTGGTCGACCGTGACCGGCGTCGGGTTGCGGAACAGGTCGAGCACCGGGCAGTGCTCGTCGACGGCCGCGGCGAGCTCGCGGTAGCGCTCCTCCCCCGCCGGGCCGGACAGCGTCACGACGAGCCGCACGTCGCCGAAGCCGGCGCGCCCGGAGTCGTCGATGCCGTAGAAGCGGCGCAGGTCGATGGCGCCCTCGACGTCGACCGACACGTCGTCGAGCAGGATGCCGAGCTTCGCCGCCCACAGCCGGTAGGTGACCACCTGGCACGACAGCAGCGCCGCGAGGGCGGTCTCGACCGGGCTGGGCCCGGCGTCCTGCCCGGCGAGGGCGGGCGGCTCGTCGACGACCAGCTCGTGGCGCCCGATGCGGATGTCGGAGCGCACGCCGTCGCCGCCCACCCCGCTCGCCCGGAACCGGACCGTCGCCCGCTCGGGCTGGGCGCTGAACTTCTCACCGACGACGCCGAGGATGCGGCGCAGGTTCTCGTCGCGTTCGGCACCAGGGGTCGGGGTGGCCGTGGTCGAGGCGGTGGGCGTCGCGGGGGTCGGCATCGTCGCTCCAGGGTGTGCGGGTGACCGGGAGGGGCTCAGCGGCGGCCCGGACACGCGCACGAGCAGACGTGCCCGTGGTCGACGTGACGACGACGTACGAGCCGCACCGACGGACGCGACCGGCAGGGCATGATCCAAGTCATACCCGACCCGCCCCGGCCCGGTCCAGGCCCGGGCCGGGTGGCGTCAGCGCCGCGGCAGCCGGGTGAGCCCTTCCTGCGCCGTCGTCGCGACCATCCGCCCGTCGCGGGTGAAGAACCGGCCCGTCGCGAGGCCCCGGCCGCCGGACGCGGCGGGCGACCAGCACTCGTAGAGCAGCCACTCGTCGGCCCGGCACGGCTGGTGGAACCAGATCGCGTGGTCGAGGCTCGCCATCTGCACCTGCGTCGCGCTCAGGTCGTGTCGCGCGACGACCGAGCTCAACAACATCATGTCCGACGCCCACGTCAGCAGGCACGTGTGCAGCAGCGGGTCGTCGGACAGCGTCCCGTCGGCACGCAGCCAGGCACGCAGCGGCTCCTTCGTCGCGACGCGGTCGGCGGTCCAGACGGGCTCGTCGACGAACCGGATGTCGATCGGGCGTTCCGCGCGGCCGAGCCAGTCCCCACCGTGCCCGGCGGCGCGCCGCGTCCCGAGGTCGGGCAGCGACTCGGGCGCGGGGACGTCGGTGGGCGCAGGCTCGGCGTGCACCAGCCCCTCCTGCGGGACCTGGAACGACGCCGACATCATGAAGATCGCCTCGTCGTCCTGCACGGCGAGCACGCGCCGCGTGGTGAACGAGCGTCCGTCGCGGATCCGCTCGGTGCGGTACTCGATCGGCACCCGCGGGTCGCCGCCCCGGATGAAGTACGAGTGCAGCGAGTGCACCGACCGGCCCGCCGGCACCGTCCGTCCCGCGGCGACGAGCGCCTGCCCCGCCACCTGCCCGCCGTAGACCCGGAACCGCCTGCTCTCCGGGCTCGTCCCGCGGAAGGTGTCCGGGCCGGTCTCGTCGAGGTCGAGCAGCGCGACGAGCTCGTCGACGACGGCCTGCCCGCGGGCGACGCCGTCGGCGGCGACGTCGGGTCGGCGGGGAGCGGCGGTCACGGCCGCATCCTCGCAAACGCGCGCCGCGGCCACGCCGCCGGCTCGCCGCGACTCCGGCCGCGGTGCGACCGTGCGGTCAGATGTCCTCTTCGCCCAGCCGGTGCACCCGGATCGAGTTCGTCGACCCGACGGTCCCGGGCGGGGAGCCCGCGACGATGACCACCAGGTCGCCGGGCTGGAACCGCTCGAGCGCGAGCATCGAGTGGTCGACCTGGCGGACCATCGCGTCGGTCGACTCGACGTAGGGCACCAGGAACGTCTCGACGCCCCACGTCATCGCCAGCTGGCTGCGCACCTCCGGCGTCGGGGTGAAGGCGAGCAGCGGCAGCCGGGTGTGCAGCCGGGCGAGCCGGCGCACCGTGTCGCCGGACTGTGTGAACGCGACCAGCGCCCGGGCCGAGAGCCGCTCCCCGATGTCGCGTGCCGCGTACGACAGCACCCCGCGCTTGGTGCGGGGCACGTGGTTGAGCGGGGGCACCGTCGTCGGGCCGGCCTCGACCGCCTCGATGATCTGCGCCATCGTGCGCACCGACTTGATCGGGTAGCGGCCGACGCTCGTCTCGCCGGACAGCATCACCGCGTCGGCGCCGTCGAGCACCGCGTTGGCGACGTCGGAGGCCTCCGCGCGGGTCGGGCGCGAGTTGGTGATCATCGAGTCGAGCATCTGCGTGGCGACGACCACCGGCTTGGCGTTCTCCCGCGCGATCTGGATCGCCCGCTTCTGCACCAGCGGCACGTTCTCCAGCGGCAGCTCGACGCCCAGGTCACCACGCGCGACCATGATCGCGTCGAAGGCCAGCACGATCGCCTCGAGGTTGTCGACGGCCTCGGGCTTCTCCAGCTTCGCGACGACCGGCAGGCGCCCGCCGTGCTGGTCCATGATCTTGTGGACCTGGTCGATGTCGGCGGGGCTGCGCACGAACGACAGCGCCACGATGTCGACGCGCAGGTCCAGCGCGAACGCGAGGTCGGCCGAGTCCTTCTCGCTCATCGCGGGCACCGACACGTTCATCCCGGGCAGCGAGATGCCCTTGTTGTCGCTGACCGGGCCACCCTCGGTGACCTTGCAGACCACGTCGAGGCCCTCGACGGCGACCACCCGCAGGCCCACCTTGCCGTCGTCGACCAGCAGCCGGTCGCCCGCGCGGGCGTCGGTGGCGAGGCCGCCGTAGGTCGTCGACACCCGGTCGTGCGTGCCGGCGACGTCCTCGACGGTGATCCGGACCTCCTCACCGGTGTGCCACTCGGTGGGGCCGGCGGCGAACCGGCCGAGGCGGATCTTCGGACCCTGGAGGTCGGCCAGCACGCCCACCGCGCGACCCTCCGCGTCCGCGGCCTCGCGGACCATCTCGTAGACCCGCTTGTGGTCCTCGCGGTTGCCGTGGCTGAAGTTGAGCCTTGCGACGTCCATCCCGGCCGCGACCAGCTCCCGGATCCGCTCCGGCGAGGCGGTCGCGGGGCCGATGGTGCAGACGATCTTGGTTCGGCGACTCACACGACACAGCCTAGCCCTCTACTGGAACGATACGGACGCCGGAACCGGAGCGCCGGGTGACGACCCGGGAACGGTCCGGCGACGGAGCGGACACGACCACCCGCGCACCGGTGAATCCCCAGGTCACGCGGGTCCGGTGCGCGTGGGGATCCCGATCGTCGGCGCCGCCGGGTGCCCGTCGCAGCCGGGCCGGGGCGCCGGGCGACACGACCGCCGGGTCGGCGGCTCCGTCACGCAGCCGGTCAGCGACGAGGGCGGTCGCTGGGGCCCACGTGGTCGGCCAGCCACTCCGCGAGCGGCCGGGCGGCGCGCCAGACGTCGGCGACGCGGTCGAGGCACGCCGGCTCGTGGAGCACGTCGTCGGGCGGGAAGGTGCGCCAGAGGTGCAACGACTTGTGGCGCAGCAGGTCGATGCGCGGATGGTCGGGCGCGACGCCGCGCGGGGCCCGCGTCAGGGTCTGCCCGCCGACCTCCAGGCCGGCGGCGCGGCCCGCGTCGAGCCGGGCGATCAGATCCGCGCCGCGCCGCTCGTCGTCGACGGCGGTGCGGTACCGCGCGACCTGGTCGGACTCCATCCGGAATTCACCCCGAAATCGGCGTTCTGTAACTGAATCGGCCCAGGTCATCGGGCTCGATTCACGACGCGCCGCGGCCACCGTCACCCGGCAGTGTGCGGGCCGGGGAGGTGAACATGAGACAGCTGCGTGACTCGGGGGCTATCCGTCCGGTACCACTCAAAAAGGTGACCACCACCACAAACGATCAGCAAATCCTGGACCGGCACTGCGACTGGTTCGACCGGAACGGCGCAACCCCGGTATCCCTCCGTCACCGCAGAGCGAACCTCCAGCGGCTTGCGGAAGCACTCCCCTGTCCCCTGCTCGACGCCACACCCGAGATCCTCGACGCCTGGCAGAGCAGCCTCCGCAACGGCACATCCCGACTCGGCACGCCGTACAAGATGAGCACCATCGCGACCTACACCTCGAACGCCCGCGCGTTCTACGCGTGGGCGCTCGAGACCGGGCTCATCGCCGTCGACCCGACCGCCCGGCTGCCGAGGATCAAGGTGCCGCCCGCCGTCGCGCACCCCGTGCCCGACCGGGACCTGCGGCTCGCGATCGAACTCGCGGAGGAGCCGCTGCGGACATGGCTGGTGCTCGCCGCGTTCATGGGGCTTCGCGCGATGGAGATCGCGCAACTCACCCGGGACAGCATCGACGAGGTCGAGGGCCGGCTCGTGCTCTCCGGGATCGGGAAGGGCCGGAAACCGTTCCGCATCACCGTGCCGCTGCACGTGGAGCCGTCGATCCGCCAGTACATGCACATGCGGGGGCCGCTGTGGCGCACCGCGAGCGGCGGGGCGATGAAGCCGAGCACGGTGAGCCGGCTGGTCACGAAGTTCTTCGCCCGCCACGGCATGCCCTACTCGCTGCACTGGCTGCGGCACAGCTTCGGCACGGCGTTCTACGCCGCGACGCGCGACGTCCTGCTCACCCAGGACGTCATGCGGCATGCGTCGCCGAACACGACCCGGATCTACGTCCGGACGACCGGCGCGGCCGCGACGAAGGCGATGGACCGGCTGTCGAAGTCGCTGCGTCCCCGGACCGGGCGGCGCACGAGCCGCGGGCACGCCGACGGGGAGACAGGGGCGGCGGCGTGATGGGTGCGCTACTCGGCCTCGTCGCGGCGACGTCGCAGGTCTCGCCGCAGCTCGGCGCGGACCCGTTCGACGTCCCAGCGCATGTGCCCGCCAGCCGTGCGGAAGTCCGGTTCGATCTGCCCCGTCGCGACCCAGTGCCGGAGCGTGCGCTCGTTGACGTTGAGCTCGCGGGCAGCTTCGGGCGTCGTGAGGTAACGCGGCGGCGGCTTCGGCACTCCACGCACAGTCGTGGCGGCCTTGCCGATTCGACCGCGATCTTTGCCGATTTCACCGGACTTCGCCGGGATCTTCCCCGGTGCGTGGGAACGGCCCGCGGCTTCGTCGCGGCAGCTCGGCCCGCGGGGCCCGTCCGGGCTCCCGTGTAGATGAGTCGGCCCCGGCTCGGCGACCTCACCGCCGGCCGGGGCCTTGATCCCCCCGGGAGGGGACCCATGCAGGACCGTAACTGGATCGAGCTCGTCGCGACCATCGCCCAGAACCCTGATCTTGTCGGGCGTCTCGTCACCGAGCACCGAGTCGACAACGATGGCCGGTGCACCGTGTGCCGAGTCGCGGGGACGTCGCTGCACGCGGCGTGGCCGTGCAAGATCTCCGAACTCGCTGCAGACGCGCTCGTCGTGATCCGCGCCCGGGGCGGCGCCCGCCCGTGCGGGGGTCGGTGACGATGGGGATGCGTCTGCAGGCTGACGGGCTTCCCACGCTGCACCTGATCCGGGTCCGTGACACGGACGGCGACGGCGTCGGCGGGGCGCGGCTCGTGCTGCTCGCCGACTCGCTGCTCGACCTCCTGGCCTGGCACGAGCGGCTCGACGAGCCCGAGCTGTCGATGTGGGCCGGCCTCGCGTCGGGCGACAGCGCCTACGTCGAGCTCCAGGGCCGGGCGACGGTGCTGCGGGACGAGCGGGTGCCGGTCGAGGTGATGTGCATGACGGGGCTGGGCTGCGGCGGGCTCACGGTCGGGAAGCCGTGGATCCGGCGCCCGGTGACGGTCGAGCTGCTGCGCGAGTGCGCCGGAGTCGCGCGAGGCTCGGGATGAAGTGCGCCGAGCCGAAGTGCCAGCGGGCCGCCGAGGTTGTCGTCCATGTCGGTGAGCTTGCTGTCGCTGCGTGCATGTCCGACGGGGTGCGGATCGCGCGCGTCCTCCTCGGACGGGTGGTCCTGCTGGGCCGTCCCGGTGTCGAGCTCACGATCCGGCCGCGCGGTGCGTAACACCGGCCGTACCGTTCCCGAAGGTTCATTCAGTCCCGCACGACCACGACGCCCAGGAGGCGAAGCATGACCAGCCCCACGCCCACCAGCCCGCTCGTCGTTGAGGGCTACCGCGGCGGGGCGGTGTCGTTCGACGGCAGGTTCGTCGAGATCAGCAAGAAAGGGCTCGCCGCGCTCACGAGCGCCAGCGGGTCGAAGCGGATCCCGGTGAAGGCGATCACGGCCGTGCAGATCAAGCCGGCCGGGGTCCTGACGAACGGGTTCATACAGTTCACGATCCCGGGCGGGAACGAGTCCCGGGCGACGTACGGGCGGCAGACCCGGCACGCGGTCGCGGACGAGAACTCCGTCGTCTTCACGAAGAAGCAACAGCCGGCGTTCGAGGCGTTGCGCGCGGAGATCGAGCGCGCCATGTACCCGGACGCCTGACGAGTCAGTCCTTCGGCCGGCGCGGCGACGGCAGCCCCGGCGGGCACGGGCGCCGGCGTCGCATCGCGAACGGCAGCAGCGCCCGGAAGTTCCTGACGAGCTCGGCGTCCTCGACCGCGCGCGCCGACGACTCCATCAGCGCCCGGTCGGCCGCGGCCCGGTGCTCCGCGAGGGCCTTCGCGAGCCGTTCGTGAGCGTGCGCGACCCGCTCGTACTCGGCCTCGACCCGACGCCACGCGGCCGCCTCGGCCTCGGCCGCGTCGTTCGGCGGGCGCGCCATGTCAGCCCCCGCTCGCCGACGACGGGTCCACGCACGTGATCGAGCGGGAGTAGCTGACTCCGTCGGAGCCCACGACCGGCCCCGTCTCGACCGGTTTGAACCCGTCGGGGCACGCGGGCCCGGCCGGCCCAGCGGGGCCCTGCCCGCCGTCGGCGCCGTTCTGTCCGGGCGGCCCAGCCGGGAGCGGCCCGGCGTCGAGGGTCGTCCCGTCGTCGAGGGTCAGGACGAGGCGGCCGCCGTCCGTCGACGCACCGGTGATCGAGCGCCCCGCGGGCCCGACGACACCGCCGAGGTCGACACGGGTGCCGTCGGAGTACACGACGACCAGCCGGCCGCCCTCGAGCGTGACCGTGGCGATGCCGCGGCCGTCGTCGCCCACGACCTTCCCGACGTCGCGGAACGTGCCGTCGGAGTAGGTGACGGTGAGGTGGCCGTCCGCGCCGATCGACGTGCCGGTGATGCCGCGCCCGTCGGCGCCGTCGACACCGTTCCGGGCGGCCAGGGTGGGGCTGTCGACGGCTGCCTGCGCCGCGCCGCACGCCGCGCCGACGCGGGCGCGGACCGACGCGTCCTCCGCGCACAGTTGCGCGAGCGGGTCCGCGACCTGCCCGAGCTGCTCGACGGCGACGGCCTTCCCGGTGTCGGCCTCTTGCTTCTTCACGACGTCGTGCACGGAGAAGAACCCGGCCCCGGCGAGGCCGAGCGCGACGAGCGCGACCGGCCAGGCGCCGTAGCGGCGGATCAGCCGTCGGGCAGTCGATGCCGAGGCGACGCGGGCGGCGAGGGCGGCACCCCCGCTGCTCGTGCCGCGTCCTCCGCGGCGTGTCGCGCCCGTCGTTCCTCCTCCAGGTCGGCGCGCAACTCCCGGATCTGCTCCCGCAGGTGCGTTTCGTCCTCGCGCCACTTCACCCGGTCGCGGGCGTGGTCCTCGTCCTGCTCGGCCATCCGCGTCGCGACCTTCTCGGCGTCCTTCCGCAGCGCCCGGATGATGAGCCACATCCCGATCAGCAGCAGCGCGTACACCCCGAACCGGGAGATCAGTTCGGTCCCGATCGCGCTCAGCCCGTCCACGCATCACCTGCCACCCCTCGCCCCCTCCGGGGCCCGCGCTAGTAGTTCGTGCCGCCGACCGCGACCGCGAGACCGACGTCCTCGACGGTGATCCGGGCGGGCCACGCGTCGCTGGTGGCGCCGTAACAGGCGCCCGTCGACGCGATGATCGACGCGGTGAGCAGCAGCCGGACCGTCTGATTCGACGCCGGGGTGTAGAAGTCGTCGGTGATGGCCGTCCCGACCCGGACCCCGGCCAGCAGCGGCGCCGAGGTGTGCTCGAACACCGTCGACGACGTGCTCGGCGCCGACCCGTCGGTGGTGTAGCGGAGGAACACGTCGGCGATCGTGGCGCCGCTGTCGGCGTAGAACCCGGCCTGCGACCGGAACCGGTACATGCGGCCGGCGAGGAGACTCGCCGACAGCTCCACGATCTTGTACGCGGTCCCCGACGCCATCGTGAGGTTCCCGGTGTTGCGGCGGGCCCGGGCGATCACGCCGCGCGGCAGCGCGGCGGGGTAGTCGATCCAGCCGACCGCGTAGTCGCTGGCCGAGGACTTAGCGAGGATCTGCCCGGACGCGCCGCCGGTGGGGAGGCCGCGGTTCCCGGCGGCGAGCGTCGTCGAGCTGGTGCCCGCGAGGTCCGCGACGACCTGCGCGGGGGTGCGGTTCGTCCACGCGCTCGACTTCCGCTGGAGGAAGTCGTTGTTCGCCGGGGACAGCGCGGCGATCGCGGTGAGGTCCGCGTCGGCGTCCTGGTAGCTGTGGCTGTGGTTCCCGAGCGCGACCGTGGTCCCCGACGTGCCCGTCGGGACGCGGGCGATCGCCAGCGTGCCGGACGTGACGTCGCCGGCGCCGTGGGCGTGGCTGGTGTTCGCCTTCCCCGCAAGGCCCGTCGCCATCTCGCCGCGGACCGTGTTGAACTCGGTGGCGAGCCTGGTCGCGAGCGCGGAGATCCGGCTCGCGAGGGTCACGACAGCCCGGCGACGAAGGTCGCGGCGAAGTCGGCGTCGGTGTCCCCGACCGCCGCCGCCAGCGCCGTCACGTCCGCGGCGGCCGCGGCGGCGATGTTCGTGCGGGCGTTGCCCTGCTGGGTCGTCGTGAGACCCTGCGCGGCGGTGTCGGTCCGGACGCGGTTCCCGAGGGCGGTGTTGATCGTCGCGGCGAAGTTCGGGTCGTCCCCGAGCGCGGCGGCCAGCTCGTTCAGGGTGTCGAGCGTGCCGGGCGCGGAGTCGACCAGGCTGTTCATCCCAGCCGACACCAGCGCGTTCACGGCGGTCGTGAAGTCGCTGATCGTCGACGCGGTCTGCGTGCCGGTGTGGGTCGACCGGTCCCGGAGCTGCGCGTCGGTGGCGTTCGCCGTGGCGCCGGACGCGATCCCGGCGAGCTTCGTCTTCTCCGCCGCGGTGTACGCCTTGTTCGTGGTGCCGTCGGTGATGGTGTCGGCGGACTGGGTGCCGGTGTGGTTCGCGCGGTCCCGGTCCGCGGTGGACGCGGTCGACACCTCCGAGGAGATCTTCGACGACGACCAGGTCGTCGACGTGCCCGTCGTGCCGTCGTCGATGCCCGAGGAGCCAGCGACGGCGGAGTTCACCTCGTTGATCGCGGCGACGAGGTTCGACTTCGCCGTCGTGGTGAGCGCCGAGAGGTCCGGGGCGTTCCCGTTGATCTGGGTGGCCTTGGCCTTGATCTCGGTCGCGACTCGCGTCGCGAGGTCGGCAACGTTGCTGGACAGGGACATCAGACAAGTCCGTTCTCGAACAGGAGCCGGAAGCTCGGGAGGTCGTCGTAGGCGGGGTGCGGCTCGGGCGCGAGGATGTGCGGGGCGAGGACCTCGTCCCGGGTCACCGGGTGCACCCGGCCGTCGTCCTGCCGCTCGAGCAGGCCCGGGGCGCCGACGGGGGCGTCGACGTCGAGGAGGTCGTCGAGACGGGCCGCGCCCCCGACGGCGGTGCCGGGCACGAACACCGGGACGGTGCTGGAGTCCTGCCCGACCTGCACGACCTCCGGGCCGGGGTCGCCGACCTCGACGACGACGACCTGCTCCCCGGGCAGGAGCGGCGCGGTCACTCGGTCACGTCCTTCGTGATCGAGATGGAGCCGACGACGAGCGTGACCCGGTAGGCGTCACCGAGCGGCCCGGCGTTCGGGCTGGACAGCTCGACGTCGAACGCGAGGGAACGGTTCGCGTCGAGCAGCGCTGTCGCCTCGGGGGTGAGGTACAGCCGGACCGCGGTCGTCTCGACGGTGAGGTCCCCGACGTCCCCGGTCCACGGCGCGGTGATGATCTGCGCGCCCGGGGTGGCGTCGGTACCGGCCCACGTGACCACGGCCAGCCCGTCGCGGCGCGCCTGCGCCTTGACCGTCCACCCCTCGTCGGGGTCGGCGAGGTCGACGCCCTCCCCGTCGACGACGACGACCCACCAGGGCGACAGGTAGGTGTCGCCCTGATAGATCGTGAGGTCGGTGCGGACGGCCACCGGTCAGGGCCCCTCGAGCGTCGCGGCCGGCGGGGCGGTGACGGTCGGCGGGACGGGCGCCTCGACGCGGTCGCGAACGACGACGGCGACGACAACACCGACAAGGCCCATGAGCGCGGCCTGCTGCTCCGAGGACCACTGCACGCCGAACGCGAGGACGAGCGCGAGGACGGCCTGCGCGGCGCCGAGGATCGCGGGGACGAGGCTGTCGGAGCGGACGAGGACGGCGGTGATGGCGCCGGCGAGCGCGACGGCGGCCGCGTTGACCGCGCCCTGGACGGTGGGGTTCGCGTCGAACACGAACGCGGCGAGGACCTGCACGACGGGGGCGAGGAGCCCGACGTAGAGCAGCGCGGGTTCGCGCTTCACGACTGCGCCTTCGGCTCGACGATGGTGACCGGGCGGGGGTTGTCGCACAGCGCGTGCGACTTCCGGTCGAGGTCGGCCCACTCGTCGCGGGACACCCACTGCACGAGCGCGCCCTTGCTGATGTTGTCGTCCGCGGACGCGACCGACCCGCCGGTCAGCCCGGCGAAGATCGAGCCGGACCAGATCGCGGTGCCGATCGTGCCCTTGCCGTCCAGATCGCACTTGATGTACATGACGTCGTCCTCCTGTCGGAGTGCGGGAGCGGCGGCGGGAGCGCTGCCGCCGCCACCGCGCGGGATGAGGTGCAGGGGGTCGGCGAGGAGCTGCCCGACCCGGGCCCGGAACGCGGGCATGTCGATGCCGGTCGGGTCCGGCTTGCGGCCCAAGGGGAGCGCGCATTCGCGGTGGGCGCACGCGCGGGATGCGTTGCGGCGCATGTAGTACAGGAGCGCCGCGACGAGGCGGGGGTAGCAGTCGAGCTGCTCCGCCGTCCACACGCCGTCGCCGTCGTCCTCGGCCTCGATACCGAGGAACCGGTAGTTCAGGTCGGAGTACCCGGCCCACGCGGACACACCGGCGTGGTAGGCCAGCCCGGCCGCCATGACGTAGACCGTGCCGGAGCGGCCGAGACCGAGGTTCGCCAGCGGCCCCGGCAGACCCGCTCGGCCGTCCCGGACGACCTGCAGCGACGGGTACTCCCCCGTCTTCGGGCCCGCGGTGTGATGGCAGACGACGCCCTCGACGGACGTCATGCCGCCGTGGCCGCGGGACTTCCACCCCGACACCTCGGCGACCGGGTAGCCGGTGAGCCGGGCCGCGTCCGCGAGCCACGGCACGTAGATGCCGCTCACCGCGGGTCCTGCCGTCCGGCGTCCCAGTCGGCGAGCTCGTACTCACCGGGGAGCATCAGGTCGGACACCGACCCGAGCGGTTCGTGCTCGCGGACGACGAAGTGCCGGATCATGTCGTCCGTGGTGACCTGCTCGTCGGGCATGTCGCGGTAGGCGAGCGACTGCAGGTCCAGTTCGTGACGCGCCATCGGCGGGCCCCTTCTCGACACCTGACGTGGTGCCACCAGGGGCGGGGCGCGGCCACCGAGGGCCGATAGCCCGGGATGCTACCTGCCCGACGTCGACGCGACGGCCGATCTCACGCTGCGACAGCGGCCGGGCCCTTGTCCTCGATGACCAGCTTCGCCGGCCACGTCGGGTGCGTCTGCACGGTGTAGGTCCCGGCCAGCCCGGCCCAGAACGACACGAGGACCTTGAGCGTCACCCCGGTCACGGTGTCGTCGACGCCGAGGGGGCGCGCCACGGCGACGAACCCGGTCATGTTCAGCCCGCGGGTCGACCCCGAGGTGTCCGACGTGGCGGTGTCGAGGACGGTGCTCGTAACGGTCGGGTCGGAGCCGTCGATGGTGTAGGTGATCTGGGCGATGACGAACCCGGCCGCGACGCTGTTGAACCCGAGGTTCGGGACACGCACCTCGAACTGTCGCCCGTAGGGCAGCGGCACCGACGCCGACAGCACCGACGCCCCGGTCGCCGGGGTCGTCCCCGACGTCGTCGGCCCGCCGCTCGTCCGCAGCACCAGCCCGCCCGGCACGATCCCCCGCGCGCCACCGGCCGCGACCTGCTGGGCGCGCAACGCCTTCCGGTCGAGCTCCCGCAACCGGGCCTCGTCGCGCCGCGCCGCCGACGCCTCCGATGTGGTCTCCGCGATCCGCCCCATCACGCGACCGCCGTCGTCGCGAACTTCGTCTCGTCCGGGTCCATCGACACTCCGATCATCCGGGCGGTCGCGGTGCCGTCGTCGAGCCACGGGTGCCCGGTGAACGCGAACGTCGCGACGTCGCCAAGGTTCCACGCCGTCCGGTACGCCGGCGCCAGGTCCGTCGGGGCGCTGTAGTTGATCGTCTCGACGGCCTGCCCGTACTCGGCGCCGTAGGACGCGGCGAGCGCGTCGAGCTGGGTCTGCCGCGCCTCGGACACGCTGGTGCGGTCCGCGCGCTCCAGCGCCGGCCACGGCTCCCCGCGGTCGACGGTCGAGACGCCGATGAGCCTGGCGCTGGAGTCCGAGCCGGAGGAGTCCCCGACGACGTAGGCGATCTCGGTGGTCTCCGAGTCGTCGACGTCCCCGGACATCGCGACGAGCGGGTAGTCCCAGACCGCGTCGGGGTTGAACGCGCCGAGGGTCGGGTCCCCGACCGCGGCGGTCCACGACAGCTGCGACTGGTCGTCGGACACCTGCGGCAGGAGCAGCACGTCGGGGCCGCCGTCGGCCTCGACGATCGCCTTGACCGCCTCGGCGGTGGTGCGCAGGTCGACCCCGGCGTAGGTGACCTCGTCGCCCCCGACCCCGGACAGCGACGGCAGGGTGATCGGCAGCCCGCGCCGCACCCCGGTCATGGCGAGGTCGAGGAGCGCGGTCACCCGATCCCGCGGCGGCAGCGCGAGCGTGACCGACGCGGCCGGGTTCGTCGGGTCGGTGAGGAAGCCGGGGGTGAGCACCATGCGCTTGTCGAACAGCTTCCCCAGCGACGCGCAGCCGATCGACACGCCCGCGGCGTCCCAGCCGAGGGTGTACACCGGCCCGGCGGCGAGCGCAGCGCCGTCGCGGCGGACGATGACCAGCGAGATCGACGACATGCCGTTGCGGATGCCGCGCAGCGTGTCCCGGGTCAGCCGCCCGGCGCGGTCGACACCGGGCAGCGGCACGGTGATGCTGATCTTCCCCAGCGACGCCCACGCGAGGTTCTCCTCGAACGACCACCCGGGGTCGTCGAGCGCATCGACGATCTGCCCGGTGCGCGTGTGCGCCACCAGGACCCGGTACTCCGGCTCGTCCACGGGTCAGGAGATCTCGATCGTCCCCTGGATCACGAGGATCCCGGGGATCGGGTAGCCGCCGGGGACGAGCGGCCGGCCGGTGCCCGCGGCGCCGGCGCTGCTGCTCGACATCTGGTAGGTGCCCAAGTCGGAGCGGGCGGAGGAGAACGGGAAGTACAGGTTCATCTGGTTGGAGTTCGGCGGGATGAAGCACTTCCCCATGAAGATCGCGTACAGCGTGCCGACGGGGTTGTGCGCGTTGAGCTTCGCGAGGATCTGGGTCTCCTCGACCGGGGCCGAGGTGATCCCCGGCGGCAGGGTCGTGGAGATGTCGCCCCACCCGGCCGGCGGGGCGCCGGTCCCGACGCGGAACACGTACCGCAGGTGCATGCTCTTGCCCTGCACGAGGTAGCGGCCGATCGCGGACCCGTTGGGGCCGACCGGGACGCCGGACGCGTCGCCCGCGGTGAGCAGCTGCGGGGTGAACTGCGACCAGCTGGCCGGGGCGACGACCCGCTGCCACGCGGACCCGGACCAGACGTCTTCGGAGCCGTCGCGGAACTTCCGGCGGTCACCGATGTAGGCGCCGGCGCGGGTGTCTCCGGTCTCGACGAGCCGCGGCGCGCCGGGCGCCCTCGCCCACGACATGATCGGTACCGGGGTCTGCGGGCCGGCGTTGGTCACCGGGACCCGGAACAGCGGCACGACGTTCGACGGGGTCGCCGGGATGCTCGGGGACGACGCGGCGGTGCCCTTCACGGTGTTGAGCCGGTAGGTGGCCGAGTCGCTGGAGTCGACGATCTCGCCGTAGATGATGTCGTAGCGGGACTGCCCGGACGTCGGAAGCGGGGTGTCGATCGGCACCGTCAGCGACGCCGTCGACGTGCACACGTACGTCCCGAGCGCGGCCTCGACGATCGCCTGGTGCGCGGTCACGACGACGTTCCCACCGGACACCGACGCCGTCGGGCCCGCGCCCTCGACCGCGCCGGACTCGGCGAGGATCGACGACCCGACTTGCTTCGCCCACGACGCGCCCAGCGCGAGCCGCGCCTCCGGGCTGGTGACCTTCTGATTCGACAGCCACGGGTCGGTCGTGCTGGCAGATGATGCGCCCATCTCGGTTCCTTCCTCAGACCCACGTGCCGCGGGTGTGCACGGTCAGCGCCGTCCCCGCCCCGGTCGCGCCGGTCAGCCGGTACGTGCGGATCTCGCCCGGCCGCAGCCGCGGCCACCCGCCGGTCACCCAGACCGCGCCGCGCGCGTTCGCCCCGCCGAGGACCGCGCCGTAGGCCGGGATCGGGGTCGGGCAGCCCGGCACGTCGAACGCGACCCGCCCGCTGGTGTTGATGAACAGCGACTCGCCCGCCGCGAGGTTGCCGCGGACCCCGACGATCGACGTGCCCGCCAGGTCCGCGACCTGCACCCCGGCCGTCGGGCCGGTGACCTGATAGACGACCTGGCTGTCGACCGTGCCCGTGCCGGTGACCGTCGCGGTCGCGAGCGTCGGGGCCGTGCCGGTCGCGATGCCCGGCGAGCTCGTCACGATGCCCGAGCCGGACGTCGCGATGCCGCCGACCCCGTCCGTCCCGGCCGACGACGGCCCGACGCTCGCCCACGCCACCGAGTACCGGTACGGGTCCGCCGCGATCACCGGCACCGACCAGTCCCACTGCCGCGGGCCGGTCTGGTCGACGAGGACCTCCCCGGCCTGCTCGACGTAGGCCAGCAGCGGCCGCACCGCCCCGTCGACGACCATCGGGTACCGCTCCCCCGGGTCCGGGCAGATCGCCAGCAGCCGGTCCGCGGTGTCCCAGCCGACCGCGTCGGACAGCGGGAAGAACCGGCCCTCGATCGACATGCTGCGGGTCTCGCGGTACGCGGCCGAGCGGTGCGCGCCGTCCCCGGTCGGGCGCTCGTCGTGCTTCGTGCGCCGCGCCGGCGCCGATAGCCAGCCCTTGATACTCGTGCAGATCCACGCCGTGCCGTTCGCGTCGACGTACTGCTCGTGCGTCGGCCCGTGCGACGCCTTCAGGACGTCGAGGGTCACCAGCCTCATCCGGTCCTCCTGGCCCACTGCGTCTTGCGGACGACCTCGTCGGCCAGACGGGAGATCTCCGACTGCGACATCGGCTCACGAGCGTGGAGGTGCAGCTCGGCGCCGTCACCGCCGCGGGCGAGGAGGTTGTCGACCAGCTTCGGCGGGAGCGGCAGCACCGTCTCCGAGTGCGGCAACCCGTTGAACACCGTCGTCGCGCCGGGCGGGAGCTCGCCGCCCTGGTCGTACCAGTGGTTCCGGTTCCAGAACGACAGCGCCCCGTACGGCGTCTGGTACTTGTCGGCGATGTAGGTGAGGCCGTACTGCGCCTGCAGGCCCGGGTTCGACGTCTTGTGCCCGCCGTAGGCGGCCCACGTGGCGTCGAGGAACTGGAACAGCCCGTACGCGGTCGAGTTCGGGTTCTTCGCGAGCGGGTCCCACCCGGACTCCCGCCGGATCAGTTCCTCGAGCGCGTTCCACTGGGTGCCGTGGTCCCACCCGTACTTCGTCGCGACCGCCCGGACCGCCTCGCGGGCGTCCCCGGCCGTCGACGCCATACCCGCCGCGATCCGGCCGGCGTCCATCTCGCCGGCCTTCCCGAACAGGTAGTCGTGCGCCTTGTCGATGGCCCAGTCCGTCATCTTCCCGGGCACGTCCCCGACCATCGTCCCGGACGGCCGCGGGAACACGGTGTTCACCAGGGAGCGGATGTCCGCGGCGATCGGGTCGAACACCCGCTGCAGCAGCGACACATAGGACGGGGCCTGCCCGGACCCGGCCGGGACGAACTTGTCCCCGACCCGCGGCATGTAGAACTGCCACGGGAACAGGCTGTCCTCGACCGACCGGGCGTCCGGGCCGACGACGACACCGTCCCCGCCGCGGGACTCGATCGCGAGCCCGTCGAGGTTCGCCGCCATGTGCCCGATGCCCTGCCCGGTGTTCGGGGAGACACCGATGACGAACGCGGAGTTCTTCCCGGGCACGAACCCGCCCGCGCCGCGGTTCGCCGCGAACGACCCGGTCGCGAACATGCGGATGTAGGGCTGCGGCAGCCCGAGCACGACCCGAGTCAGCGCGGACACCATGCCGGAGCAGTCGTAGCCACCCGGCCCGACCCCGCCCCACACGTACGGCTTGCCGCGCTGCGCCTTCGCCCACGACTGCCCCTCCGCGATGCCGCCGTCCGCGAACTCCTGGGGGCCCTCACCGCCGAACGCGAGGAACCGCGACACGGCGCCGGGGCCTCCCCTGCGCGCCACCAGGTTCACCTGGTCGACCCAGCGGCGGCCCATGCCGCGCCCGACCTCGGGGCGGAGCATCACCTCGCCCGGCGCGACGAGCGCCGGGATCCGGTCGACGCCGGGCTCGTAGCCGGGGGCGATACCACCGAGCGCGAACCCGGACACGTCGGCGGCCGGGAAGTCGCCGAGCGGGAACACCGTCTTCGCGGCGTTCCACAGCTTCCCGACGCCGCCATTCCAGATCGTCTCGAGGACGAACTTCACCGGCTTCTTGAAGGCGTCGATGATCCCGTTCCACACGGCCTTGATGCCGTCGACGATGCGGGAGAACACGTCGTGGAACGTCTGGACGGCCGCGGCGAAGATGTCGAAGACGGGCTTAATGATGTTGTCGTAGACCCAGCGGAGACCGGTCCCGAGAGCGTTCCAGGCGGTCCCGATGGCCGAGAAGATCGGCGCGAGGATGTTGTTCCACACCCACCCGGCGATCGTCGCGACGGCCTGGAACACCGGGGCGAGCACGGAGTCGTAGATGATCCGGAACCCGGTCGCGAGGACGTTCCAGGCTGCCGCGATCAGCGCGAAGATCGGCTGCAGGATCGTCACCCACAGCCACTGCGCGACCGCGGCGAAGAAGTCGAACACCGGCTTGATGACGTTGGCGTAGACGAAGTTCCAGGCGACGCCGAGCGCCTGCCAGGCCAGCACGAGCGGCCCGATCACGACCGCGAGCAGGAGCTGCACCATGAACGTCGCGGCGTCGATGATGAACCCGAAGACGGCGCCGATGATGTCCCCGGCGACCCGTACGGCGGTGGCGATCCCGTTGAACGCCGGCTGGAGGACGTTCTGCCACAGCCAGACCGCGACGGCGGCGATCGCGTCGAACGCGGGCTTGATCGCGTTGTTCCACAGCCAGGACGCGGCGTCGCCGATGAGTTTGAACGCGCCCTGGACGAAGTCGCGGAACCACTCGACGTTGTTGTAGGCCCAGATGATCGCCCCGACGAACGCGGCGATCGCGACGATGATGAGCGTGACCGGGTTCAGGGCCATGACGGCGTTGAACGCGGCCTGCGCGATGGTCCACGCCTTCGTGGCGCCGACGACGGCGAGGAGGACCGCGACGGCCGTGCCGCCGGTGGTGGCGAGGAACGACAGGATGTCCGGGACCGGACCCCAGTCGAAGATCTTCTTCCCCCAGTCGATGAGGGTGGAGAAGATCGGCAGCACCTTCCCGCCGATGAGGTCCACGATCGTCGTCTGCAGAGTGCGCTGGAACGACTCCATCCGCGACGCCGGGGTCTGCAGCGCCTGCCCGGCCTGGTCCGCGGCCCCGCCGATCTGACCGAGCCCCGCGGCCGCGGTCTCCGGGTGCAGCGCGAACAGCGCCGCGCCGAGGTCCTCAGCCTGCGTGCCGAACAGCGCGACGGCCGCCTGCGACTGCTGCGCCGGGTCCTTGATGCCGCGCAGCCCGTCGAGTACCTGGGCGAGGGCGACCTTCGCGACGTCGCCGCCGGCGCCGATCCGCTCGGCCATCTGCCCGGCGTTCAGCCCGATCGCGGCGAACCCGTCCGCGGTCGTCTTCGACCCGTCGACCGCCCGGATCGAGAACTCCTTGATCGAGTCGGCGACGAGGTCGGAGTCCCGGGCGCCGGCCTGCAGCCCCTGCGAGATCAGCCCGGTCGCGTCCGCGGCGTTGAGCCCGAGCTTCCGGAACTGGGTGCCGTACTCGTTCAGGGTGTCGAGGAAGTCCCCGGCCTTGTCGTCGCCGAGCTGGAACCCGCGGTAGATCACGTCGAGCGCGGTCTGCGCGTCCGGGGCCAGCCCGGTCCGCATCATCTGCCCGAGTGCGTTCGCCGCGTCGGTGGCGTCGACCCCGAACGCCGTCGACAGGTTGAGCACGCTGCCGGTGACGTTCTGGATCTGCGCGTCCGTGGCGTCCGCGGCGAGGGCCCCGGACTGCATCACCGACCGCAGCGCGTCGTTCACGCCCTCCAGCGAGTCGCCGTACGCGCCCGAGTACAGGTCCCCGGCGATCTTCCCGAACCGGGCCGAGTCCTGCGCCGACAGCCCCATCTGGGCCTGCAACTTCCCCTGCGCGGAGGAGAAGTCGATCGCGTCGGCCAGGCCCTTCGTGATCGCCGCGCCGATCAGCAGCCCGACCGCGGCACCGGCCGCGACGAGCCCCCCGCTGGAGAGCTTGTTCTCGGCCTCGTCGGTGTCGACGTCGGGCCGGATCCTCACCTCCGGCGGCTCGAACCGCTGCAGCCGCCCCGTGATCTCCTCGAAGAACCCGTCCATCGACGGGACCATCGGGACAGCGATGTCACCCGCGGTGTACGTGCTCACGACGACACCCCGCTCGGGCGCGGGTTGAACAGCTGGATCACGGTCTCGGCCTGGTCACGGTCCGCGCGGCGCCGCAGGTCGTCGACGAGGGTCCGGGGACGGCGCGCCGGCGGGACCTCCGGCGGCTTCCCCGACTTCGACACGATCCCGATCACCGTGGCCTGCAACGCCCGCACCGACTGCAGCAGCTCGGTCAGGAGCTCCCGCTCGTGTGTCCACCCGACCAGGGACATTCGGGGCTCCTCTCCGCTGTCGTCGTGCGCGGCGACGAGCAGCGGGGCGATCTCGTCGTCGTCGTGGAGGGCGGCGATGTAGCGGGAGTGGCGGCCGAGCTGCCCCGCGAGGCGGAGCAGCTTCCCCCACGGGTGCCGGCCGCGGAGCCAGTCCAGGAGGTCCAGGCCGAACACCTCGTGGAGGTCGGCCTCCAGCTCGTCGCCGTACCGGTCGATCAGCTCGACGGCACGGCCGACGATTCCGGGGGCGACCCCGGGCCGCCGAGGTTGAGGTCCGCCATCACGTCGAAGATCAGGTCACGCCACGCGGTGAACGGGACGTCCCCGCCGGCGGCCTCGTTGAGCCGGTCGAAGTTGTCCTTCCCGATCAGGACGGACACCGCGCCAGCGAAGTCGGCCTTGCGCTGCAGGTTCTGCAGCTCCTGCAGCGCCTCGGCGGCCGGGATGTGCACGACGATCACGTCGCCCGGCTCGTCGGAGACCGGGACCTCGGCGGTGACGTCCCGGGCCTCGGCGACCATGCGGTTCCACGACCGGCGGTCCTTGCGGTTCATGACCGGGGTGCTCACTTCGCGGTGGCCTTCCCGCCGCCGCTGGTGGCGGTGTTCGTGTCGACGGGCTCCTTCGCGTCGGCGGCCTTCGCGGCGCCGCCCGACGCGACGACGGTGTCGTAGGAGCGACCGGACTTGATCCGGTAGCCCTGCCCGTACACCAGGTTGTTCAGCTCGACGGGGTCGCTGGTCTGGTACTCGCGGCCGTCGGGGGCGATGAGGGTCGTGTTCTGCACGGTCGTTCCTTCCGGGTCGAGGTGCTGGAGGGGCTGGGACCGGCCGGCGACGAGCTGCAGCAGGAAGCTCGCCGCCGGCCGGGCACTGGGGAGCGGAGATCAGGCGCCGGTGTCGAACCCGGCCGCCTCGAGCTGCGCCTTCCAGCCGGGGCCGCCGAAGAAGTGCCGCACCGAGTAGCCGAGCGTCGGGTCGACGAACGCCGTGCCGGTCACCGGGTACTGCAGCTCGGTCCCGTCGGTCCACGCCTGGTCATCGACCGTCGTGATGGACATCCGAGGGCAGAACCGGCCGATGTAGACCGCGTCCGCGCCGACACCGTCGGCCATGATCGCGAAGAACCGGCGGTAGATCGTCACGTTCGACGTCGCCTGGTTGAACGACACCTCACCGGTCGTCGCGTCCGGCGTGACACCCGAGAGATCGACCCCGTAGTACAGCTCGAGGCTGGTCTTCTTCGTCTCCTGCATCGTGAACTTCAGGTCGGTCACGTCGGAGGTGATGTCACGCCGGGTCGGCTCGAACGCACCCCACGACGTGGTGTCGGAGGTGTCCATGTTCCGCGACCACGACGCGCCGTCGTCCTTCGTGATGTAGCCGACGTCGCTGTAGCCCGCGGGCAGCGAAGCCGGGTCCGAGCCGGCGCCGGTCGTGAGCGACGTCGGGGCCGCGGCGCTGCTCGCCGCGATCCAGATGCCGCCGTTCAGCGCCTTCCGGATCAGCTGCTGCTGCCGCTGCTGCAGGGTGGAGAATCCTGGCATTTCGATCTTCCTTTCAGGTCCGCGGCCGACGAAATGCCAGCTCGTAGTTCGAGGTCACCGACCGCTTGTCGAGGTCGGGATCGGGGATCTGCTGCGGCGGCGTGAACGTCGCCGCGTAGTCGATGAGCACGCCGGCCACCACCGTGTTCGGGCTGGCGAGGATCACCTGCCTGCACTGCTCCGACAGCGCCCACGACGCCTGCCGGTCCGCGCCGATGCACGTCACCTCCACCACCGGGGAGTCGGTGATCCCGTCGTCCGAGCCGCCCGTGCGCACCACCCGGATCAGCGGCGGCGTGATCGTCGGCGGGGTCGCCGTGCACGTCGACGCCACGGGCTCCAACAGCTCGAGGAGCACGACCTCGACGTCGGGGAACGGGGCGAGCACCTCGGTCATCGCCTGCTCACCGTCCCGACCACCGTCGCGACGGCCCGGAACCGGGACTTCACGTCCGGGTACCGCACCTCGCCGGGCGCCGGGGCCGGCACCGTCACGACCGCACCCGCCCGGTCACCGCGCACCCCGGCCACCGGGGCCGGCTGCACGATCGGGGTGGGCATCCGGTCGTAGACCCCCGACGGGGCCGCCGCGATCCGGCCGGCGACGTCGCGGGCGTGCCGCTCGACCGCCGCGCGCAGCTGCGGGTTCCGCGACAGGTACGCCCGGACCCCGGCGGTGTTCCGCCGGAACCGGGCACGCTGCTGCGCGGTCATCCCGACACCGCCCGCAGCGACACCGAGCACACCGCGCGCCGACCCGTCAGCGGCGACGACCACTGCGCGGGGTCGCCGTCGACGTGCCAGCGGCGGCCGCCGATCTCGATGACGTCCGTCGCGACGACATCGCTGCCGTACGGCAGGTACAGCGTCGCCGTCGACGTCGTCGTGTCACCCCGGGTCACGTGGTCCTCGCTGGAGGACACCGGCGCGAACGCACCGGTCATCTCCGTGCGGGTCTCCGTGCCCGGGTCGCCGAAGCGGTCCACGCCACCGGGGCGGCACCGGACGACCGTGTCGGGGTAACGCATCACGCCCACCCCGTCAGCGACGTCGGCCACTGCGGCGGCACCAGCGCGACCGGGGCGATCGTGAACGCCCCACCGCCGGCGCCGAGCAGCGCCCACTCCTCGTCGAGGATCGTGAGGAATCCCGCCGCGACGCGCGTGTCGAGCGTCGCCGACCACGGGCCGATGGACTCCTGCCGGTAGCCGTCGCTGTTGCGCAGCACTCGCGCGACAGCCTCGGCCTCGATCCCGCGGACGAGCGTCGCGTACTCGGGCTCAGCGTCAGCCCTTGTCAGCAGACCCGGCAGCCGAGCCAGCAGCCTTGCCTCGACGAGGCCGAGCTGCGCGCTGACGAACGGCGTCTCGTCCGTCGTCAGCGGCCGCCGCAGCGCCGTCGCCACGTCCGTCGTCTGCGCCAGCGCCATCGTCGCTGCCCTCCGCCGGGGTGCCGTAGTCGAGATCGTCGGTGGGCTCGAACCCGTCCGGCGCGGGCCCGTCGGTCTCGACGACGGTCCCGGCCTCGGGGTGCTTGTAGGCGGGCATCAGGAGCTCGGCGTGGTCTTGGTCAGCTTCACGAACGACGCGACGTCGTTGATGAGCAGACCGAATTCCGTCTCGGCCCGGACCGCGACGAGGTTGTTTTCCCAGAGCGACGTCAGCTCACCGTTGATCGTGACGGTGGCCTCGGTGGACACGTCGTAGGAGATGCCGCCGATCTGGCCCCACGCGACCTGCGACCAGTCGCCCGCGTACCCGAGCGGGTAGGTGACCGAGGTGCCGCCGGGGGTCGCCGCGCCTACCCCGTCGGCCATCGACGAAGGGCGGCCGATCAGCCGGCCGCCGCGGGCGGCCGGGGCGGTGCCCTCGTACGGGGACTCGATGTAGAGCGGCCGTCCGGTGGTGTCGACGGCGCCGAGGAGGTCGGGCTCGAGCCGGGTGTCGAGCGCGAACCCAGTGAGCTTCTTCCCGCTGGAGACGAGCAGCCGCAGCGCGGCGACGAGGTCGCCGTGCACGCTGCCCGCGTTCGCCGCGGTGGTGCCGATCCCGACGGCGTTCGTGGTCTGGTCGAGGTAGGCGCCGAACGGGGTGTTCGTGCCGTGGAACCCGGCGGCGTCGAACGCGATCGCGAACGCCTCGCCGAGCTGGGGGCGGATCTCGTCGACGTACCCGCCCGGGTTCGCGCGGACGACCTCAGCGGAGACGACCGCGATGGCCGCGATCTTCTTCGGGGTCATCGACTTGAGCGTCATGCCGCCCTTGGACACGGGCTTCTGCCCGGCCTCCGCGACCCATGCCGCGGTGGGCTTCGAGGTGATGACCGGGACCTCGGTACCGGCCAGGCCGAGCGGAACCTTCCGCGCGAGCTGCTGCAGCGCGGACGCCTTGTAGGCCTCGTTGAAGATCGGCTCCGCGCGTTCCTTCGTCAGGAAGCCGGAAAAGTCGCCGGTGACGGTGGGGGCGGTGATAGCCACTGGGCCCGCCTTTCAAGGTGAGAGATCCGATGTCGGACCGCCACCTCGGGCGAGCGCGCCCCCACCGCGGGGGACTGAATGCGGCGAGGGTAGCCGATCAGATGCCGAGCTTGGAGCGCAGCGAGTCCAGCAGCGGGTCCCCGTTCAGCGCCATCCCCTGCCCCTGCGACGGGTCCGGCGCCTTCCGGCGCTCCTCCCGACCGGCCGCCTGCGCGTTCGCGGTGAGCGCCGCCAACGCCTTCGCGTCGGCCGTCAACTCCTCCTCCGTGTTGCCGCGCAACCGGTCCGCGAGCTCGTCGGGCAGCTGCGCCCGCCGCGCGACCCGCTCCCGCAGCCGGCCGAGCTCGGCCTCCTCGGCGCGCCGGTTCGCGTCGGCGAGCTGCTCGGCGAACCGCTGCGCCTCGGACTTCTTCGCGTCCTCGGCGGCCCTCGCCGCGGCCTCGTACTGCTCCAGCTCCTTCAGCCGCTTCCGCAGCCCAGCATTCTCCGAGTTCGTCTTCCGGATCTTCTCCATCGCCCGTTCCGCGTCGAACGGCTCCTGCTCAGTGCTCTCGGCGGCACCGGCCGGCTCGGTGGTGGTCGTGGTGTTCGTGGTCTGCTGCTGCTCAGTCACGAAAGACTCCGAATCACAGGGAGCGCGCCCACCGGGGGCTCATGGGTCGCGGCCATTCGGCACCATCTGCGACCTGCGAATACTAACCTATTCGCCCGGCTGCTCCCACGCGCGCCGGAATGCATTCACCGCGTCCATTCCGGATTGGCCGCGTGTGGAATCCGCGTAAATGTCCTGGGCGCGCTCGTATTCGTCGCGGCCCGGCCAGTCCCGGGCGCCGGCGCGGACCAGCACCGCGACGCACCGGTCGTGGTCGTGCGCGTGGAACCCGCCCGACCGGGCCGTGTCGGAGTGATACACCGGCCCGCGGGAGATGAACAGCGCGCAGAAGTAGCAGGGCGACGCCGACCCCGACACCCGCGCCCACCGGCCCTTCCCGCCGGACGCCGACGACACCTGGATCGTGGTCTCCCGCCCGGCCTGCTCGACGTGCCGGACCAGCCGGGCGGTGCCGTCGGCGGCGACCTTCGCCGGGGACCAGCCCGGCGTGTCCCGCGGCACCCCGAACACCGTCTTCTGCAGCGCCTTCACCGTCCACGGCAGCTCATACGGCAGCGCCGGCGGCCGGACCGCCGTCGGCAGCACCGCCCGCGCGGCGAGGTACGCGATCGTCGCGGCCTGCGCGCGCCACCCGACGAGCTGCGGGTACAGCAGCCCCGCGAGCCGCACCCAGCCCGCGTCCGGGAGTTCGGCCTCGACCGCACGCAGCAGGACCGGCAGGACCAGCTGCGCCGCCTCGGTCGAGATCAGGTCCTGCTGACGGCGGAGCTCGACGACCGCCACGACGTCACGCCTGCGCGGTGTCCGCGCCGACCGACCGGATCAGCGTGTTGATCGGGTCCGACGCCATGAGCTGCGTGTAGTGGGCCTGCTGCTCCGGGGAGAACCCGAGCTGGTCCCACGCGGCCTCCTTCGGGATGATCCCGGCCTGCACGAGCTTCGTGACGGCGTCTGCCTTCGCCGCGAACGTCGGCGTCGACGGGTCCCGCCACTTCGTTTCCAGCCGCGGCACGTCGTCGGTGTCGTCGATCCAGCGCAGCGCCAGCCGCATCCCGCGTTCCCACGCGTCCTCCAGCGTGGTCGCGGCCCGCTCCGACCGCTTCACCAGCCGCGACTCCGACGACCGGATCGCGTCCGCCGAGGTGGGGTTCTCCGTGGAGTAGCCGAGATAGTGCGGCGGCAGCCCGGTCAAGGCCGACACGAGCTTCGAGTACTGGTTGATGACCTCGGTGAAGTTCCGCAGGTCCGCCGCGGTGAACTGCCCGACCTTGGCCTCCTCGTTCCCGAGCGCCCAGATCCGGCCGATGTAGGCCTCCCACGCCGGCTTCGGCGTGCCGTCCTGGTTGCGGAAGTCCTCCGACGTCGCGCCGAGCACGTACCGCTGCGGCACCGCGATCAGCTCCTGCGCCCCACCCAGGTTCGTCAGGGTGCGGCAGCACGCGTCCGTGAGCCCGATGATGTCGAGCATCTCCGAGCGGCCCGTCTCGTCGGACAGCCGGTCCTGATACAGCATCGGCACGACGGTCGTGGTGCCGAGGTCGTGCTCGACGGCGTCGACCTCGACGAACCCACTGCCCGAGCGGAGCTCGTAGTAGATGTTCACGTCCGGCAGGTACAGCGCCGCCCGCTGCGGAACCCCGTTGTCGTCAGGGGCGTACACCCGCGCGGCGGCCCGGGCCTCACCGGTCGCGGGGTCGACGTCGGCGTGCAGATGGTCCCCGGATTCGACGGTGATGAGCGGGGTCTGCTCGTCGTCGGCGCGGCGACCGACGACGACGTAGGCGTCACCGGTGACGAGCGCCTCGCGGTGCGCGAGGGGGGCGCGGGAGTCGAGGTTGTTCGCCTGCCACCAGTCCCACAGCCGGTCGGAGGTGCCGGTCTCCCCGGCGAGGCGGAACCCCTCGACGTCGAGCCGTTCCTCGAGCGACCGGATCGCGAGCCGGGGCCAGTTCACGACGACCGCGAGGTTCCGCATCTCCGGGGGGAGCGTGATCCCGAGCGCGGCGAGGCGGAGCGCGCCGTCGTAGTAGGCGTTGAGCCGTCGGCGCTCGGCGGCGCCGTCGTAGATCTTCTCGATCAGGCCACGGAGAGTGTCGAGGTCGGCCACGCTGGGCGCCCTTCCGGTGCGCGGCCACCGGGGCGCCGTGTGCCCACCGGGGGGCGGATCTGGGGCCCGATCCTACGGCGCGAGGTCTAGGACCCGAGGATCGTGACGCGCGCCGGCGGCGGTGCTGCGGAGTTTTCGGGTCAGCCCAGCACGACCACCGACCGCGACCGGTGCCGCTTCCGGTAGGCCGCCGACTCCAGCACCGCCCGCCGCGCCATCCGCGCCAGGATCATCGACACCGCACCGTCGATCTTCCGGTCCCGGTCCGGGCCCTTCCCCACCGACACCCGGTCCCGATACGGCCGCCGCCACGCCGCATAGACGTGCCGGGACAGGACCCGGTCCCCCGAGTGCGCGAGCGTGCCCTGCTCGATCTCCGACGCCACCAGCTCGGCGCCCAGCGCGAACGTGTAGATGTGCCGCCGCATGTCGAACGCGCACGGGTCCGACGCCGACGCCGGCGCGTCATACGTCGCGCCCCACCGGCCCGGCCACTCCACGCGGACGAGCTGCTCCGTCGGCCGCACATCCGACCACAGCGCGCACACCCGGAACCGCTCGTGCGCCCGCGTCACGTGGTAGTCGAGCTCGGCGACGTCGACCGGGACCCCGGCGTGCCGCGGCTCGTGAATCCACAACGGCCACACGAACCCGTCCGAGATCCGGCACGCCACCACCGCCGTCGCGTCGTCCGACTCCGACGGGTCCACCGCCAGCGCGATCTCCTCGCCGTCCTCGACCACGGCCTCCGGATCCGCGCACGCGTCCCACGCCTGCGCCGCGACCCACGTGCTGTAGCTCGACACCCGCCAGTTCCCGAACTCCCGCTGCGACCGCTCGACCGGCCGCTTCGGGTCCAGCACCTGCTCGAGGATCTGCTCCTGGTCCACCCACGGGCAGTCGTCATAGATCGTGTGCAGCGCCGCCCGGATCGACTCCGGATCCGACCAGTCCGTGTCCGCCGGGGCCTCCCGCACCACCATCAGCAGCCGCTGCCGGCCCCGAGTGCGGCCCTCCTGCTCCGCCGACCACGCCTCCCACAACGCCTCCGCGACGCTCCCCGAGCCCGGCTCCGGCGCGTTCGCCAGGCCCAGCACCCGCGCGCCCGGCACCTTCGTCGCGTTGTCGGAGAGCACGTCGTAGAACTCGTGGCCGTGGTTGCTCACCGTCCACTCCGACAACTCGTCCGCGACCACGAACGTCGGCCGGCCACCACGCGCCGTCGCCGGTGACGACGTCGTGACCCGCAGCTCCCCGCCCGTGATCCCCGGCGTCGACGGCACGTAGATCCGCTCGCGGCCCGGGTCGAGGTTGTACAGCCGCTGCAGCGGAGTCCCCCGCGCCGTCCACGCCGCGACGTACTTGTAGGTGTTCCCGACCTGCGCCTGCGACACCGCCGACAGCTGCACGAGCGGCATCGACACCGGCTTCCCGATCGCGCCGCCCGGCACGCTGTCGTCCCACCCGGCGAACCGGACCGGGCCGAGGAGCTCCCCCAGCGACAGGAACCCCGCCGTCGGCGACTTGATCGTGCCGCGCGCCAGCCGCACGAGCGCCGACCGGTACAGCCACCGCGCGTGCTCGTCGAGCGCGTACCACCACAGCACGAACCGGATCTGGTAGTCCGTCAGCGTCAGCGGCTGCCCGGCCAGCTCCCCATCCGGGACGTGGAACAGCGGCTCCCCGTGCTGCGCGCCGGCGGCCCACTGCAGCAGGCCCCAGCCCAGCGTGCGGTCCGGGATACCCGGCGGGAGCGTGTCCAGCGGCTCCAGCACCGCGCGCTCAGGACCCGGCCAGCCGGCGCCGCGCGTCCTCCAGATGCGCGATGCCCGCCTCGACCTCCGCCGCGCGCCGCTCCCCCGCCGACGACGCCCCCGCCTCGCCCGGCGGCCGCGACGACGCCCCCGGCGGGGCCAGCTCGACGTGCGCCGCGCGCCGCGACCTCTCCGTGCACAGCAGCTGCTCCATGCCGCGCATCACCGAGTCGTAGCTCGACGCCTTCGCCTCCGGGTCGGCGAGGACCCGCGACATCTGCTCGGCGAGGAACCACGCCGCCATCCGATCGGACGGCTGGTAGTAGAACGCCTGCCCCGATTCCCGCAGCGACAGATACCAATCCCGGGCCGCCGGGTGCCATTTCGACGACGCCCGCCGCCATTCCGGGACCCGGCCCCCCGATTCCGGCGCGGCCGGCGGAGTGTCGACCACCCGCTTGTGACGACGCACTCGCTGCTCTGTCGGCTTCGGTACCGGTGGCATTTCGGCGACCTCCAGGAGGGTCAATGCGAGTCAGACCGCCACCGGGGCGAATTCAGAAATCGTAAACGAGGTTCCACCAGCGCCGTTTCCACGGATCCGCACGAGATCCGAGCGGCTATGCCTACCGAGGGCGCTGCGGGTGGGGGCGGGGGGTGGCCCCCCTGGGTGAGTCAGTCGTCGAGGTGCTCGTCGTCGTAGATCGCGTCCCACTTGCCGGGGGCGAACATCGCGATGATGTCGTCGCCTCGTTCGTTTGTGTCGGGGTTCCAGGTGTGCAGGGTGAGGCGGCCGTCGGCTCGGTGGAAGAACGCGGTTGTGCGTGCGGGCCAGCTGAAGACGGTTCCGTCGGTGGTGATGACGACGAGGTGCGGTGGCTCGGTGTGCTCGGTGTTGGTCGGCTCGGTTTGCTGGTCGGTCATGGTTGGACTCCTGGGTGTCGTGTGGCTGGTCGTTGTTCTCGGTCGCGTCGTGCTGCTCGTGCGTCTCGGCCGGTGACGGTGTCGTGGCATGGGCCGCAGGCTGCGATGAGGTGGTCGGGTCGGTGGTCGTTGTGTGCGTGGGTGTGGTGGACGTCGGTGGCGTGGCCTGCGCAGCCGGGGAGTTGGAGGCGGCAGGTGTGTTGGTCGCGGTCGAGTACTTGGGCGCGGAGGCGGCGCCACCCGGGGGGTAGTGGTGAGCGGCGGCGGGGGGTCATCGCGGACACCCGGGGGGTGGCGCTGGTGGCGGGTGGGGGTGTCGACGGGGCGGGGGGTTGGAGCTGAGGTGGGTGATGAGCGGCGGCGCTGTGGGGTCGGTGGCGGATGGCGGCGGCGGTAGGCGCTGGTTCGTCCACGTCCCGGGCGCGTAGTAGCCGGGTGGGGTGCCGCCGAGGGTGCGGCGTGCGCGTTCCTGGGCGAGGTCGGCGCGGGCCTGGTCGAGTTCGGCTTGCAGGTCGGCGCAGCGTTGGCAGTCGTCGTCGGCGGGTGTGGCGGGGTCGGACGTCACGTGGCCTCCCGCTCGCCGTCGGGCCCCAGGTACAGCGGCACGATGGTGGGCGAGTCGGTGTCGAGGACCAGCCAACGGTCGTGTCCGGTGCCACGTCGGTGCTCAGCCGCCCACTTGCCGCGTTCAGCCGGAGAGCCGAAGGGGATGGCGTTGTCGGGGCTGGGCTCGTCCTCGCACTCCCGACACCAGAGCAGGTACGTCACGCTCATGTCGTCCCCTCGCGGGTGTCGTCGGCCGACCCAGCCAGCGCGGCGTCCGGGGTCCCGATCCAGCGCAGCAGCGGCACGATCGACTTCATGTGGAGCCCGGCGCCGTTCTCGCAGCGGCTCAGGGTCGCCCAGGTCTCCAGTCCGATCTGCTCGGCTGCGGCGCGCTGGGACATGCCTCGACGACGTCGGGTCTCGCGGACCAGGATCGGGAGGCTTTCGAGCACCGAGATCAGTTCGTCGTAGGACGTGGGGGCGCTGGGCTCAGCCACAGTTGTCCTCCGAGGTGGTGTCGTCGGCCGACCCAGCCAGCGCGGCGCACGCCGGGCACAAGGTCCCGTCCGGCCTGTACCTGCTGACGTGGGCCGAGGGCACCCACAGGCCGCAGAGCGTCTCGGCCTGGGCGTCGTCCTCCCGCTCCCCAGCGAGGTACCAGCCGCGGCCTCTCGGCCGCAGGTGCCACACGCCGTCGAGGTCTTTGACCCACGGGTGGACGTCGCTGTCGGCCTCGTTGGTGGTCGGCTCGCCGGTGCTCATGCCGCACCCTCCGCCGGCGCCGATGCGCGATCCCGGAGTGCCTGGTAGGCGTCCGCGAACTCGGTGACGGCCTTGCCGTCGATGCCCTTGATCAGGGATTCGAGCTTGTCGACTGCGTCTCGGATCCGGTACTCGACGTGCTGCGCCCGGTAGTGCAACGTGCCGAGGTCACGAAGCGCGGCCACGACGTCGTCCACGTCGACCTCGTTGGTCCAGCGGCCGATTTTCCCGTCCCGCTCGATCCCGCCCAGTCCGCGGATGATCTGCCGCACCGTTGCGTCGAGCTTGTCCTGGTGTGGCGATGAGCGAGGGACGCGCGCCAGCAGGTCATCGATCTGACGACGAAGGTTCTCCTCGGTCCTAGCCTGCGACTGCTGCGCGAGGTCGAGGCGGTGGAGACGCCAGAACGTCCACTTTGCGATCGTCTCGAACGCTGGCGCCTTATCGGCGGGCTTGAGCCTGGGCGCGGGGCGCACGATCGTCATGCTGCGGGTCCGTCGACCAGACGGGGGCGCCATCACGCCCCACAGCTCAGGCACGTCGACCCCATCGATCAGGGCCGCGTCGGACAGGACCAGCCACCATGCGTCGCAGTACCGCATCCAGGCGTCGGCTTTCATCGGGTCTGCCAGCTCCGCGAGGACGTCCGCACGGGACACCTTGACCTCGTGTCCGACCAGCTGGCCCTTGCCGGCGATCGTCACGTCCTGCCAGATCAGGTCTGCGCGGCGCGTGCTCGTCGGGGCTTGGATCTCGGGCGCGAAGATGCCCGACGGCTGGCGTCCCTCGGGCAGGTAGTGCCGTCGCAGCATCGCGATCACGTCGCGTGCCGTCGTGACCTCAGCCATGGCCGGTCTCCTGCGTGTCGTCGGCTGGCTCGGCGAGAGCGCGCGTCATGTCGTCAGCGATCCGTCCAGCGGACGGGCCCGCATCAGCAACCAGGTCGGCGAGTTCGGCGAGGTTGCGAAGCAGGTACGCCCAACGGGAGACCTCGCGACGCCACCCTGCAACGGTCGTCGGGACGGGCTGGTGCCACGGGTTGGTGCAGAGGTCGGGCGACGGGTGCAGGTGTGGCTGGGACGAGTCGCACGTCGGGCAGGTGCCAGGTCGGGCGTCGGCTGGCTCGGTGGGGGCGCCCGCCCCAGCCAGCGCGCGGGCGATCCAGTCCGTCGGGCCCTCGGTGAACTCCAGTCGCAGCCACGTCGGGATGTCGCAGCCGTTTGGGCATGGCTGCAGGCCGTCGACCATCGGGGCGCCGTCGGCGTCGCGGCCGAACCACTCCTCCTGCGTGATGCCCGTGTCGTGGCATGCCCAGCAGGTGGAGTCGAGGACGTCGGCCAGCTCGCTTCGGACGGAGCCGATGCGACGGACGAGCGCCCGTGTCGTCGCGGTCATCACGCGGTCGGGTGCGGGTTCGGCGGCCGGGGTGGAGGTCAGGCGATCCACGGTCGCGTGGGCCAGCTCAGCCGCCGCCCGCTCACGCCGCAGGTCCGTTCGCAGGGAGTCGGCGACGTCGCGCAGGCGCAGCACCTCGCGGGCGAGCACGCTGCCCTCCAGCATCTTCAACGCGCGCTCGACGGCGGGCCGGAGGTCTCCCGGTTCGCGCGGCGGCAGCAGGTCGGCGGGTTCTGCGGCCGGGGTGCCCGCCACCTCCCGCACGTGCTCGTCCGCGCCTTCCTGGGCTGCCCGCTCGGACGGCCAGGAAGCGCCGTGGGCCTGGCACGTGCACCGCCACGTCCAGTCGCTGTCGTCGCGCTCCCACACGTCGAGGCGGTGCTGCTCGGGCTCGGCTGGGGTGTCCGCCTCGACGGACCCCGACGCCGCCCGGTAGGCGTCCAGAGCGGCGAGAAGCTCGTTAGTGGACCCGTTGAACTCGGCCCACTTCTCGGCAGCGTCAAGTACGGTGCGGGCGGCCTGCCACCGCGCCCACAGGTTGTCGTTCTCCGCCAGCAGCTCGGCGACCGCGTCGCGTGGCGGCGGTGTCGTCGCAACTCCCCGTGCCCAGTTGCGGAGCCGCGAGTCGTTCACGCCGCGCTTCGGCATCAGATCATCCACAGGGGCCACCTCCCAGCAGCTCGTACAGCGCGTCGGCCAGTTCCGGGAAAGCCCGCGCGGCCTCTTCCCTGGGCAGCATCGAGCCCGGCGGGTCGTTCCACAGGTCAGCCACCCGACGGGCGTTCTCCGCGAGCAGCCTGGAAGGTGCATCGGCCCGGGCCGCGACGATCTCGATGGCGTCGTAGCAGTCCATCGCCACCAGCGGCGGCAGATTGCCCGGGGTCTGCTCGGTCATCGGATCTCCTCCCGCCGGGCCTCGACGGACCCCGACAACGCGGCCCGGAGCGCGCGGACAGCTTCGCGCAGCCGCTTCTCTACCTGCGGCCACCGCTCGGTCCCCTCCGGCCACGGACCGCGGCCGTAGCGCTGACGCTCCCAGGTCTCGGCGGCGTCGATGACGGGCTGCTGGGCAGCCAGCCGGGCACGCAGAGAGTCGTTCTCGACCAGCGCGGCATACACCAGGCCGAGAGTCGGCTGACCGATCGTCACCGACTCGCTGGTCCCCATCAGCGCGATCGTCTTCTCCAGGTCATCCACGGGTCCCCTCCTGCGGGGTAGTGGGAGCCAGCGCGGCGCGCGAGCACGGGAAACAGACCGGGAGATAGGCGCGGTGATCGCGAGACCAGCGCACTTCCGACGCCTCGCGGTTGCAGCCACCCTGTCCGCAGGTGCCGAGGTCGCTCCTCCGCCATGGCCAAGCGAGCCGCGCAGCCTCCTGCTGGCTCAGCGGCTTCTCCACCTCGGGGCGGAGAATGGTCCGAATGAGGCTGCGGAGCCGCGCGGCGGCCTCGTCCGGGGTCTGGGCGTCAGGGCTCATCGTCCGTCTCCGATCACGATGTACGTGGCGATGGCGCGCTCCACGCTGTTGAACCCAGCGGCCGGGTCGAGCACCCCACGAGCACGGTCCTCGACCGCAGCCAGCCGCTCCACCTCGGGGTCCGCCAGCAGCCGTGCCGCGAGCTCGTCGAGCGCCACGTCGTCGAGAGCGTCGTCCAAGTCGTGGGGCATCGGGTCATCGGCAGCCATGCGTGCGTACTCGATGTCGGCGAGGTGCTGGCGGATGCGCTTCCGCAACGCCACCACGGCCGGAGTGATCATCACTTTCGAGTCGGTCAGGTCAGGCATCGTCGTCTCCCAGGATGTAGCGGGCGGTCCGGGCGTCCTGAACGTTCGGGCCGTTGAAGATGTCGCGGGCCCGCTGCTCGATCCCGCGCAGCCGCTCCACCTCGGCACGCAGAGAGTCGCGCTCCGCTTCGAGCCCACGGACGACCCTGGCGGCTGCATCCGCCGCCTCCTGGATCTGCTCGACGTGCCCGTACTCGCCCCAGTCCTCGGTGTGGTGCGAGCCCTTCCCTGCCGTGGCCACCGCAGAGAGGACGAGGTCCACAGGCCGGGACCCGGTCCCGTCGAACCCGTAGTAGTAGGCGTCCATGCGCAGGTCGGCGCAGTCGGCGTTCCACTGGTGACGGAGCGCGGCGGCCTCGTCCGGGGTCGGGGCGGTCACGACGCCTCCCGGTCTTCGGAGAAGAGATCAGGCTGATCGAATTCGGGACTGGTCCGTAACCCCTCGATCCGGGCAGTGGGCGGGTCCGGAATCTCAAACAGCAGGCCAACCTTCTTCGGCGGGTGCTGCGCAGAGTTGATGAGTCCGAGCGCGTCGTTGATCTGTTTCGCCAGGTCGGTGATACCCCCCGAGAACGTGCGTGCCCCAACGGCGAGGTCGGCGAGCTGCCTACTCAAACCGAGGTTGGCGAGTCGACGCGACTCCTGCTCCCCGGCGGTACGTTCCCACTTGGGCAGCAGGTCACGGACAGTCTGGATGTGGTTGCGGATCGCCTCGGCCGGCGGCTTGACCCCAGCTAGGTGCGCGTACTGGACGACCATGTCGAGCGCTGCATCCCGTTCGAAGACGGCCGCATCGCGCTCGCGGCGCAGGGCGACGTTCATCAGGCGTCTGGACTCCATCTCAATGCTCTGTCGCACGGCGATGGCTTCCATCTCGGTCGCATCGGGGCTGATCTTGACCTGCCTCGCAGCCCGGGTGAGCGCGTACGCCAGGTCCTCTGACTTCGCGGCGGCCTCGTCCGGGGTCGAGGCGGTCACTGGGGCCCTCCGTTCAGGATGTACTCGGCAGCATCGGTCACCAGCGTGTCGGCGTAGAACCTGTTGTCGCGTAGCTCGACGGCTCGCTGCGCCATCCGACGCAGGCCCATCAGCTCCGTCTCGCTCCCGCTCCACAGCCACCACGTCGCACCGCTGTCGGACCTGTGCTGGTCAGCCTCCGTACCCGGGCCGTGCGGGGGCCGTGAGCACGTGAGCACGACCCCTCCGAAGCCCTGGGCGACATCGCCGCACACGACGGTCGACGCGAACACCTCGGCCACCTGCCGGGCCACCTCCCGGCACCCGTCGCACACGTTGGCGGTCCCGGCCCGGTGCAGTTGGTGGATGAGCTGCGCGGCCGTCTCGACCGCATCCGAGGTCACGACTGCTCTCCGAGCGCCAGGGCCGTCCACTGCCGCCACTCACGGAGGAGGGCGAGGTCCGAGCCGACCGGCGCGGGCTTACTCCAGAACGAGCAGCCAGGGACGTGGCACTCGCCCTCGGTCGCGGTCAGGCACAGGTCGCAGACGTAGAGATCGATGCGGCGCAGCGGAACGTCTTCGGGATCGGTGGCGGTCATCGGGTGGTCCTCTCGTGGTGGTCGGCGTCCCGCGCCCCGGCGCGGCACTGGGAGCAGAGGAGTTCGCCGGGGCGGTGCGGGAACAGGTGCCGCACTGCCGTGCAGCGGTCGCAGGGCAGTTGCGGGGCGTGGCCGTAGGTGTGGACGTGGAGGGTCCAGTCGTGCTCGGTCCAGGTCATGCCGTCCTCCGCGCCGCACGGCGGCGGGCTTGCTCGATCGACTCGGGCCTGCGGCCCAGCCGGCGGCCGATCTCCTCGAGGCTCGCGCCGGCCTCCGCCAGGTGGTCGACCTCGTCGAGGTCCAGGACGTCCGCGGCGCGCCGGCCGACATCCGGACGGGCCGCGGGGTCGTCGATGGTCTCGTCGTCCCAGGACAGCGGCCCGGTCCAACCGGCCGCCGCGGCGCGATGCCGCGCTCGACCGGCCGACTCGGCCGGCGGGGCCACGTCCCACAGCTCGTCGTACAGCGCGCGGACCTCGTCGGCGGTGCGTTGCAGGACATGTGGGCGTCGCCCGAGGATCAGCGACGAGAAGTTCCCGTCGCGCCAGCCGAGCCGCCACGCGAGCTCGGACTGCGGCCAGCCGACCGCGACGAGTGCGCGGAGCCGGCGCAGGGTGCCGGTCGCGTCGACCGGTGTGCTCGGCGCGAGCTCGAGGCGCACGTCGAGGAGACGTCGCGCGGTGTCGGCGTGCATCCGCCTGGTGCCGGGGTGCTTCCCGTGCCCGAGGAGCTTCGACATCTGCCCGGACGACGTCTGCGACTTCGCCATGATGGTGCGGCGGCCCATGCCCGCGGCCATCAGCCGGTGGACGTGCGCGCGGACCGGTTCGGCGTCGACCATGTCGGTCGCGGGCCGGCCGTAGGCGGTCATCCGTTGGCGGTGCGCGGCGTAGGCGGCGTTCGCTGCTCGGCAGGGAAGGCAGCGGCAGCCTCGCACGTAGGCGGCTCGAGTGCCGTGCCCGAGGAGCGGCCGGGTCATGCGCGCACGCTCGCCCGGTCGGGCCACGCGGCCTTCCGCAGCCAGTCCACACCACGGCGGCCGTCGAGCCAGGGCCCGTCCCAGCCGAGCCAGTCCGCGGCGCAGGTGCACATCGCGACGGCGTCGGCCTCGTCCGCGGAGATCCGGCCGAGTCCCTGCCCGGGCCAGGCGGCGGCGACCGCGCGGCGGACGTCGTCCTTCGACGCGTTGCCCTTCCCCGCGATGTAGCCCTTCACGGTCTTCGGGGCGAGGACGGCGACGGGGATCTCGTGGTGCAGGAGGCGGCGGACGACGGCCCACCACACCCCGGCTCGTTCGTGGGGTTGGCCGTGTTGCGCGGCGTGGGCGGGGCCTTCGACGACGGCGAGGATGGTGCCGGTGGTGGCGAGTCCGACGGCCCAGCCGGCCATGACGCCGATGCGGTCGGCGACGGCGTGGAGGGTGGCGGTGGGGCCGAGCGCGGGTGTGGTTTTGAGCCAGGTGTCGATGCGGCCGTCGGCGGTGAGGGTGGCGGCGCCGGCTTTGGCGAGCCCGAGGTCGAGGGCGAGGACGTGGTCGGTCATCGGGCCCACCTGCGGACGGCGGCGGCGAGGCCGAGCGCGGCCACGATCCCGCCGGGGAACGCCGCGAGCAGCCACCACCACGACCCGGTGACCCACACACCGCCGGTCGCGACGAGCACGCCGAGCGACGTGGTCGCGGCGACGATCCGGAGGAAGTCGGACGCGACGGGCTGCACGGGGTAGAGCTGGACGGTGTCCTGGTCGGCGAACGCGTCGTCGAGGAGCTCGGGGATGTCGGGCCGCCGGATCGGGCACGTGTGGTCGTCGACGGCGGGGATGCGGGTGGTGGGGTCGTCGGTCATCACGGCCACCCGAGGACCGGGTTGCAGTCCGGGCACAGGGGCGAATCGCAGCCCGGGCAGGGCGGGATGTCGTCAGCTCCGGCCGTCGGGGCGTGTCCACTGCGGACCAGAACCGGGCGAATCGCCTCATTCCTGGTCGCAAAATGAGAAGTGCTGCGGCGGCGCCGCAGGTCAGCGACGTCAGCCACGGCGGAGCTCCCGGGAGTCGAGCGGCGCGTGCACTACGCCGGCGTCCGTCAGCCGCGACGGATGTGCCGCGAAGTTCCGCAGCTGGTCGCTGGTGCCCTTCCGCACGCAGGGCTCCCCGATCTCGGCGAGGCAGTAGCGGCAGCCGACGGTCAGGGCGCGGTCACGGTCGACCTGGTCCTCGAGGTTCACGACGCCTCCGCCTCCGCCGCAGCCTCACGTTCCCGGGTCTCGCGCTCCCAGCGCTCGGACACGACCCGTTCGTAGGCATCGACCATCCATGCGGACGAGTCGTAGAACGTCCAGGTCACCATGTCGGCGATGGGCACGAGGCGCTGCTCGGTCGATCCACCGCTGAACCACGAGAACAGCTCGACCAGGTACATCCCGGGAGCCGGCTCGGCGACGATGCAGCCCTGCCACTGACGCTCGACGTCACCGTGGAAGAACGACCCGACGAGGCTCGACATGTTCAGGGCGAGCGCGTCGACGGCGATCGACAGGCGGTCCTGCCGGTCCTTGCCGGCCATCGGATTCCCTCTCGGCATGGGGGCGGTCTCGGGCAGGTTCTGCCGGTGCTGAATGTTGTGGATCGGGTGCTCGGCGACGATGGCCGCCCGCTCTGCGGCGAGCGCCTTGGACCGCGACGCGTGCTGTTCGATGCGCACCGTCGCGACCTCGGTCCACCACGGCTTCGTGGACCGATGCTGTTCGAACCGACGCGTGGGGTCGTTCGTGATGCCGACATAGAGCAGGCGCTCGGAGGAGTCGAAGAACCGGTACAGCGCGTGCGGCTTGTCCTCGGTTGTGGCGGTGGTCATGAGGCTTCCAGGTTCTGGTCGGAGTGGTGGCAGCGAGCCTGTTTGCCGTCGTCGAGCTCGACGAGGCCGCGGTCGTCGCACCGGTTGCAGCCGTCGACGGCGGCACGCCAGGCCGATCGCTCGTCGGCGACGCGTTGCGCCTGGTCAGCGGCATGCTGCTCCGCTTCGATACGAAGTCGTTTGCACTCGCCGCAGGCCGGAACTGGCTGGTCAGGAGGCAGTTCGGCGTGTTTGGAGCATCGGGGGCGGGGGCCGTTCGCGGTTCGCCCGCGTTCGGTTCCGGAACCCTCCCTCCCAGAAGAACCACCAGGGGGAAGGGCCCGGGTAAGGGCCCGGGAGTCGTGTGACTTCTCCTGAACTGACGCCGAACCTTCGGCGGAACGTCCGGCCGAACGTTCGCCCGAACTTTTCAACGCAGCCCGGCGTTTCCGGGCCCTCTCTCGGGCCTCGGCGCGCTCGGCGTGGACGCTCTCAGCGGACCGCTGGTAGCCGTCCCAGTCGTGGAACGTGAAGCCGGGCATGCCGTGCCGGGTCTCGCGGCTCCAGAGACCGACCTTGACGAGGGTGGTGGCCTGCCGCTTCCCGGTCGGCCAGGTCTGGACCCAGTACTCAGGGACCCAGCCGTCGGTGAGCTCGCGCATGGCGTAGGCGCCAGCGGCGGCCCAGAGCCCGATCGCGGGGAGTCCGGCGGCCCGGAGCTTGGGGTGCTCGGGTGCGGTCTCGGCGACGCGGAAGTCGGGCATGGTCGTGGCTCCTCCTCTCGGGGGTGAGGGGGTCGGGGGCCCGGCCGGGCGCCGCGGGGGGCGTGGGCGCCCGGCCGGGGTGCTCACCGCGCCGGTGGGGCGGGGTGGGCGGTGGTCGTCGGCTGCGGGGGCAGGCGGCGACCAGTCCGGAGCGTGAGCGGGACGAGCCAGGCCAGGGCGACGACGATCGCAGCGGCCGCGAGGAGCGCCATCACGACGCCTTCGTCCAGACACAGCCGCCGGTCAGTTCGACGGCGGCGTCGCTGGCCTTGACGGTGAGCGTGGCGGGCCCGCGGGTGTTGCCGTTCGTGATGATCGAGTCGAAGCTGCCGTCGGTGTTCTTCAGCCGGGCCCAATAGCAGGACGGGATGATCGACGAGGGGTCGGGGCCGGTGGTCTTGTACTTCCCGGGGGCGATGTCGGTGCCGACTTCGTGGGTGCCGTCGCTGATGCCTTCGGGTGCGGCGGGGGTGCTGCTGGCCGGGACGCCGGTGGTGGTGACGGGGCCGGCCGAGCTGGCCGTCGCGGTGCCGGTCTGGTGGGGGGCGACGATCGCGACGACGAGGACGATGGCTGCGGCGCCGCCGAGGAGCCAGGGCCAGATGCGGCGCCGGCGGGATGGCGCGGGTGGCGGGGGCTGGTAGGTCATCAGCCGATCACCTCGTACGTCTCGCCGAAGACGTCCGGCTTGCACGGGTAGAACTCGCCCTTCACACCTCGGATGACGAAGTCGCCGTAGCTGGCGCGCATGTCGCCCTCGAGGGTGTGGATGACGACGCCGAGTTCGAGGCCTCGGCCGGGGGCGGACAGGTGTGTCTCGTCGGCCTTGCCGTGGCACCAGGCGGCGATCTCGTCCCGGTTCTCGGGGGAGAGCGGGCCCATGGCCTGGACCTCGACGGGAACCTTGCGGACGGTCATCACGGGGGCCATCAGCCGATCTCCTCGGTGTCCTCGTCGAACGGCAGCGCCGGGTCGCCCTCCGGGCGGGGGATCACGTCGCCGGGCTCGACCTCGAGGACGCGCATGCCGATGACGGGGCGGCGGTGCCCGTCGGCCATGAGTTCGTGGTGGGGTTCCTTCACGCACTCGGCGAGGACGGTGAAGGACTGTCGGTCCCCGAGCGCGGGGAGGGTGTCGAAGTCGCCGGCGGCTTTCATGCCGGTGAACCGCACGAACGTCTCGGGTGGGGTCTCGCGCTTCTCGCTGGTCATGCGGGGGTCTCCGTTCGGGGTCGGCCTGGCGTGGGGATGCGCAGGAGTTCGGCGAGTCGGGTGGTCCAGGTCCGCGGCTCGGCCGGTTCGGGGGTGGGGTCGCGGTGGGCTTCGAGAGCGCACACGTAGGGGGCGTTCGCGGTGAGGTAGTCCGCTGCCTCGTCGGCCTCGCGGGCGAGCTGCCGGAGTTGGGAGGCGGTGAACCACACGCATTTCGAGTCGCGGTCGGCGTGTGCGCGGAGCCAGACGGCGGCGGCGTCGTCGGTGGAGCCGATGGGTTCGATGACGACGCGGCCGGTGTGGCCGGCGATGGTGACTCCCTCGATCACGACTCTGCCCGCTTCGCGACGATCTGCTGCAGCTGCAGGAAGCACCGCCCGGTCGCGGTGACGTCGCCCTCCGCGGTGTGGTCCGGGCCCTCGACGTCGAGCAGCTCGCACACCCGCGCGAGGCCAGGCAGCTCGTCGAGCCCGAGGACGCCGGCCGCGTACGCCGAGAGGTCCCAGAGGCGGTGGTGCCACGGCTCCGGGTCGGTGTCGGGCCCGTCAGCGGCGGCGAACAGCTTCGCGAGGAACTGCGCGTCGAACGCCGGGTTGGACCCGGCGAGAGTGTGGGCGATCTCGGCGGGGAACCCGCCCTCGTCGATGTCGTCCTGGTCGTAGCCGAGGAACTGGCCGTGAAGCCGGCCGAGTTCGTGGCCGTTGACGTCCTGGCCGTGGCCGGCGATCCGGTCGATGTAGCGGTTGATCCGGAGGGCTTGGAGCTCGGCGGCGGCGAGGACGTCGGAGACGCTGTGCGGCGGGATGAACCGACCGCGCGCGTCGGTGGTGAGGTTCCACCAGGCGACCTCGACGGCTCGGTGACGTTCGAAGTTCAGGCCGTTCGTCTCGATGTCGACGACGACTATCTGCCGGGCGATCACGACTCCGACCTCGCGTCGTCGTCGGCGGCGTCCTGCTCGGCGATCTCCCGCTCCATCTCCTCCTGCTCGCGGAGCATCTCGGCCTCGTCGTCGTCGGCTGGGACGGCCGGGTCCGCCGACGGCCGGCGGGCCGACGCCTTGATCTCGTCGACCGTGACCGGGACGACGGGGAACTCGACGTCCTTCTGCACCTCCCCCGCCTTCAGGGAGCGCCCCAGCACCTCCAGGTCGGTGACGTCCTGCGCGTCCCAGCGGTCCGACGAGCGGCCCAGGCGGGCGACGAGCTGCTGCTCGGTGATCCCGAACGACGCCTTGAACGCCCTGATGACCGCGGCGCGCCGCTGCTCGATCGGCTTCCCGTCGCCCTGCTCGGCCGTGGCCCTGCAGATTGCCTGCGCCTCGGCGACGAACGCGGCCGGGAGGACGTTGAAGATGGCCTCCCGCACGCGGCGGGCGCCGGCGTTCGCGTTGGACTCGTACACGTCCTGCACCGAGGTGAGGTTCTTCGACCTGCCGCCGGTGAGGTCGCGGCGGTGGGGCTGGATGAACAGGTACGAGGGCCGGGTGTTGGTCTCGAGGTCGAGCGCGAAGGCCTGCATCTCGGACTGGCCGAACTCGTCGTCGCGGCGCAGCTCGACGACGCCGTAGTCCATGTTCTGCCAGATGCGGGCGAGTTCGCGGGCGAGGTGCACGGACGGGCCGGTGGCCTTGTCCCCGCCGCTGCCCTTGGGGACGCTGTAGAACGCCTTCTCTGCGAGGGCGGGGTTGGCACAAGCCTTCCGCATCTGCTCGTAGGCACGCGCTTCGTCGCGGGGCATCTCCTTCGCGGCAGCGAGCCGGTAGTACACCTCGGCGGCGGCCCGGGACTTCTCGATCTCGGTGCCTTGCCCGACACGCTGGGACGCGGTGTTCGGGCGGGGAAGGGCGATGTCGGCGCTCACGCGCGTGCTCCTTCGGGGTCGAGCTCGCCGCGCCGGAGGGCGCCTTCGAGCTGGTAGGTGGCGTAGGCGGGGAGCTGCACGGGGATCACCTGGTCGTCGGCGTAGCCGGGCCAGGTGTCGGTCTCGACGCAGCGCCGGTACAGATCGCGGGCGTAGCGGTTGCGGGCGTGGCCCCAGCCGACGCTGTCGGGATCGACCTGAGCGACGACGACGAGGTAGGGCGCGGTCTTCATCTGGAAGATGAGAAGGAACGCCGGGGGTTCCGCCGTGAGGCCGACGGCTTGGACGGCCTCGGAGTACCACGCGGCCGCGCCGTAGTAGCCGTACTCCCACAACGCCTTCTGGATGGACTCGGGGTCGACCTTGGTGGCCGTCTTGTAGTCGGGGCACAGGTAGCGGCTACCTGGGACGGGACGGCGGAGGAAGTCGACGAGGGCCCGGCACCACACCCCGGTCTCGGGATCGCGCCACACGATGGCCTGCTCGGGCTTGCCGCTGTCGGGGTCGAGGAGCGCGGACGCGATGGGGTGTTCGCGAAGCTTCGCGGCCATTGCTTCGATGACGGCGTCGTCCTTCGCGAGGATCGGGGTGTGGCCAGCCTCGTATGCCTCGTCGCGTTGGGCGCGGGCCCGGGCGGAGCGCCAGTCGTCGGCTTCGATGACGACGACGGGGTCGCCGACGCCGAGGACGCGGGTGTGGGCGGCTCGCCCGAAGTCGAACGCCTCCTTGTGTTCGCTGCCGCCGTCGCGCCACGCCTTGAAGAGAGCTGGGCAGGACGGGGGCATGAGCTTCTTGACGCCGCTGGCAGAGAGGCTGCCGCCGGGGATGGGGTCGCGGTGGTACTCGGCGGCGGGTATGTCGTAGATCCCAGCGCGGGTGATCTCGGCCATCAGTCGACGTCCCAGCCGAGGGACCGCTCGTAGGCGTCCTGGATCCGGTCGATCGCGTCGTCGTCGAGTTCGCGGTCGCGCTGCTCGGCCTCGTAGCGGTCGATCTCGGCCTCGCCGGCCTTCGTCCACTTCACCACGCGACTCCGATCTGCCCGAGCCACGGCACATCGTGCTCGTCGGCGACGACGTGCTCGCGCTCGGCGGGCAGCAGCGGCCGGAACTCGACGCGGGTCTTGTCGGTGGCCGGGTCGTACTCGGCGCCGGTCGCGACGACGAACCCGCCGGCGAGGTCGGGGCCCATGACGCGGCCGACGGCGACGGCGACGACGTCGCCGGGGTAGGTGAGGGTCATCGGGTCCTCCGGATGCGGTCGAGCAGCCCCCGGCGCGGCAGCTCGGGTTCGCGCGGGACGAGCGCGACGAGACGGCGGACGAGCGCGGTGTCCTCGATCCACACCGCGGCCGGTTGGGCGGTGAGGTCCGCGAGGCGGGCGGCGCGGTCTTCCCAGGTGATCTCGTTCCGCCAGTAGGACTGGTCGAGGCTGCGGGCGACGTGGTCGACCATCCGTGCGGCGTTGCGGCGGAGCCAGTCGAGGAGGTGCGCGCGGTGGCTGGGGGTCATGTCGTCGACGGCGACCATTCGGAGGGTGTGGACGCCGTCGTCGCGGGTGAGCCAGTACCGGGAGCCGAGGAGTTTGTAGGTGGTGAACGGGTCGTCGGGGACGTAGAGGCCCGGGTAGTCGGCGGTCACGGTCACCGGTCCTCCTCGGGGGTGCAGAACTGGCAGCCGACGAGGAGAGAGCGGCGGTTACGCCACCGGAGCTGGTGGAGGTCGACGACGGTGCCGCAGGACCCGCAGGCCATCACGGCGACGACGGTCGGGGCGGGCAGCGCCCGCGGCGAGCTCCGCCGAGACGGCCCGTCGCAGGTGTCACAGAGCATCTCGTCGTCCACGAGGTGAAGCCAACCGATCGAGCCGCATCGATCGCAGTCGAGGCGTTGGGGCCGGCTGGGGTGCCCGGTGATGGTGGCGAGGACGGCAGCCCGGGTCATCCGGTTCCCCCTGCGGTGACCGTCGCGGGGAGCAGCGGTTGGCCGTCGAGGGTGCGGACGGCGTCGACGAGGGCCCGCGCGGACGGTTCGACGCAATACTTGGCGCGGTCGCCGGCGTAGAGATCGGCGTACGTCCGGGAGGCGTCGACGACCACGAGCAGACGCTCGATGAAGTCGAGGATCGCGGCGACGTAACTCACCGGCCACCGAACGGGATAGCCGAGCGCGACCGACACGCGGAGTTGCTCGCGGAGCGCTGCATCGGTGGGCGCTCCGGCGATGGGCGGAAACCGCCCATCCCGCTCGGCGAGCTGCGCCTGCAGAGCCTCGATCTCCCGGCGGGACTCCTGGAGGTCCAGCCCGAGCTGGATCACGAGGTCCTCGTCGACGTCAGCCGTGACGACTACCTCGTCCGGATCGTCCGGATCGGTCCGGTGGGCGATGCACTCGCCGTCTGGGTCCGTCTCGTCCTCGGCGCCCGGAGGGACGGGCCCGAACGCTTCTTCGGCCAGGCGGTCCCGCTCCAGCGCCACCCGGAGCAGCTCCCGCTCCAGGATCGCGACCTTCTCCTCGTCGCTGACGCCGTCAGGCCACAGGCGGTACACGTGGACCGGGCCGACGCGGACGTTCGCGGCGGTCTGGTCGAGGTCGAGCAGCTCGACGGCCTCGGCGGCGTGCTCGTCGACCGGGTCGCGGCCGGCGGCCTGTTCCCAGCCGTCAGCGACCGCGCGGAGCAGATCGGGGATGAGCCGTCCCATCAGCGGGCCTCCTGCGTCTCGCCGCCGAACAGCGCGCGCAGCGCGCGCCGCCACCATGGCGGCCGGATCAGCCGGTGACGGCCCGGCCGCTGATCGGCCCGCTCAACGGCGCGGAACCCGCGCGGAGGCGTCGGGATCGGCATCGGATGTGCGACACTCGAAGTGGTCATGAGCGTGTGGTCCTCGTGATCGTGTGGTGTATCGGGAGTACGCGGGAGTCACGACGGGTCGGGGAGCACATCCCCGGCCCGTTCCTCGTTCGCGGCCCGGTCGATGACGGCGAGCAGGGAGTCGGTGAGGTCGTCGCCGAGCTCGGGCTCGGGCTCGCGTTGGGCCTCGGTGAGGCGGTTCCTGTAGGGCTCGGGGACGTAGCCGCGGGCCTCGTCGGCGAGGAGGAACATCCGGCGGAACGCGCGCCGGCGGGCGACGCGGGCGGCGACGGTGTTCTCGACGGTCGGGGTGAGCAGCTGGGGCGGGCGGCCGATCATGAGGCGGCCGCCGATGCGGGGTACAGCTCTGACAACGGGATGCCGAAGCGGTCGCTGATCGTCTGCAGCTCGTGGGCGCGCCACGGGGTCTTGCCGAGGAACCGACGGCTGATGACGGGCTGGGGGATCCCGAGGACGTCGGCGATCTGCATCTGAGTCAGGCCGGCCGCCCGGAGCCGCTGCTGGACGTGGTCCGCGAGCGCGGCGACGTCCGGCGGGATGGGGCGTGAGGTCATGGCGTCATGTTCTAGTTCACTCAGAACTAGATGCGCAAGTCGCCACGCGAGGCAATCTCACTCACACAGAACTTGACGATGTAGATCGGAGCGGCATATCGTCCGGTCAGACGCAAGTTCCGCACTCGAACGGAGCGCACGACCATGGCCGAACTCGCCCACGACGACACGCCGAGCGGAAGCACAGCCCTGCGCGAGCAGGTCGCCGAGGAGGTCCGCGTCTGGCTCGCGCGCCGGAAGATGTCCGGCGCAGGCCTCGCCCGCGCACTCGGCCGCTCACAGACCTTCGTGCAGAAGCGGCTCGACGGTCGTCAGGCGTTCGACGTCGACGACCTCGAGGCCGTCGCCCGCGTGCTGCAGGTTCCGGTGTCGGTCTTCTTCGCCCCCAGGGCCGACTCCATCCGGTAGTACCCGGCCGCGACCATCAGCCCGTCGGCGGAGAGCTGCACGTAGTACGGCGGGGTGTAGCCGCCGCAGTGGGTCTTGTAGGGCGTCTTGTCCGCGGAGAACCGCACGTCGCGGTAGGGCCGGAACACTTTCCCGGGACCGCCGAACTCCGGCTCGAGCGCGGCGAGGAGCGCGAGCATCGGCTCCCGGACGTCGCTCTCGTAGACGGCGCGCTGGTCGGTCCAGTAGGCCTTCGAGTTGTCGGCGAGCAGACCGTCGTAGAACTCGACCGCGCCCTCGCCGAAACCCTCGAACGTCATGCCCTCATGATCCCGACTCGCGCGACGACCCGTTGGAGACGGCCTCGGCCCCGCCGCCGGTGGCGTCGGAGCCGGTGGCATCGCCGCCCGAACCCGTGCCCGAGACGTCGTCTCGGCGGCGGGAGTCGGAGCGGTCGGGCTCGGCCGCGGTGTCCGACGGCGCCGGGTCGACGGGATCGGCGGCAGCGGGACCGGTCAGCACCTCGCGCGGCCCGCGACGGCGGGCCACGATGACGTAGACGACCGCGCAGACGAACACCACCGCCGCCACGACGACGTTGATCCGGATGCCGCCGAACACCCGCGTCGCCGGATCGGTGCGGAGCAGCTCGATGAAGAAGCGGCCCAACGTGTAGCCCGCGACGTAGAGGCCGAACACGCGGCCGTGGCCGAGCCGGAACCGGCGGTCGGCCCACACGATGACGACGGCCACGAGCACGTTCCAGATGAGCTCGTAGAGGAACGTGGGCTGCACGATCGCGATCGGTGTCTTGTCGAGCGCGATACCGCCGAGCGGGTCGGGCAGCCCGGTCGACGGGTCGACCCGGTTGTAGATCTCCAGACCCCACGGCGCGTCGGTCGGGCCGCCGTAGAGCTCCTGGTTGAAGTAGTTGCCCAGCCGGCCGACCGCCTGCGCGACGACGATGCCCGGCGCGACCGCGTCGGCGAAGAACGGCAGCGGGATCCCGCGGCGGCGACAGCCGATCCAGGCGCCCACCCCGCCGAGGGCGATCGCCCCCCAGATACCCAGGCCGCCCTGCCAGATCTTCAGCGCGTCGATCGGCGTGCCGCCGGGGCCGAAGTAGGTCTCCCAGTCGGTCGCGACGTGGTACAGCCGGCCGCCGACCAGCCCGAACGGGACCGCGAACACGGCGACGTCGACGACGGTGCCCGGCTTGCCCCCGCGTGCGACGAACCGCCGCTCGCCCCACCAGACCGCGATGATGATGCCCGCGATGATGCACAGCGCGTAGGCCCGGATCGGGAGCGGTCCGAGGTGCCAGACCCCGCGGTCGGGACTGGGGATGAACGCCGGCAGCACGGCCGACAGCGCGAGGCTCACGCCGCCACGGTATCGCTCACGCGTGGCGCGACGTCGCGCCGACCCGCCCCCGCCCGCCTCGCACCCGTTCGTCCCGATCCGGGCCCGGCCGCGGGGCCTGCAACGACGGCCCGTGGGCGCGACGGCACGGACCGCGCCGGTCCGGCCTGCTCGCGCGCACCCCTGTCGCCGCCCGCGCACCTGCGACGCCCCGAGCGCAACCTCACCGTCGCCCAGCCGCCAGGAGACAACAGCCAGGTTGCGGCCGGCCCCCCGAGCGCAACCCCACCGCCCGCCGCGGCATGCGGGCGGGTGTGGTCAGGCCGGGGCGGGAACCCCGGCGCGGCGGACGCCGTCGGCCAGCTCGGCGGCGAGGTCACGCACGCCGTCGGTGCCGCGGTCGGTGGCGGCGGAGACGAACGCCGAGCCGACGATCACCGCGTCGGCGAACGACGCCACCTGCGCGGCCTGCTCGCCCGACCGCACCCCCAGACCCACGCCGATCGGCAGCCGCGTGTGCGGCCGGGTGCGCGCGACGATCTCGGGCGCCACGTCGGCCACGCTGTCGCGGGCACCGGTCACCCCCATGATCGACGTCGCGTAGACGAAGCCGGTGCAGGCGGCGACGGTCGAGGCGATGCGCTCCTCGGTCGAGGACGGCGCGACCAGGAAGATCCGGTCGAGCCCGTGGGCGGTCGACGCCGCGAGCCACTCGTCGGCCTCGTCGGGGATGAGGTCGGGCGTGATCACGCCGAGCCCGCCCGCGGCGGCGAGGTCGCGCGCGAACGCGTCGACGCCGTACCGCAGCACCGGGTTGTAGTACGTCATGACGACGGCCGAGCCCCCGGCGGCGGCGACGCGCTCGACGACGGTGAAGACGTCGCGCAACCGGACCCCGGCGCGCAGCGCGGTCTCGGCGGCGGCCTGGATCGTCGGGCCGTCCATCACGGGGTCGGAGTACGGGATGCCGACCTCGACGAGGTCGCACCCACCGTCGACCATCGCGCTGATCAGGTCGACCGAGCCGTCGACGGTCGGGAACCCGGCCGGCAGGTAGCCGACGAGCGCGCCGCGACCCTCGGCGGCGCAGCGGGTGAACACGTCCGAGACCGTCATGCCCGTCCTCCGTCGGCGATCGCGGTGCCGTCGGCGTCCTCGGCGCTCTCGCCCTCGGCGATCATGCCGAACCACTTCGCGGCGGTGTCGACGTCCTTGTCCCCGCGCCCGGAGACATTGACCAGGATCGTGGCGTCGGGGCCGAGCTCGCGGCCGAGCCGGACCGCCCCGGCGACGGCGTGCGCCGACTCGATCGCCGGGATGATCCCCTCGGTGCGCGACAGCAGCGCGAACGCCTCCATCGCCTCGGCGTCGGTGACCGGCTGGTACTCGGCACGGCCGATGTCCTTGAGCAGCGCGTGCTCGGGACCGACGCCGGGGTAGTCGAGCCCGGCGGAGATGGAGTAGGACTCCGAGGTCTGGCCGTCCTCGTCCTGCAACAGGTACGACATCGCACCGTGCAGCGCCCCGGGCGAGCCCTCGGCCAGGGTGGCGCCGTGGCGGCCGGTCTCGATCCCGTCGCCGCCCGGCTCGAAACCGATGAGGCGCACCGACGGGTCGTCGATGAACGCGTGGAAGATGCCGATGGCGTTGGATCCGCCGCCGACGCACGCGGCGACGACGTCGGGCAGCCGACCGGTGCGCTCGAGCACCTGCTCGCGCGCCTCCATGCCGATGACGCGGTGGAAGTCGCGGACCATCACCGGGAACGGGTGCGGCCCGGCGACCGTGCCCAGCAGGTAGTGCGTGGAGTCGACGTTGGTGACCCAGTCGCGCAGCGCCTCGTTGATGGCGTCCTTGAGGGTGCGGGAACCGGTGCGCACCGGGATGACCGTGGCGCCGAGCAGCCGCATCCGGGCGACGTTGAGCGCCTGCCGGGCGGTGTCGACCTCGCCCATGTAGACGACGCACTCGAGGTCGAGCAGCGCGCACGCGGTGGCCGTCGCGACGCCGTGCTGGCCGGCGCCGGTCTCGGCGATGACCCGCTTCTTGCCCATCCGCTTGGTGAGCAGCGCCTGGCCCAGGACATTGTTGATCTTGTGCGAGCCGGTGTGGTTGAGGTCCTCGCGCTTGAGCAGGATCCGGGCGCCGCCGGCGTGCTCGCCGAGCTTGGGCGCATCGGTCAGCGGCGAGGGGCGGCCGGTGTAGTCGCGGTGCAGCCGGTCGAGCTCGCCGAGGAACTCGTCGTCGTGGCGGGCCTTCTCGTAGGCCGCGGCCAGCTCGTCGAGGGCGGCGACGAGCGCCTCCGGCACGAACCTGCCGCCGTAGCGGCCGAAGTGGCCGCGCTCGTCGGGCTCGTGTCCCGACCTGTTCGCGACACCGTCGCTGGGCTTCACGCCCGTGCTGCTGGCCACCGCACTCCCTCGAACTCGCTGCAGTACGTACGCCGGCCGGTGTCCCGGCTCAGCGCACCATCCGTGAACACGACGGGTGGAAGCCCGCCGCCACCAGACCACGTACGGCGCCCTCGGGGTCGCCGCTGGTCACCAGACCCTCGCCGACGAGCACCGCATCGGCGCCCCACCCGGCGTAGGTGAGCAGGTCGCCCGGCCCGCGCACGCCCGACTCGGCGACGCGCAGCACGTTGTTGGGCAGGCCCGGCGCGATCCGCCCGAAGATCCCGCGGTCGACCTCGAGCGTGTGCAGGTTGCGGGCGTTGACGCCGATCAGCGTCGCGCCGGCCTCGAGCGCCCGGTCGGCCTCCTCCTCGGTGTGCACCTCGACCAGCGCCGTCATCCCGAGGGACTCGACCCGGTCGAGCAGCGACGCCAGGACGTTCTGCTCCAGCGCCGCGACGATCAGCAGGACCAGGTCCGCGCCGTGCGCCCGCGCCTCGTGCACCTGGTAGGGGCTGACGACGAAGTCCTTGCGCAGGATCGGGATGTCGACGGCCGCGCGGACCGCGTCGAGGTCGGCCAGCGAGCCGCCGAAGCGGCGCTGCTCGGTGAGCACGCTGATCACCCGCGCACCACCGATCTCGTAGCGCCGCGCGAGGTCCGCCGGATCACCGATCGAGGCGAGGTCGCCCTTCGACGGGCTGCGGCGCTTGACCTCGGCGATCACCCCGACGCCGGGGGCGTTCAGGGCGGCCATCACGTCGCGCGCCGGCGGTGCCTCGGCGGCACGTCGCTTGATCTCGGCGAAGTCGACGGCGGCCTCACGGACGGCGAGATCCTCGCGGACACCGGCGACGATCGATTCGAGGACGGTGGGTCCGGAGGTCTGCTTCGTGCGCTCGCCCATGGGGCTGTCTCCCCTTTCGGGTTCGGGCCTTCCAGGCGTCGGAACCATGCTAGTCAGCGCGCTCACCGCCCCCGCGACCAGGCCCGTCACGGGGCTCCGGGGCGCGGTCGACGCGGTCGACGCGGTCGACGCGGTCGAGGGTCGGGTCCCGGCCCGCGTCGAGCTCCTCCCACGCGGTCCGGTCGGGATCGGCGGAACGCTTCGCGCCGGACGGGTCCGCGGTCGCGTAGCGCGCGCCCATCCGCGGCATCCCCTGCTCGCGCAGCGTCAGCAGCAGCCCCGCGACGACGACGAGCACCGCCCCCACCAGGGCGAACACCGGCGCCGCGGTCGCCGTCACAGCCCCGGACGCGCCCGGCGCGGCGGTCGTCCCGGCGAGGACGGCGAGCCGGGCGGCGTCGGGCGGGGACGTCCATGCCGCCACCACGGTCCAGACCGTCACGAGCGCGACCAGCACCAGCAGCACGCCCAGCACCCGGCGCGCGAGGCCGGAGACCGCGACGGCCGCCGCGATGCCGGCGAGGGCGAGGACGGCCAGCGCGGTCGGCACCGGGAGCACCTCTGCGCCGGACACGGCGACGTCGGTGCTGCCGCGCGGGGTCGGCACCGTCGCGGAGAACCACGTCAGCCGGCTCGACGCCCACGCCGCGAGCGCGCCCACCAGCAGCGCGGCCGCGACAACCGCGAGGCGTCGCCGCCCCGCGCGCACCGCTGCGGCGGCCACCGTCACGACGGCCGGGCCTCCCCCGCACCCGCGGCACCCGCGACGATGGCATCGGGTGGGCTCAGGGTCGCGGCCGTGGCGACCGCGGACAGCACCGCGCGCGCCTTGTTCAGGCACTCGGTGTCCTCCGCGACCGGGTCGGAGTCGGCGACGATCCCGCCCCCGGCCTGCACGAACGCCCTTCCGTCGCGCACGACGGCGGTGCGGATCGCGATGGCGGTGTCGGCGTCGCCCGCGAAGTCGAGGTAGCCGATGATGCCGCCGTAGAGGCCGCGGCGCGTCGGCTCGAGCTGCTCGATGATCTGCATCGCGCGCACCTTCGGCGCGCCGGAGAGCGTGCCCGCGGGGAAGCACGCGGTGACCGCGTCGAAGGCGTTGCGGTCGGCGCGCAGGGTGCCGGTCACCGTCGACACCAGGTGCATGACGTGGCTGTAGCGCTCGACGGAGAAGAAGTTGTGCACCTTCACCGTGCCGGGCTCGCAGACGCGGCCGAGGTCGTTGCGGCCGAGGTCGACGAGCATGACGTGCTCGGCACGCTCCTTCTCGTCGGCGCGCAGGTCCTTCTCCAGCAGCGCGTCCTCCTCCTCGGTCGCGCCGCGCCAGCGGGTGCCGGCGATCGGGTGGGTGGTGGCGCGGCCGTCGCGGACCGTCACCAGCGCCTCGGGGCTGGAGCCGACGATCGCGAACGGCGAGCCGCCGGAGGCGTCGTCGAGGTGCAGCAGGTACATGTACGGGCTGGGGTTGGTCGCCCGCAGCACGCGGTACACGTCGAGCGGATCGGACGTGCAGTCCATCTCGAACCGCTGGGAGACGACGATCTGGAACGCCTCGCCCGCCCGGATCTGTTCCTTGGCGACCTCGACGGCCGCGCAGTGCTCCTCCTGGGAGCGACGGCGCAGGAACACCGGCTCGGCGGGCCGGTAGGCCCCGACCGTCGACGGCGCCGGCACGGCGAGCTCGGCGGTCATCCGGTCCAGCCGGGCGACGGCGTCCTCGTAGGCGGCGTCGACGCGCTCGTCGGAGCCGTCCCAGTTGATCGCGTTGGCGATCAGCGTGACCGTGCCCTCGTGGTGGTCGACCGCCGCGAGGTCGGTGGCCAGCAGCATGACCATCTCGGGCAGCCGCAGGTCGTCGACGGTGGTCGGGTCGTCGCCGATGCGTTCGAGGCGGCGCACGACGTCGTAGCCCAGGTACCCGACCATCCCGCCGGTCAGCGGCGGCAGCCCGGGCAGGGCCTCGCTGTGCAGCTCCTCGACGACGGTGCGCAGCGCGGCCAGCGGATCGCCCTCGGTGGGCATCCCGGCGGGCACGTCGCCGGTCCAGTGCAGCCTGCCGTCGACGACGGTGAGCGCCGCCGCACTGCGCGCCCCGACGAACGAGAACCGCGACCAGGAGCGCCCGTTCTCCGCCGACTCGAGCAGGAACGTGCCCGGTCGCGAGCCCGCGAGCTTGCGGTAGACCCCGACGGGGGTCTCGTCGTCGGCGAGCAGCCTGCGGGCGACCGGGATGACCCGGTGCCCCGCGGCGAGCGCGCGGAACTCCTCGCGGGTGGGTGTGACCGAGCCGAGGGGCGGGGCGTCGGTGGCGGTCGGCATCCGGCCATTGTCTCAGGCCGGGTCCGATGTCGGAGCGCGCCGGGTGGGCCGCGGGAGGAGCGGGCGGGGAAGATGGCGATGTGGCCGAGCCGATCGCCTCCGAGAGCCCCCGCAGGCGCGGGCGTCGACGCGCGGGCGCGGACACCCGCGGCGCCCTGCTCGACGCCGCACGCGCCGAGTTCGGCGAGCGCGGGTTCGACGGTGCGACGGTGCGCCGCATCGCCGAGCGCGCGGGCGTCGACGCGGCGATGGTCAACCACTGGTTCGGCGGCAAGGAGCAGCTGTTCGTCGCGGCACTCGACTTCCCGATCGACATCGCGACGATCCTCGACCGCGTGCTGCCGGGGCCGCCCGAGGAGCTCGGGGCGCGGATCATCCGGACCTTCCTGGGGGTGTGGGACGCGACCGGCGGGGCCCCGCTGGGGACGCTGATCCGCAGCGTCGCCTCGCACGAGACCGCGGCCGGGATGATGCGCGAGTTCGTCGGGACCGCGCTCGCCCAGCGCCTCGTGCGGCCGGTCGCGCCGGACCGCCACGAGCTGCGGGCGGCGTTGTGCGGCTCGCAGATCATCGGGCTGGGCATGATCCGCTACGTGCTCCGGCTGGAGCCGATCGCGTCGGCGGGTCACGACGAGGTCGTCTCCGCGACCGCTCCGACCCTGCAGCGCTACCTCACCGGCCCGCTCGACTGACCGCCCGGCCGACCACGAGGGCCGGCCGCTCACGGCAGGGGGCGCCGGGGGTCGACGAAGCCCGACTCGAACGCCGCCACGACCGCCTGGGTCCGGTCGCGCACACCGAGCTTGGCGAGCACGTTGCCGACGTGGGTCTTCACCGTCTCGACGCCGAGGACCAGCTCGGCGGCGATCTCGGCGTTGGACAAGCCGCGGGCCATGCCGCGCAACACCTCCGACTCGCGGTCGGTGAGTCCGCGGCCCGCGAGCCGGTCGCCGGTGTCCGGTCCGACGGCGGCGACCAGCTCCCGGACGGCGGCAGGGAACAGCAGCGACTCCCCCGACGCGACGGTGCGCACCGCCGAGACGATGTCGGCCGGCCGGGCCCGCTTGAGCAGGAAGCCCGTCGCCCCGGCGCGCAGCGCCTCGTAGACGTGGCCGTCGTTGCCGAACGTCGTCAGCACGAGCACGCGCGGCGGGTCGGGGCGGGCGAGCAGCGCGCGGGTCGCGGTGATCCCGTCGACGGTGGGCATCCGGACGTCCATCAGCACGACGGCGGGCCGCAGCCGGGCGACGAGGCCCGGCACCTCGGCGCCGTCGGCGGCCTCACCCAGCACGCGGATCCCGGGCTCGGAGTCGAGGATCGCGCGCAGGCCGGTCCGGACGAGCTCCTCGTCGTCGACGAGCAGGACGCCGATGGTCGTACCGCCGGTCGCGGTCACGGACCCGATCCTGACGCACCCGACCACGGCAGGCGGGCCGCGACGCGCCAGGCGTCGCCCTCGCGTCCGGCGGCGAGCTCGCCGCGCAGCACCCGCACCCGCTCCGCCATCCCGGCGACGCCGCGCCCACCGCTCGTGCGCTCGACGGTCGACCCCTTGTGCCCCAACGGGTTCTCGACGTCGACGGCCAGCAGCCCGGCGCCCGCGTCGAGGCGGACCGCGACCGGGACCGGCCCGGCGTGGCGTAGCGCGTTGGTGAGCGACTCCTGCACGATCCGGTAGGCCTCCCGCGACACCGCGGCCGGGACGGCGCCGAGATCGCCGCGGACGTCGAGGCGGACGTCGACGCCTGCCGTCCGGGCGCCGTCGAGCAGACCGGGGAGATCGGCCAGGTCGGCGGTGGGCGCCGTCGGCGGGCTCTCGCCCGGCCCGTCGCGCAGGATGCCCAGCACGTGGTCGAGGTCGGCCAATGCGCCGCGGCCGGCGTCGGCGATCGCGCCGAGCGCGCGGCGGGCGAACTCGGGGTCGCCGTCGAGGACGCGTGCGGCGGCCTCGGCCTGCAGCGTCGTGACGGTGAGGGCGTGCCCGACGGAGTCGTGCAGCTCGCGCGCGAGCCGGTTGCGGACGGCGAGGTCGTCGGCGACGCGCTGCGCGGCCGCGAGCTCGGCGCGCAGCCGCTCCCGGCGGTCCGGCCCCAGCACCCCGGGCGCGAGCCGGCCCAGCACGGCACCGGTCGCCGACACCGCGTGCGCGAGCAGGGCCACCAGCGCCACCCCGGCGACCGGGCACCACGCCGCGGCCGCGCCCGCCGGCAGGGGCGCGATGTCGCGCCAGGGGGCCGTGACCAGCGCGATCGCCGTCGGCACGACGACGAGCGTCACCAGCACCGTCACCGCGCCGGCGACGACGTTCAGGGCGAGCCAGCCGGCCGCGCGGCGGCGGGCGGACCAGGTGGTCGGCGTCGCGTCGCGACCGCCGGTGCCGGGGACGGCGGCGTCGAGCAGCGCGCGCGCCGCGGTGACCTCCAACGCGCGGACCCCCGGTGCGAACGCCACCGCGACGCCCGCCGCCACGGCGAGTGCCAGCAGCACCGTCCCGGAGACGACGTCGAGTCCCCCGGAGCCGATCGCGAGGGCGAAGAGCCAGCCCAGCGCCCCGTACGGCAGCGCGACCACGGCGCCGAGCAGCAGGTGCAGCGCGCGTCGCCACGTCGCCCCGTCGGTGAGCGGGGCGAACAGCAGGCGCAGCCATCCCACGTCCCGATCGTCGCAGAGCCCGCGCCGTACCCGCTCCCCCGCGCGAGGGAGCCGGTTCCACCCGCGGCGGGAGTCGCCCGGACGGCGTGGCGGCGACGGTGGAACCCATGACGACCACGACCTCCCCCGCACGGATCCGCAGCCATCCGGCCGACGGCCGTGCCCGCTCCTGGCCGCGCCCGGGCCACCGGCTGCTCGGCCTCGCCGCAATCGCGGGGACCGTGCCCTACCTCGTGCTCAAGGCGATCTGGCTGACGGGCGGCAGCGCGGGCGTGCACGATCCGACGCTGCTGCACGACGCGTCCCTGACGGTGCTCAACGTCGTGACGGTGGCGCTGGACGCGTGCGTCGTCGCCCTCGCGCTCGCCCTGACCACCCGGCGCGGGCTGCGGGCGCCCGCCGTGGCGCTGCTGCTGCCGACGTGGGTCGGCACCGGGTTCCTCGTCCCGATGGCCGTGTCGATCCTGCCCGCGACGCTGCTGTCGCTGGGGACACCGCCCGAGCCGGGCCTGCTCGCGCCGTGGGTGCAGCCGCTGGTCTACGGCGGGTTCGCCTGGCAGGGCGTGTTCCTCGTCGCCGCGCTCGCCGGGTACGCCCGTCAGCGCTGGGGGGCGCAGCTGCGCCATCCCGTCCGGCGGGCGGCGGCCGTCGAGCCGGTGCTGCGCGTCGTCGCCGGCGGCGCCGCGGTGACCGCCCTGGTCAGCGCCGTGCTGCACGTCGCGACGGGGCTGGTGATCGGCGGTGGCGTCACGACCATGACCGAGAGCGTGAACGCGCTGCTCGCCGTGGCCGGGGCATGGGGGCTGGTCGCGCTGGTCCGCCGCCGCGGGCCGCGCAGGCTCGCCGTCACCGCGGCATGGACGGGGTGCGCTGCGATGTTCTCGTGGGGTCTGTGGTCGACGGTCACGACGATGGGCGCCACCGCCCTGGCCACCGGCGGGGTCCCGGCGGCGGGCCTCGCCGCGGTGACCGGGCTGCTCGCGGGCCTGTCCGGCGCGATCGCGGCACTGCTCGCGCTGTGAGTAGCCCGTGAACGCCATGAGCGGCCGTGCGTGGCGATGGTCGCCATGGCGACCATCGCCACTCACGACCGCCGCGCGCCGGGCACGGTGCCGTGCGCATCATGGAGGCATGGGAGTCGCAGGCCTGCGGGCACGGATCGCGGCCGGGCTGTTCGAGAAGGTCGCCGGGGCCGAGGGCGCGGGGCGCCGCGAACGCATCCACGCCACCCCCGGACCGCGCTGGTTCGCCACGGACCGGCCCATCCGCGCCGTCCACGGCGACGCGGCGATGTTCGTCGGCGGGCTGCGAGCGCTGCTGCTGCAGTCGTTGCACCCCTTGGCGATGGCGGGCGTCGCCGGGCACTCCGGGTTCCGTGGTGACCCATGGGGCCGGTTGGCGCGGACCAGCTACTTCATCGCCTCCACGACGTTCGGCCCCGCCGAGCTGGCCGAGGAGACGATCGCCCGCATCCGGTCGGTGCACGAGCGCGTCCGCGGCACCGCGCCCGACGGGCGCCCGTACGCCGCGTCGGACCCGCACCTGCTGGAATGGGTGCACATCGCCGAGATCGACAGCTTCCTGCGTGCCTACCAGGCCTACGGCTCGGCCCGGCTCGACGCGACGGGGCGCGACGCCTACGTCGCCGACGCCGCCGTCGTCGCCCGCGCGCTCGGGGTCGTCGACCCACCGGAGACCGAGGCCGAGCTGGCCGCGCGGATCGAGGCGTTCCGGCCCGAGCTCGACGGCTCGCCCGCGGCCCGCGACACCGCGCACTTCCTGCTCCGCGAGCCCCCGCTGCCCGGCCCCGCCCGGGTCCCGTACGCGTTGCTCGGCGCCGCCGCCGTCGGACTGCTGCCACCGTGGGCCCGTTCTCCGTTGGCGCTGCCCCACCGGCCCCGGCTCGACCGCACCGTCGTCAGGCTCGGCGGCCGGGCGGTGACGTCGGGAATCCGGTGGGCGATGGCATCCGGGCCGCCCTCGCCCGCGCCCGCCGCCACCGCGCGCTGAGCAGGCCGGTTCTCAGCTCAGGAGATCGGCGTCGAAGCACGTCCGGGTGCCGGTGTGACAGGCCGGGCCCGCCTGGTCGACGACGACGAGCACCGCGTCGCCGTCGCAGTCGAGCCGCACCTCGCGGACGTGCTGGACGTGTCCGGACGTGTCGCCCTTGACCCAGTACTCCTCGCGCGAACGCGACCAGTAGGTGCCGCGGCCCGTGGTCAGGGTGCGGTGCAGGGCCTCGTCGTCCATCCACGCGACCATCAGCACCTCGCCGGTGCCGTGCGCCTGCACGACGGCACACACGAGGCCGTCGGCGTTGCGCTTGAGCCGCCCGGCGATGGCGGGGTCGAGCTCGGAGTCGAGAACGCGGGTCATCGCACTTCCACCGCCCCGGCCCGCAGGCCGTTCTTCACCTCGGAGATGCGCAGCGTCCCGAAGTGGAAGACGCTCGCCGCGAGCACCGCGTCGGCACCCGCGCGCACGGCGGGCAGGAAGTCGTCGACCTTGCCCGCGCCGCCGCTGGCGATCACCGGGACGTCGACGACCTTGCGGACCTGCTCGATCATCTCGATGTCGAACCCGGCGCGGGTGCCGTCGGCGTCCATGGAGTTGAGCAGGATCTCCCCGACGCCCAGTTCCTGGCCCCGCGCCGCCCACTCGACGGCGTCGATCCCGGTGCCGCGCCGCCCCCCGTGCGTCGTCACCTCGTAGCCCGAGGCGGTCGGCGGCCCGTCCTGGACGCGCCGGGCGTCGACCGACAGCACGATGCACTGCGACCCGAACCGGCGCGCACACTCGCCCAGCAGCTCCGGCCGGGCGATGGCGGCGGTGTTGATGCTGACCTTGTCCGCACCGGCGCGCAGCAGCGTGTCGATGTCCTCGGGGGTGCGGACCCCGCCGCCCACGGTGAGCGGGATGAAGACCTGTTCGGCGGTGCGGCGCACCACGTCGAGCATCGTGGCGCGCTCCCCCGACGACGCCGTGACGTCGAGGAACGTCAGCTCGTCGGCACCCTCGGCGTCGTAGACGGCGGCCATCTCGACGGGGTCGCCCGCGTCGCGCAGGTCGGCGAAGTTGACGCCCTTGACGACCCGGCCGGCGTCGACGTCGAGGCAGGGGATGACCCGGACGGCGACGCCCATCAGCCCGCCGCCCGACCCTGCGCGCGCACGGCGGCGACGGCGGCCAGCGCCTCGGGCAGGGTGAACCGGCCCGCGTAGAGCGCCTTGCCGACGATCGAGCCCTCGATGTTCGCGCCGTCGGCCTTGGCCTGCGCGAGGGTGACGAGGTCGGACACCTCGGCGATGCCGCCCGAGGCGATCACCGGCGCCGGGGTGGCGGCGGCGACGTCGCGCAGCAGGTCGACGTTGGGGCCCTTCAACGTGCCGTCCTTGCCGACGTCGGTGACCACGTAGCGGGCGCACCCGTCGCCGTCGAGACGGGCGAGGGCCTCCCAGAGGTCGCCGCCGTCGGTGGTCCAGCCGCGCGCCGCGAGCCGGTGCTGCCCGTCCTTGATCTTGACGTCGAGCCCGACGGCGATCTTGTCGCCGTGCTTCGCGATGGCCGCGGCGCACCAGTCGGGGTTCTCGATCGCCGCGGTGCCGAGGTTGACCCGGGCGCAGCCGGTGGCCAGCGCGCGCTCGAGCGACGCATCGTCGCGGATCCCGCCCGACAGCTCCACCTTGACGTCCAGCCGGCCGACGACCCCCGCGAGCAGGTCGGCGTTGGAGCCGCGGCCGAAGGCGGCGTCGAGGTCGACGAGATGGATCCACTCGGCCCCGTCGCGCTGCCAGGCGAGCGCGGCCTCCAGCGGGTCGCCGTAACCGGTCTCGGTCCCGGCCTCGCCCTGGACGAGGCGGACGGCCTGGCCGTCGGCGACGTCGACGGCGGGCAGCAGCGTGAAGCTCACGCACTGAGCCTACCGAGGCGGCCTTCCGCAACCGCCGAACGGTCCGCGCTCAGCCCAGCTCCGCGCGCAACAACGCCGCTCCTCCCGCGAGCGAGGCCAGCTTGCCCTCGGCCGAGGCCCGCGGCAGGTACTTCATCCCGCAGTCGGTCGCGAGCACGATCCGCTCGGGTGTGGTGTGCGCGAACGCCCGGCGGCCGCGGGCGGCGACGGTCTCGGGCGACTCGACGGCCGGGTCGGACAGGTCGATGACCCCGAGGACGATCGTCTTGTCCGCGAGGTCGGCGAGCACGCCCAGGTCCAGTCCGGACTGGGCGGTCTCGATGGAGATCTGGTCGGCGGTGCACCCCGCGAGCTCCGGGAGGAACGAGTAGCCCTCGGGCCGCTCGTGGACGATCGCGGCGTAGCCGAAGCAGATGTGCACGGCCGTCGTCCCCTCGACACCGTCGAGCGCGGCATCGAGCGCGGCCAGGCCGTAGGCACGGGCGGCATCGGGGCGGGCCTGCATGTACGGCTCGTCGATCTGCACGACGTCGGCGCCCGCGGCGAAGAGGTCGCGGATCTCGGCGTTGACGGCCGCCGCGTAGCCCATCGCGGCCGCCTCGGCGTCGGGGTAGTGGTCGTTCTGGGCCTGCTGGCTCATCGTGAACGGGCCGGGAACGGTCATCTTGACGGTCCGGTCGGTCGCGGCCCGCAGGAACTGCAGGTGGCGCACCTCGATCGGGGCGGACCGGGCGATCGGCCCGACGATGCGCGGCACCGGGTTCGGGTGGCCCGTGCGGTCGATCGCCGTGCCCGGGTTGTCGACGTCGACCCCGTCGAGGGCCGTCGCGAAGTGGTTGGAGTAGCTCTCCCGGCGGATCTCGCCGTCGGTGAGGATGTCCAGACCCGCCCGCTCCTGCGCCCGGATCGCGAGCAGCGTCGCGTCGTCCTGCGCCTGGGCGAGGAACTCCGGCGCGACCCGCCACAGCTCCTTCGCACGGACCCGCGGTGGCAGTCGGCTCGACAGCTTGTCGCGGTCGATCAGCCAGTCGGGCTGGACGTAGCTGCCGACGAGCGACGTCGGCAGCAGCGGCAACGCACTCACAAGGCCTCCTGGTGACGGTCAGCGGGCAGGTTCCTCCGGGGCGGTCCCACCCTGTCCCTCGGCGCGCAGCGCCGCCCGGCCGCGGGCAGCCGCCCACGCGAGCCCCACGACGAGCCCCACGACGATCAGCAGCACCCAGCCCCACCACGGGATCCCGCCGAGCGCGCTCGCCAGCACACCGGCCAGTGCCGCGCCGACGACGCTGCCCACCGTGCTCGCCGACGACGTGCGCCGCCGGGTGGTCGTGCGGCGCCTCGGCGTCCTGCGGGTGGTCGTGCTGCGGGTTGTCGTGCTGCGGGTGCTCGTCCGCCGGGATTTCGGCGTCGAGGCGCCCGACCGGCTGCTCGTCGAGGCGGGCTTGCGCTTACGGGTCGTCACGGGTGTCAGCCGACGACGTCGCGCAGCCAGTTGGACAGCACCGCCGCGCCCGCGTCACCCGACTTCTCGGGGTGGAACTGGGTCGCGGCGAGCGCCCCGTTCTCGACGGCGGCGACGAAGTCCTCGCCGTGGTGAGCCCACGTGACCAGGGGCGGACGCAGCACGTCCGACTCCTCCAGCTCCCAGCGGCGCACGCCGAAGGAGTGGACGAAGTAGAAGCGGGTGTCGGCGGGCAGCCCGGCGAACAGCACGCTGGCCTCGGGGGCGCGGACGGTGTTCCAACCCATGTGCGGCAACACGTCGGCCTTCAACCGCTCGACGGTGCCCGGCCACTGCCCGCAGCCGTCGGTCTCCTCGCCCCACTCGACGCCACGGTCGAACAGCACCTGCATCCCGACGCAGATGCCCAGCACCGGACGGCCGCCGGCGAGCCGCCGCTCGATGATCCGCGGGCCCCCGACCGAGCGCAGCCCGGTCATGCACGCCGCGAACGCGCCCACCCCCGGCACGACGAGCCCGTCGGCCTCGACCGCCAGGTCGGCGTCGGCCGTCACCGTGACGTCGGCGCCGACACGGCGCAACGCACGCTCGGCGGAGCGCAGGTTGCCCGATCCGTAGTCCAGCACGACGATCTGCGACACCCGGCAAGGATAGACGGGCCCGGCCGCGGCCACGCACCGCGAGGCCCGCTCCGACCCCGCCCCGCCACAGGTGATCACCGAACGGGGGACGTGGGCGCCGTGGAATGCGCTCGAGTCCCGCACATGCTGATCACGAGTGCGGGGCCGGCCCGCTGGTGGCCCTCCGCCGCGCGTGCAGGTGCTGGCGTCCTCCGGCGTGCCCGTCCTTCGGTGTGGCGCTCCTCCGGCGTGGCTGTCCTCCGAGGTCGCCGTCCTCGCGCGGCCGATCCGCGAGCAGTAGCCCTCGCGCGCCGATCCTCGAGCAGCGGTCCGCGAGCAGCCGTCCTCGGGCGCCGGCTCTCCGGCCCCGGTCCAGGGCAGCGGGCTCGGGTGATTGCCACGGGGCACGGGGCGCCCGCCACCGCGCGACGGACTCGGCCGAGCGAGCGCACCCGCCCCCGGCCCCACCGAGCCACGGACACGCGCACACGCCGATCATCCGCGCGGCGACCGACGCAGCCATGAGGAAACCCGCCGTGGGCCGTCAGAGGGCGCCGCACGCAGGTCGATCGCTGAACCGGGGACATGAGCGCACGCAGCTGCGCTCATGTCCCCCGAACGCCGATCACCCGCCGTCGCCCGGGCGCGGGACACCTCAGTACCCGAGCACAGCCGGGCGGGCAGGGTCAGAGCGCGCCCTTCGTCGAGGCGATGCCGGTGATCCGGGCGTCGGGTTCGGTGGCGGCACGCAGCGCGCGCGCGACGGCCTTGAACTCCGCCTCGGTGATGTGGTGGGGGTCGCGACCGTCGAGCACCCGCACGTGCAGCGCGAGGTGCCCGTGGAAGGCCAGCGACTCGAAGACGTGCCGGTTGAGCACCGTCGGGTAGTGCCCGCCCACGACGAATCCGCGCATCATCTCCGGCTCCCCGGTGTGCACGGTGTAGGGCCGCCCCGAGACGTCGACGACGCACTGCGCCAGCGCCTCGTCCATCGGGATCCAGGAGTCGCCGAAGCGGCGGATGCCCTTCTTGTCCCCCAGTGCCTGCCGGATCGCCTGGCCCAGCACGATCGCGGTGTCCTCGACGGTGTGGTGCACGTCGATGTGGGTGTCGCCGTCGGCGTGCACGCGCAGGTCGAAGGCGCCGTGCTTGCCGAAGGCGTCGAGCATGTGGTCGAAGAACGGCACGCCGGTGTTCACGTCCGCGGTGCCGGTGCCGTCGAGGTCGATCTCGACGCTGATCTTGGTCTCCTTGGTGGCGCGTTCGATGCGCCCGACCCGTCCGGTCATCGGTCGGTCTCCAGTTCGGTCGTGGCGAGCGCCGTGGCGGCCGCGAGGAAGGCGTCGTTCTCCTCGGGGGTGCCGACGGTGACGCGCAGGTGCGCGGGGATGCCGACGTCGCGGATCAGGACGCCGCGGTCGAGGAACGCCCGCCAGGCGCGCGGCGCGTCGGCGAAGCGGCCGAAGAGCACGAAGTTGGCATCGCTGGGGACGACGGCGAAGCCCGCGGCGGCCAGCGCGGCCATGACCCGGTCGCGCTCGGCCGACAGCAGCGCGACCGAGGCGAGAGTGGCGTCGGCGTGTCTCAGCGCAGCGCGGGCGGCGGCCTGCGAGAGCACCGAGAGGTGGTAGGGCAGGCGCACGAGCTGCAGCGCGTCGACGACGGCGGGCGCGGCCGCGAGATAGCCCAGCCGGCCACCCGCGAAGGCGAACGCCTTGCTCATGGTGCGCGACACGATCAGCTTGTCGCCGTGGGTGTCGAGGAGGCGGATCGCGCTGGGGTGCGAGGAGAACTCGCCGTAGGCCTCGTCGACGACGACGATCCCGGGTGCCGCGTCGACCAGGGACGCGACCTCGTCGGGGTCGAGCGACTGGCCGGTGGGGTTGTTCGGGCTGGTCAGGAACGTGACGTCGGGGGCCCGCTCGGTCAGCACCGCGCGGGCGGCGGCGATGTCGATGCCGAACGTCGCGGTCCGGGGCGCGGGCACCCACTCGGTCTGCGTGCCCGAGGAGATGATCGGGTGCATCGAGTACGACGGTTCGAACCCGACGGCGCGCCGCCCGGGGCCGCCGAAGGCCTGCAGGATCTGCTGGAGGATCTCGTTGGAGCCGTTGGCGGCCCACACGTTGGCCGCGGTGAGCGCGACGCCCGTGCGGCGCGTGAGGTACTCGGCGAGGTCGGTGCGCAGGTCGACCGCATCGCGGTCCGGGTAGCGGTGCAGGTCGACGGCGGCGGCCGCGACCGCGCCCGTGACGTCGGAGACCAGCTCGGCGGGCGGCGGGTACGGGTTCTCGTTGGTGTTGAGCCGCACCGGCACGTCGAGCTGGGGCGCGCCGTAGGGGCTCTTGCCACGCAGGTCGGCACGCAGGGGGAGGTCGTCCAGCCGGACCTCCGCGCCCACCACGGGCTGGGACACCGCGGTCATCGGGCGAACCTGGCCGTGACGGCCTCGCCGTGGGCGGGCAGGTCCTCGGCGACGGCCAGCGTCACGACCTGGTCGGCCACGTCGCGCAGCGCGTCCTCGGTGTACTCGACGACGTGGATGCCGCGCAGGAACGTCTGCACCGACAGCCCGCCCGAGTGCCGGGCGCAGCCGCCGGTGGGCAGCACGTGGTTGGAGCCGGCGCAGTAGTCGCCCAGCGACACCGGCGACCAGGCCCCGACGAAGATCGCGCCGGCGTTGCGGACGCGGGCGGCGACCGCGCGGGCGTCGGCCGTCTGGATCTCCAGGTGCTCGGCGGCGTAGGCGTCGACGACGGCGACCGCGTCGTCGAGGTTCGCGACGAGGATCGTGCCGGACTGGGGGCCCGAGAGCGCGGTGCGGATGCGTTCGGTGTGCTTGGTGGACCCGACCATCGGGACGAGCGCGGCGTCGACGGCGTCGGCGAGCTCCTCCGACGTCGTGACCAGGACGGACGCCGCATTGGGGTCGTGCTCGGCCTGGGAGATCAGGTCCGCGGCGACGTGCACCGGGTCGGCCGTCGCGTCGGCGAGCACGGCGATCTCCGTGGTGCCGGCCTCGGCGTCGATCCCGATCAGGCCGCGCAGCAGTCGCTTCGCGGCGGTGAGGTAGATGTTGCCGGGCCCGGTGACCATGTCGACGGGCTCGAGGTCTCCCCCATCGGTGTCGGTGCCACCGTGGGCGAGCAGCGCGACGCACTGCGCGCCACCGACGGCCCACACCTCGTCGACCCCCAGCAGCGCGGCGGCGGCGAGGATCGTCGGGTGCGGGAGGCCGCCGTTGTCGGCCTGCGGCGGCGACGCGACGACGAGCGACTCGACGCCGGCCGCCTGCGCCGGCACCACGTTCATCACCACCGACGACGGGTAGACCGCGAGCCCGCCCGGCGCGTAGAGGCCGACACGGCGGACCGGTACGAACCGCTCGGTGACCGTCCCGCCCGGCACGACGTTCGTGACGACGTCGGTGCGCCGCTGCTCGGCGTGCACCGTCCGCGCGCGCTCGATCGAGGTCTCCAGCGCCGCGCGGACCGCCGGGTCGAGCGCGTCGAGCGCCGCGGCGAGCGCCTCGGCGGGCACCCGCACGCTCGCGGGGCGGACCTTGTCGAAGCGCTCGGTGTACTCCAGCGCGGCCTCGACGCCGCGGTCGCGGACCGCGTCGACGATGGGCCGGACGATCTCGAGCGCGGCGTCGACGTCGATCGCGGCCCTGGGCACGATCCCCCGCAGGACGGCGGGCCGGGGCAGGGTGTCGTGGCGCAGGTCGAGACGGCGAAGCATGGCCATCAGCGTACGGCCAGGAGGGTGCTGGAGAACTCCGGCCGTAGCGAGCGGCGTCCAGGTGGTGTCATCGCACGGCGGGCGGGTGTGGCGATACCGCTGTGGTGTCGACGCACTCGACCAACGCCGCGAGGGCGCCGCCTGGGCGTCGCGCAGTGCGCCCGAGTTCTCCAGCGCACTACTGACGCAGGTCGAGCCCGAGGTCGAGGGCCGTGACCGAGTGGGTCAGCGCCCCGACGGAGATGAAGTCGACCCCGGTCGCGGCGTAGGCCGCCGCGTCCGCCAGCACGATGCCGCCGGAGGACTCGAGCAGCGTCGGCGACGCCCCGCGCCTGCGCACGGCCTCGGCCGTCTGCGCGGGTGTGAAGTTGTCGAGCAGCACGAGTTCCGCGCCGAGGGCGAGGACGTCGTCGAGCTGGTCGAGGGAGTCGACCTCCACCTCGCAGGGCAGGTCCGGGGCGAGGGCGCGGGCAGCCGCGAGGGCCGCCGACACCGAGCCCGCGGCGGCGACGTGGTTGTCCTTGATCAGGACCGCGTCGCCGAGCCCGAGCCGGTGGTTGACCCCACCCCCGCAGCGGACGGCGTACTTCTCCAGCAGCCGCAGGCCCGGCAGCGTCTTGCGGGTGTCGCGGACGCGGGCAGGGGTGCCGGCGAGCGCGTCGACCCAGGCCCGGGTGGCCGTCGCCACCCCGGAGAGGTGGCACAGCAGGTTGAGCGCGGTGCGCTCGGCCGTCAGCAGCCCACGGACGGGGGCACGGACGACGAGCGCGGGCTCGCCCGCGGTCAACGACGCGCCGTCCTCCAGCGCCGCCATCTCCTCCCACTCACCCCCGAGCACCTCGTCCAGCACCGCCCGCGCGACCGGGAGACCGGCCAGGACTCCGGCGCGCCGCGGGGTGAACTCCCCCACTGCCACCGCGTCGGCCGGGACGGTCGCCGCAGTCGTCGCGTCGGGGCCGTAGCGCAGGTCCTCCTCCAGCGCGGTGCGGACGACGCGCAGCAGGTCGTCGCGGTCGGGAACGCCGATCTCGGTGGTGCCGCCGACGCCGGCGGCCGGCCGCCCGGCCGTCATGCCACACCCACCAGCACGCCGCCGACGGCGTCGATGCGCCGGCCGTCGCCGGCTGCGTCGATGCGCCGGCCGTCGCCGACGACCGGCCTGCCGTCGCCGTCGAGTGCGACGACGAGGCTCTCGCGCTGCCAGACGTCGTCGCGGTCGGGGAAGTCGGTGCGCACGTGGCAGCCCCTCGTCTCGCGTCGGGTGCCCGCGGCGGCCAGCACGGCCTGCCCGAGCAGGGTGAGCGCGGCGTCCTCGACGCCCGCGCGGTCGACGGGCAGGGCCCGGACGGTGGCGGACTCGATCGCGTCGGACGCCGCGGCGAGCCCGGCGGCGTCGCGGCCGATGCCGGCCGAGGCGCTCATCGCCCGCTGCACGACGCGCCGGTCGGCGACGGGTACCGCGGCCCCCCGCGCGACGGGATCGGTGAGGGCCGCCCGGGGTCCGGCGAGGTCGGCCACGACCGCGCGGACGGCGCGCCCGCCGACGACCAGACCTTCCAGCAAGCTGTTGGACGCCAAGCGGTTCGCCCCGTGCAGCCCGGTCCTCGCCACCTCACCCGCCGCGTACAGGCCGGGGACGGCGGTGCGCCCGTCGACGTCGGCGACGACACCACCGCAGGCGTAGTGCGCGGCGGGCGTCACCGGGATCAGGTCGACGCGGGGGTCGATGCCGGCGTCGCGGCAGGAGGCCGAGACCGTCGGGAAGCGGACGGCGAAGCCGTCGATCGAGGTGGCGTCGAGCCACACGCAGTCGGTGCCGGTCTGCGCCATCCGGCGGGTGATCGCGGCGGCGACGACGTCACGCGGCGCGAGGTCGGCGAGCGGGTGCACGTCGGTCATGAACCGCACGCCGGCGCGGTCGCGCAGCACCGCTCCCTCGCCGCGGACGGCCTCGGTGACCAGCGGCCGGCGCCCTACGGCCGGCCCCGTGTAGAGCACCGTGGGGTGGAACTGCACGAACTCCAGGTCGGCCGCGGTGGCCCCGGCCCGCAGGGCGAGCGCGATGCCGTCGCCGGTCACGGCCGCGGGGTTGGTCGTGGACGCGAACAGCTGGCCGTAGCCACCGGTGGCGAGCAGCACGGCGGGCGCGCGCAGCAGGCCCGGGCGGCCGTGGTCGTCGGCGACCCACAAGCCGACGACCCGCCCGGTCGCGTCGAGCGCGACGTCGAGGCCGACGTGCCCGGCCAGCAGCGGCAGCCCCGCCACTCCACGAGCGGCCGCGACGAGCGCGCGTTCGACCTCGGCACCCGTCGCGTCGCCGCCGGCGGGCACCACCCGGAAGGCGGTGTGCCCGCCCTCCCGGGTGCGCGCCAACCGACCCGGCCCCCCGGACGGGTCGGCGTCGAAGACCGCGCCACGGGCGCGGAGGTGTGCGAACGCCGCCGGACCCGCCTCGACGATCGCGGCGACGGCACGAGCGTCGTTCAGCCCCGCGCCCGCGGCCAGGGTGTCGGCGACGTGCCGGTCGGTGTCGTCGCCGGGCACGTCACCGAGCACGACGGCGATGCCGCCCTGCGCCCAGCGGGTCGACCCGGCGTCGACCTCGTCCTTGGTGACGACGACGACCCGCAGCCCGGCGGCGACCGCGTCGAGCGCGGCCGTGAGCCCCGCGACGCCGCTGCCGACGACGACGAGGTCGGCCCCCGCCTCCCAGCCCGACGACGTCCGTCCCGACGCGGTCATTCCCCACCGCCGGGGCGGCCGATGGCGATCATCCGCTGCACCGCCTCGCGCCCGCGGGCGGCGAGGTCGGGGTCGACGTGCACCTCGTCGGTGCCCTCGCGCAGCGACCGGACCAGCTTCTCCGGGGTGATCATCTTCATGTAGGGGCACGACGCGCGGTCGTTGACGGCCCGGAAGTCGACCTCCGGAGCGGCCCGCCGCAGCTGGTGCAGCATCCCGACCTCCGTCGCGACCAGCACCGACCTCGCCCCGGTCCGGCGGGCGGCGTCGAGCATGCCGCCGGTCGAGAGGATCTTGACGCGCTCGGCGGGGACCGCGCCCGCCGTCGCCAGGTAGAGCGCCGAGGTGGCGCAGCCGCACTCCGGGTGCACGAAGAGCTCGGCCTCGGGGTCGGCCTGCGCCTTGGCGGTGAGCTCGGCACCGTTGATGCCGGCGTGGACGTGGCACTCCCCCGCCCACACGTGGATGTTGTCGCGACCGGTGACCCGGCGGACGTGCGCGCCGAGGAACTGGTCGGGCAGGAAGAGGATCTCCCGGTCGGCGGGGATCGACTCGACGACCTCGACGGCGTTCGACGACGTGCAGCACACATCGGTCTCGGCCTTCACCGCGGCGGTGGTGTTCACGTAGGAGACGACGACCGCGCCGGGGTGCTCGGCCTTCCAGGCGCGCAGCTCGTCTGCCGTGATCGAGTCGGCGAGCGAGCAGCCGGCGGCCGCGTCGGGGATCAGGACCGTCTTCTCCGGAGCAAGGATCTTGGCGGTCTCGGCCATGAAGTGGACGCCGCAGAAGACGATGGTCTCCGCGTCGGCCGCGGCCGCGATCCGCGAGAGCGCCAGCGAGTCGCCCACGTGGTGGGCCACGTCCTGGATCTCGGGCAGCTGGTAGTTGTGCGCCAGGACGACCGCGTTCCGACGGCGGGCCAGCTCGTGGACCTGCTCGGCCCAGTCGGCACCCGTGATGGGCGCGTCGACGGCCTGTGTCGGGCTCATCGGTCACCTCCTCCTGTTTTCGCCTATGAATCGAAAACAAGGGGATCGTAGCAGCCGCCGTCGTCCGCCGGCACCGTCGAGGTGACCAGGGACTCACCTGCCGTTCACGCTCCGGAAACACCGGCCCACCCTGTGACGTCCCGGCCGCCGCGCCGGGCCGCATACGCTGGGCGCATGCCCGGCACGTCAGCGCTCCCCACCTGCCACGAGGTCCTCGCGGCGGTGCTGCAGGTGCGCGAGGGGCGCCTGTGCGTGCTGGCCTGGCAGCGTGCCATCGCGCCCGACGAGGGCCGGTGGGCGTTGCCCGGTGGCCGGCTGGGCGACGAGGAGGACGTCGAGGAGTCGGTGCGCCGCCAGCTCGCCGAGAAGGTCGACCTGCGCGACGTCGCGCACGTCGAGCAGCTGGGCGTCTTCTCCGCGCCGCACCGGGTCCCGGGTGCGCGCGTCGTCGCGACCGCGTTCCTCGGGCTCGTCCCCTCCGACGCCGACCCGGCCGTTCCCGGCGACACGGCCTGGCATCTCGTCGACGCGCTGCCGCCCACCGCCTTCGACCACGCCGAGATCGTCACCGACGCGCTCGACCGGCTGCGCGCCAAGCTCTCCTACACCAACATCGGGTTCGCGCTCGCCCCCGCGGAGTTCACCGTCTCGGCGCTGCGCGAGATCTACGCGGGCGCGCTGGGACACCCGGTCTCGGCGACGAACCTGCAGCGGGTACTCACCCGGCGCGGTCAGCTCGAGCCGACCGGCGCGGTCTGCCCGCCCGGTCCCGCCGGCGGGCGGCCCGCGGCGCTGTTCCGGTTCACCCGCCGCAGCCTGCGCGTCACCGACGCCTTCGCCGTGCTGCGGCCGCCAGGCGAGGGTGGACGGGCCGTCGTACCGTAGTCCGGTGCCGACGACCATTCCGCTGTTCCCGCTGGGGACGGTGCTCATGCCGGGGTCGTCACTGCCGCTGCACATCTTCGAGCCGCGCTACCGCCAGCTGACCGTCGATCTCGTGACGGGCGCGGTGCCGGGCAAGCAGTTCGGCGTCGTCGCCGTGCGGGAGGGCTGGACGCCCGACGCGGACGGCCTGGCCGGGCTGCACGGCGTCGGCTGCACCGCCGAGCTGCTCGACGTGCGACGGCTGCCCGACGGCCGCTACGACATCGTCACCCGTGGCGTGCAACGGTTCCGGCTGCTCGAGCTCGACGACGCGACCAAGCCGTACCTGATGGGCACCGTCGAGTACCTGCCCGACGACGAGCCCTCCCACGCCGAGCTGACGCCGGCGCTGTCGGCGGCCGCCCGGGCCGCGCACCGGCGCTACTGCGCGACGGCGTGGAAGAACGGCGAGTGGTCCGAGCCGGGTGGCGACGTCGACCCGCACCTGCTCCCCCACGTCCTCGCGGCCGACTGCCTGCTGCCCATCACCGACCGGCAGCGGCTGCTGGAGCAGACCTGCCCGACCGAGCGGCTGCGGCTCGTCCGGGCGCTGCTCGCGCGCGAGACCGGGCTGCTGTCCCAGTTGCGCGCCGTCCCCGCGCCGATGACGAGCTTCGCCGTCGAGCACAGTTCGAACTAGCGCCCCCCGGCGACGCGGCCCCACCCGACGTCAGGCGGACCGGGCTTGCCTGCCCAGCGGGGCGAGGGCGTCACCCCGGTCATCACCGAGCTGTCGACGGCGTGCATGCCGACCACCGTCGCCACCGGGAACCGGTCGACCTCGCTGACCGCCGGGAGCAGCACCGCGTCGGTGCCCTGACGGACGCGGCCCGGACCCTGAGCGGGTGGCCGGGTGTCAGTGCCAGCCGTAGCGCGACCGCAGCTCGTCGGCGACGCGGTCGAACCGGTCGCGGTCGAGGATCGCGCCCTCGCGGCGGATGTCGTGCTCGCCGACCTCCAGCACCCGGTCGAGCCGGACGAAGGAGTCGCGCCCCTCGCGGTCCCATGCGCCGGTGCCGATCGACACCCAGCCCGGCTCCCCGTCGCGTTTGTGCTGGCTGGAGAGCATGAGCCCCAGCAGCGCTCCGCCGCCCCGGCCGACGACGAGCAGCGGCCGGTCCTTGCCCTGGCTCGCGTCCTCCTCGAACGGCACCCAGGCCCAGACGATCTCGCCGGGATCCGCGGCACCGTCGAGGTCGGGGGCGTAGGCGATCGTGCGGGCGCGCTCGGCCGTCGGGGCGGTGCGGACGCCGCCGTGTCCCTGCGGGCGCCGGACGGGCTCTCGCGAGGCGGGCGCCGGGGCGGGCCCCGGGCGGGTCTGCTGCTGGTTCGAGCTGCTCAGCAGCTTCAGCCCGACGTCGACGACCTGCTTGAGCAGGTTCCCCCAGTTCGCCATGCGCGACAGCATGTCAGGCTGGCCCGCCCGGTTCTCGCAACCCCTGTGCGTGGCAATGGTCGCCATGGCGACCGTTGCCACGCACGACTCAGGAGTGCGTCTCGCCGTGGCGGCTGCAGCGGGCGGTCCAGCCGAAGGGGTCGACCTGCACGACCATCCGCCGCGCACACTGCGGGCAGAAGCGCGGCGGCTCCAGGGTGCGGCGGGCGGCGCAGCGCTCGTGGCCGGGCTCGGCGGCCGGGGCGCCGCACTGGTCGCAGAACTGGGCCGCGCCGTCGGCCGCAGGCTCCTGCACGGGCGCTGTCACAGGGTCTCGTTCAGTGCCTTGATCGGCATCTGCAGCTCGCCGAGCAGGTCGATGTCGGCCTCGGCGGGGCGTCCGAGCGTCGTCAGGTAGTTGCCGACGATGACGGCGTTGATCCCGCCGAGCAGGCCCTGGCGCGCGCCGAGGTCGCCCAGGGTGATCTCACGGCCACCCGCGAACCGCAGCACCGTGCGCGGCATGGCGAGCCGGTAGGCGGCGACGGTGCGCAGCGCGTCGGGGCCAGACATCTGCTCCAGGTCGCCGAACGGCGTGCCCGGCCGGGGGTTGAGGAAGTTCAGCGGCACCTCGTCGGGGGTGAGCTCGGCGAGCTGCGCGGCGAACTCCGCACGCTGCTCCAGCGTCTCGCCCATCCCGACGATCCCGCCGCAGCACACCTCCATCCCGGCCTCGCGGACCAGGCGCAGGGTCTCCCAGCGCTCCTCCCACGTGTGCGTCGTCACGACGTTCGGGAAGTACGACCGGGCTGTCTCGAGGTTGTGGTTGTAGCGGTGCACGCCCATCTCGGCGAGCCGGGTCACCTGGTCCGGGGTGAGCATGCCCAGCGAGCAGGCGACGTTGATGTCGACGGCGTCCTTGATCGCGGCGACGCCCGCGGCGACCTGGCCCATCAGCCGCTCATCGGGCCCGCGGACGGCGGCGACGATGCAGAACTCCGTGGCGCCGGTCTTCGCGGTCTGCTTCGCGGCCTCGACCAGCATGGGGACGTCGAGCCAGGCCGAGCGCACCGGCGAGGCGAACAGCCCCGACTGGGAGCAGAAGTGGCAGTCCTCGGGGCAGCCGCCCGTCTTCAGCGAGATGATGCCCTCGACCTCGACCTCGGGGCCGCACCAGCGCATCCGGACGTCGTGGGCCAGCGCGAGGAGGTCGTCGAGCGACTCGTCGGGCAGCTGCAGGACCTCGAGCACCTGCTCCCGGGTCAGTCCTTCGCCCCGCTCCAGCACCTGCTCCCGGGCCACGGCCAGGATGTCGCTGCGACCCGGGTCGCCGGGACGGTCGGACAACGTCGTCGTCGAGATGCTCACGGTTCCGGAGTGTGCCATTCCCCGCCCAGCCGGGGCCCCAGACTGTGACGGGCGACCGGTGCGAAAGCCTGGGCGTCGAGCGCGCCCGCGCCCTCCGGCAGCGCCCCGACCAGGGGAACTCCGGTGACCTCGGGGAGATCGGCCAGGTTGCAGGTCGTCGCCAGATCGGGCGCGGCCGGCATCGACCCGACGACGATCCCCGCGCACGCCACCCCGGCGGCCCGCAGCGCACGGGTCGTCAGCTCGGTGTGGTTGAGGGTCCCGAGCCCCGCGGCGGCGACGACGAGCACCGCCGCACCGAGGCCGGCGGCGACGTCGACGAGGGTGCCCTCGGGGGTGAACCGCACGAGCAGCCCGCCGGCACCCTCGACGAGGACGAGGTCGTGGTCGCGCTCCAGCTCGCGGGCGGCCGCGACCGCGGCG
>NZ_BPRG01000214.1:0-180 GCF_036984265.1 Pseudonocardia sp. D17 | reverse complement strand
CGGTGGTGACCCCCGACGGGCGCACCCTCGCCATCACCAGCAGCTGGGACGGGACCGTGCGGGTCTGGGACCTCAACACCGGAGACCAGATCGGCCAGCCACTGACCGGCCCCGGCGACCGCGTGATCGCGGTGACGACGGTGGTGACCCCCGACGGGCGCACCCTCGCCATCACCAGCA
>NZ_BPRG01000213.1:0-1272 GCF_036984265.1 Pseudonocardia sp. D17 | reverse complement strand
GATGAGACATCCTCTGTCAACCTTCGGGTCAGGCTGCTCGTCCGAGGGCTCGGTTGCGGTTGGCGACGTGGACGTTTTCGTCGTAGAGGACGCCTCGAGTGAGGCAGTGCCAAAGGATTTCCAGCCAACGGTTCCCCAGTGCGCGCAGGGCGTTGTGGTGGGATTTCTTGGCGGCGATCTTGGCCTCGTAGAACTCCCGCGCCCAACCGCTTCTACTGATGCTGCAGAACGCCCATTGGTGCACGGCGTCGCCGAGGTAGCGGTTGTGCGCGAGCCGGCGGCTGACGACGAAATCGTGCTTTCCCGAGCGTCGGGTGACCGGGGCTTGACCGGCGTAGCACTGCAGACCGTTCGGGGAGTCGAACGCGTTGATGTGCTCGCCGATCTCTCCGGCGACCCGAGCTGCGAGGCGGTCTCCCAGGCCGGGGAAGCTCAGGTAGATGTCCCCGCCCGGGAAGGTCTTCCCCGGGTCGGGGTCCTCCACGCTGTGATCACGGCCGGTGTGATCACGGCCGGTGCGGCGCCCGCCCAGGAGGAGCTCGCCCATGCGCTGTTCCCAGCCGTGGCGTGCCTCATGCAACGCCAGCAGTTGGACCGCGGCGAGGCGGATCCCGGCCGCCTTGGCGCGCACGAGGTAATCGCGGGTCGGCAGGGACGGCGCGGCGAGCGCGTCTGCCACGCGGTCGGCAAAGCGGTCGGGCCAGCCGTGACGGCCTGCCCGGGCGAACGCGACCAGCTCGGCGCGGGAAGCCGCAGCGAGTTCAGCCTGGGTCGGCCAGCGTTGCAACAGCCGCAACACCGTCGGGGCGCCCAGATCCTTGCCCGCGACGACGAGGGCTGCGGGGTAGGTGGTCTGCAGGTCGGCGCGCAGCCGGTTGAGCAGGCGGCGTTGGTCGCGGGCGGCGCGTTCGTCGTCGCGCCCGATCGCGCGCAGCTCACCACCGATCTCGCCGTGCGGGATGAGGGTCTTGAGCGTGGTGTGGCGGTCGAGGGCGATCAGGCAGCAGATCCGGGCGTCCTCGGCGTCGTCCTTCTTCCGGGCCGGGCCACGGCGGCGCGCGACCAGGTCGGGGTTGACCGGCAGCACGGTGAACCCGGCGTCGACGAGTGCTTCGACGAGCAGGCCGTGGCGGGTCTCGATCACCACCCGAACTTCGGCCGGGTCGGGCTCCAGGCGCAGCGCGCGTTCGACCAGGGCGGCGACTCCGTCGGGGCCGTGCGGGATCCGGAACTGCTCGATCACTCCTTTCTCCTGTGTGCCGAGGGCGATGT
>NZ_BPRG01000212.1:0-1878 GCF_036984265.1 Pseudonocardia sp. D17 | reverse complement strand
TCGCTCCCGAGTCCAGGATCCGCAGGCCCGATTACCTACCGAACGTTGCCTGACGAGGCACTAGTCGGGCGTAGGCGACGATGCGAACCCGGGCCGACGGCCAGAACCGATCGCTACGTACACCAACATGTACAGGTTCGGGTACCCTTCTGCGTGTGAGCATCCCGGAGGTTCTCTCGATCAGCGAGCTGCGCGAACACCTCGCCGATGCGATGACCCAGGCCCGCAGCTCCTCTGGGAGGCCCGTGTTCGCCGGGCGTCATCGTCGAGCCGAGGTCGTGCTGCTCTCCGCCGACCGCTACGCCCAACTGTTGGCCGACGAGCGCCGATCAGCGGTAGCCGACGCGATCGGCTCAACCCGGGCCGAAGGCCTCGAGCTCAGCGAGTTCGGAGAAGCCGTGATGCGTGAGGTCGCCGACGGAACCCTGAGCTTCGACGAGGCCCGGACACGCCTGCTGACCCACTACCGCCGCTGACCGTCAGCGACCGTGCCGAGCTGGGACCAATATCGTGATCTCGAGTCCGGTGTCCTGCGTAACCGTCTGGGAATCACCGACCCCCACACGCTGAGCCAGGCCGAGGCCGCCATCGCGACGAACGCGATGGCCGAGCTCACCCGCTCCCCCCTACCCGGGCACTACGACCTCGCCCACCTGCAGGCGTTCCACCGCTTCATCTTCGGGGACGTCTACGAGTGGGCCGGGGAGCTGCGCACCGTCACCTTGGGCAAGACGGGCCAGATGTTCTGCCCGCCGCACGACATCAAACGACGAGCCGGCCAGCTCTTCCTCGGCCTGGCCGCGCGCGACCACCTGCGCGGGTTGGACCGGGAGCCCTTTCTCGACGAGCTCACCGCGTTGCTCGCCGCCCTGACGTTCCTGCATCCGTTCCGCGAGGGAAACGGCCGGACACAGCGCGCGCTGCTCGCTCAGCTCGCCCGCGACGCCGGGTACACCCTCCGATGGGCCGTCCTCGACGCCGGCGAGAACGCCAGCGCATCCCGCGCAGCCCACGACGACGGCGATCTCAAGCCGCTGCGGACCATGCTCAACACCCTGTTCACGTCGGCGTAGTGAGGGGAACGACGTTGTAGAGGTGGTCCAAGCCTCGATGTGACCGCCCCGCCGATCATGATCATCGAGTTGCCGGTGATTGGGAGGCTTGTGATCGAGGTTGCTCGACAAGGGGGTGTCCCTTCGGGTCACGGTCCGCTCCGGGCCGATCCCGTTCGGGCGCACATCCAGGTGCTCCCGGCCCCAGTTCTCAGGGCACGATTCCCACTGGCCCGATCGAGGAACGACCACCACGGGGAAGGACGAGTCTGCCGCTGGACCTCGAGGGTCACGCTGCCGAGGTCCTCTCCCGCTGGTCGGCGTTCGTCGACATCGACTGGGGGCGGCTGCGAGCACCAGTCGTGCGTCCTCGAGCACGTCAGCGCGGCTTCCTGCCGAGGATTCTACGTCTTGATCAGCCACCGATGGTGATTTCGCTCCCGGGCAACGTCCTCGTGTCGAGGTCTGTGACAGGAATACCGTCGATCATGATCAGGCCGCGTTCGAGGACGTTCTGCAACCACCGCTCCGGTATGGCGCTGCAGCGTTCACGCACGGTCGGACACGGCTGAGAAGGGGTGCTCTTGTCGTCACCGATGACGTTCATGGTTGCTCCCGAGCGCGAGGTCGGTTCCAGCACAGCTCGCTCACCCTCAGGCTGCTGGCCTGCGCTACGCGACGCAACGGGCTGGAGGGTCCGCGACCGGGTCCGAGATGCCGCCGTCGTCGCCCGCCGAGTCATTTCCCCACCGACCTACCTGTGGACTTCAGCGTCTGGCAGGCCTCGACGACGCGGTCGGTCATCGACTGCTCGGCCTTCTTCAGG
>NZ_BPRG01000211.1:0-206 GCF_036984265.1 Pseudonocardia sp. D17 | reverse complement strand
CGGTAGGAACGGAACACGTTCCAGATGAACGGCAGCGTCGAGGCCCCCAGGACGAACGCGCCGATCGAGGAGACCGTGTTCAGCGTGGTGAACCCGTCGGTCGGCAGGTAGTCCGCGTAGCGGCGCGGCATGCCCTCGTTGCCCAGCCAGTGCTGCACCAGGAACGTCGTGTGGAACCCGACGAACGTCAGCCAGAAGTGCACCTT
>NZ_BPRG01000210.1:288-61146 GCF_036984265.1 Pseudonocardia sp. D17 | reverse complement strand
GCCAGATCACCACCGGCCAGGATCCCAACCACCGCAACAGCGGCAATCCCACCCTGACACTGACGTGACCGTAATCGGGGCGCGCCGCGCGGTGATCGTCCACGCGGGTGGTCCCCGCGTGTCGGTGCGCACGCCCGCACAGGGTGTGGCCACCACACCTGTGCGGGGGTGGGTGCGCCCCTAGAGTTGCGGGCGTGACGATCAGTGTTGCTCTTGCCGAGGACAACGCGCTGCTGCGCCACGGACTGGTCAGGCTCATCGACGTCGACGACGACCTGACGCTCGTGGGGTCCGCCGCCGACCTGCCCGCCCTGCGTGCGATCGTCGACGAGCACCGCCCGCAGGTGATCGTCACCGACATCCGGATGCCCCCGACGAACACCGACGAGGGCATCGCGTTCGCCGCCGAGCTGCGCAAGACCAGTCCCGACACCGCGGTGCTGCTGCTGAGCCAGTACGCCGAGGCGAGCTACGCGCTCAAGCTGCTCGCCGAGGGCACCGCCCGGCGCGGGTACCTGCTCAAGGAGCGGGTCGCCGACGGGGCCGAGCTCAACGAGGCGATCCACCGGGTCGCCGAGGGCGGGTCCGTCATCGACCCGACCGTCATCGAGGGCCTCGTCGCCGCGCAGCGCGCCAAGCCCTCCGAGCTCGACGCGCTGACCCCCCGCGAGCTCGAGGTGCTCGGGGAGATGGCGCAGGGCAAGTCCAACGCCTCCATCGCCGCCGCGCTGGTGCTCTCGGAGCGGGCCGTGGAGAAGCACACCAACTCGATCTTCTCCAAGCTCGGCCTCTCCGAGGAGCGCGACCTCAACCGCCGGGTCAGCGCCGTCCTGGTCTACCTGCAGAACTCCTAGGGGGTGCCTGACGGGTCGCCGCCGACGGGATCGGTGATCCGCGCGGTTCGTGGCACGGCGGAGCCGGGCCGGCGTTCGCCTCGTCTCCCCGGTCCCGCCCGTCAGACGCCCCCACGTCGGTCCGTTGGTTCACAGCCCGAACAGCGTGCCGCCCAGCAGGGTGAGCGACATCGTCGCGACCCCGATCGCCACCGTCCGCAGGATCGTGCGCCGTACGCTGGTCCCGCCGAGCGAGGCGACGACGGCCGAGGTCAGGCACAGTGCGAGCACGACCGCGACGAAGGTGACCGCACCGCGCAGCGCCGCGGGCGTCAACAGGATGACCAGCAGCGGCACCGCGGACCCGATCATGAACGCCACCCCGGCGAGCACCGCCGTCGACCAGGGCGTGGCGTCGCCGCCGCCGAGGGCGATCCCGTGCTCGGCGTCGGCGTGCGCGGCCAGCGCGTCGTGGTCGCTCAGCTCGCGTGCGACGGCGCGGGCCAGCTCGGGCGAGAGGCCCTTGGCCTCGTAGAGCCCCGCGAGCTCGGTGAGCTCCTCGTCGGGCAGCAGGTCCAGCTGCCGCCGCTCGGCCTCGAGGGTCGCGAGCCGGGCGTCGCGCTCGTCGGCGGCCTCGGAGAACTTCATCCCGCCGAGCGCGAGGCCCCCGCCGACCATCGCCGCCAGCGAGGCGACCAGGACGGTGCCTGCGCCGAACCCCGCACCGACGAGTCCCTCGACGACGCCGGCCGTCGCGATGATGCCGTCGTTCGCGTCGACGACGTGCGCCCGGACCCGCGCCCGGTCGAGGGGAAACGTGCGCCCGCCACCCACGATCATGCGTCACGCTAACCCGGCGACGGGCGACCACCAGCCGAATCGCTCCGCCACCAGCTGGTTGCGTCACGCAACTCGTAGCTAGGATGGCGGGCGCGACTCCACCGCTCGCGAACGACGGGACCCCCGCGGAACGCCGATGCTGAAGAACGACTACGAGAACCAGAACTGCTCGGTGGCACGGGCGCTGGAGTCGGTGGGCGAACGCTGGAGCCTGCTGATCGTCCGCCAGCTGTTGCGCAGGCCGTACCGGTTCGCCGAGCTGCAGAAGCTCCTCGGCGTCGCCAAGAACATCCTGGCGGCGCGGCTGGACAAGCTCGTCGCGCTCGGCATCGTCGAGAAGCGCCCGCTGGACGACGCCCGCGACTGGAACGAGTACTCCCTCACGCGCAAGGGCTACGACCTCACGCCGGTGATCACCGCGCTGATGGCCTGGGGCGACAAGTACGAGGCCCCCAACGGCCCACCGACGATCTTCATCCACGAGTGCGGCCACGACGCCGGACACAAGGTGGTGTGCCAGCACTGTGGCGAGCCGCCGCGGCGCGGACGTCTGGTCGCCGGTCCCGGAGCCGACGAGCGCACGCCCCTGTCCTGAGCGGTGCCGGTACCGCGGCGGGCCCGACCTTTGACTCTCATGGTTTCACTATGAAACTCTGGCCGCGACGTGCCGCCCACCGAGGAGAGGTGCCCGTGCCGGACGACGAGGCCTACCCGCATCTGTTCACGCCCCTCGACCTGGGGTTCACGACGCTGCCGAACCGCGTCGTGATGGGGTCGATGCACACCGGCCTGGAGGACGACCCGGCCGCCGCGCCCCGGCTCGCCGCGTACTTCGCCGAACGCGCCCGCGCGGGGGTGGCCCTGATGGTCACCGGCGGCTACGCGCCCCACGCCAACGGGGTGCTGACCGAGGGCGGGTCGCTCCTCGACGACGCCTCGCAACTGCCCGCGCACCGCATCGTCACCGACGCCGTCCACGAGGCCGGCGGCCGGATCGCCCTGCAGGTGCTGCACGCCGGCCGCTACTCCAAGCAGCCCGACCTCGTCGCGCCCTCGGCGATCCGCGCCCGGATCAACCGCTTCGTGCCCCGCCCGCTCGACGAGGAGGGCATCCGGGAGCTGATCGACTCCTACGCCCGCTGCGCCGCGCTGGCCCGCGAGGGCGGCTACGACGGCATCGAGATCATGGGCTCCGAGGGCTACCTGATCAACACGTTCCTCGCGCCCGCCACCAACACCCGCTCCGACGACTGGGGCGGCAGCCCGGAGAACCGCCGCCGGTTCGCGCTGGAGGTGATGCGGGCCTCGCGCGCCGCGGTGGGCGACGACTTCGTCATCATCTTCCGGCTCTCGATGGCCGACCTCGTGCCCGACGGCCAGACGTGGGACGAGATCGTCACCCTCGCCCGCGGCATCGAGGACGCGGGCGCCACGCTGCTCAACACCGGGATCGGCTGGCACGAGGCCCAGATCCCGACGATCGCGACGTCGGTACCGCGGGCGGCGTTCACGAACGTCACCGCGTCGCTGCGCCCGCACGTCGGCATCCCGGTGATCACCTCGAACCGCATCAACATGCCCGCCGTCGCCGAGCGGGTGCTGGCCGCCGGGCACGCCGACCTCGTCTCGATGGCCCGGCCGTTCCTGGCCGATCCCGAGTGGATCCGCAAGGCGAGGGCGGGCACCCCCGACGACATCAACACCTGCATCGGCTGCAACCAGGCCTGCCTCGACCACATCTTCGCCGACAAGCCCATGGGCTGCCTGGTCAACCCGCGCGCCGGGCACGAGACCGAGCTGGTCGTGCTGCCCGCCCCGACCGCCAAGCGCGTCGCCGTCGTCGGCGCGGGCCCGGCCGGCCTGTCCGCGGCGGTCACCGCGGCCGAGCGGGGCCACCACGTCGAGCTCTTCGAGTCGGCGGACGCGATCGGCGGCCAGTTCGCGATCGCGAGCCGCATCCCGGGCAAGGAGGAGTTCTCCGAGACGATCCGCTACTACCGCCGGCGGCTCGCGCAGCTGGGCGTGACGGTCCACCTCGGCACCCGCGCCGACGTGCGGCGGATCGTGCAGGGCGGGTTCCACGAGGTCGTGCTGGCCACCGGCGTCGAACCCCGGATCCCCGACATCCCCGGCATCGACCACCCGATGGTCGTCAGCTACGCCGAGGCGGTGCTGGGCTCCCCCGTCGGCAAGCGGGTCGCGGTGATCGGCGCGGGCGGCATCGGCGTCGACGTCAGCGAGTTCCTCACCCACGTCGGTTCCCCGAGCCTGGACGTCGAGACCTGGCGACGCGAGTGGGGCGTCGCCGAGCCGGGCGAGGTCCGCGGGTCGCTGCGCCCGCCGGCACCGGAGCCCTCGCCGCGGCGGGTCTACCTGCTGCAGCGCTCGCCGGGACGGATCGGCACCCGCCTCGGCCTGACGACGGGCTGGGTGCACCGGGCGGCCCTCGCGGCCAAGGGCGTCGAGCAGCTGTCCGGGGTGACCTACCGGCGAATCGACGACGACGGCGTCCACATCACCGACGCCGACGGGGCCCCACGGGTCCTCGAGGTCGACTCCGTCGTGGTGTGCGCGGGCCAGGAACCGGTGCGCGAGCTGCTCGACCAGCTGCGCGACACGGGCCTCGCGGTCCACGTGATCGGCGGCGCGGACGTCGCCGCCGAGCTCGACGCGAAGCGCGCCATCGACCAGGGCACCCGGCTGGCCGCCGCGCTCTGACGGCCACCCGCCCCGCTCGGACGTCACGGCGACGGAGACCCCGAGGGCCGGCCGGAAGTCCGGCCGACCCTCGGGGTCGGGTCGAGCGGGGCCTGCGGGTCAGCCGCGGGGCCTGCCGCAGGTGGTGCAGGCCGCGGCGTCGGGCGCCAGCGTCGTGCCGCAGGTGACACAGGAGACCGGGGCCGGGACGTCGACCACCGCGGTGGCCGCCGAGGACGCGTCGACGGGCGCCGGGACGACGGGCGCCGGGGCGGACGCGACCGCGGACGCCGGGCGGTAGACCGTGCCGTCCTGCTGCCAACCCTGCGCCTGCGGGACCACCGGGATGCCCGCGGCCGGGCTGACCGGGGTCGCGACGGGCGCCGCGGGCGGCGGGCCGTCGGGACGGGCCGCCGGGCCGTGCTGCGGGAACCCGTTGCCGCCGGTACCGATCCGGCCGGAGTCCGCGCCGTTCGGCCCGACCTGCTGCTGCCCGAACTGCGGCTGCCCGAACTGCGGCTCACCGAACTGCTGGAAGGGCTGGGCGGGCTGCTGCCCGTACTGCTGGGCGAACTGCTGGCCGTAGTGCTGCGCGGGCTGCTGCCGGCCGTACTGCTGCGCGGGGGACTGCTGGGCGGGGGACTGCTGGGCGGGGGACTGCTGGGCGAACGGCTGGGCGAACTGCTGCGCGCCGTAGCCGGCGGGCGGGACCGGCCCACCCGCGCCGACCGGGGTCGCCGAACCACCGTTGCGGCGCTTGCGCGACACCAGGACCACCGCGAGCACGCCGCCGATCACGACGACGGCCCCGCCGCCGATGAGCGACCACATCAGGACCGGGGACATGCCCTCGGGCGCGGGCGGCGCGACGGGCGTGTCACCGAAGCGGTCCCGGGCCTTGGCCGCCAGCGTCTTGAACTGGGTGGCCTGCGCGTACTGCGGGTGGACCTGCAGGAGCTTGTCGAAACCGGCGATGGCGTCGGTGTAGTGGCCCGCGTAGTAGGCGTCGAGGGCGGTCCGGAAGGCCTTGTCGTCGGCCCCCAGCTCGTTACGGACACCGTTGCGCGACAACAGCTCCGACAGCCCCTGCGACGGCGCGATGAAGTTGAACGCCTGCGACTCGGCGGCCGGCTTGAAGCTGTTCACGCCGACGACCCGGCCGTCGAGCGCGATCGTCGGGCCGCCGCTCATCCCCGGCGAGAGGGCGGCGCTGGTCTCGTAGACCGGGACCGTGCCGAGGGTCTTCTTCGAGCTGACCTGACCGTCCTTGTTCGACGGCTCCAGGCTGGGGTCGGTGACGGCGTCGGCGCTGGCCGGGTAGCCGATCGAGAGGACCGGGGTGCCGATCTGGACGTCGGCGTCGGTGGCGAGCTCGACCGTCGGCAGGTCGGTGGTCTCGATCTTCAGCAGGGCGACGTCGCCCTGGTCGATCGGCCGGAAGTCGACGACGCGGGCAGGCAGGGCGTTGACCGCGGCGCCGGCACCGCTGGTGGCCCCGGAGATCACGGCGACCTGGGCGTCGATCGGCGACCCCTTGGCGGTGCCCTCGACGGTCCAGTTGGCCATGCCGAACTCGTAGACGGTCGCGAGGTCCAGGCTCGGGATCGCCGCGACGACCTGCTGGGAGGCGGCCATGACGAAGTCGGACTTCACGCCGTTCGGGCTGGTGGTGTCGACGCAGTGCCCCGCCGTCGCGACGTAGCCGTTCGGGTTGACGCCGAAGCCGGTGCAGGTCGCGGTGAGCTGGAAAGGCTGGCCGTTGTTGAAGAAGGTGCCGGTCTCGTCGGCGACGTAGCCGGTGAACGTGCTGCTCAGGTACGTGATGGCCGGACGGACCTGGGAGGCGGCCTTCTCGGTGGGGGTGGCCTGCTGGGGTGAGCCGGCCGCGGGTGGGGGTGGCGCCGGGGTCTCGGCCAGCGCAGGACCGGCGCCGAGCAGCGCCGCCGCGAGCACGGCGGCGCCGACCGCCGCGACACGGGAGAGGGTGCGAGAAGCCATGATCGGGGTCCTTCCTCGGCCGAGTGACGCCTCGCGCGGCGCTCGGGGTCTGTCGTCCTGACACCGGGAACGATGCCGTCCGGCGGGGCTCCGACCGAGGTGGTCTCCAGGCCAACCGCGGGTGTGCCGAACCGCACGCCCTGGTGTGGCTGGCTACACCACGGGACGTCCGCCCGGCCTGTGGTCCGCCGCGACGTCGACGAGCGCGAGGGCGACCCGACGGAGGTTCCTCATGGAACCGGGTCGGCGTGGCTCATCGCGGTTGCTGCTCGACGAGGCGCCGGCGGAGCAGCGCGATCGACTCCTCCGGGATCTCCTTTGCACGGGCCCAGCCGGCGGCGGTTCCGTAGCGCCGTTGCAGTTCGTCGAGGAGCCCGACGATCGTGTGCTCCTCGCAGTCGTAGATCTCGGCACTCAGCCGGGCCATGTTGGCGGCGTAGCGTGGCCATCCGCGCAGGCGGGTCCTGATCGCCTCCATGTTCCTACGCGTGACGAGGAAGTCGGCGGTGGTGTCCTCGACGGTGACGCCGCACAAGAGCTCGACGAGCAGGATCGTCATCCCAGTGCGGTCCTTGCCTGCGGCGCAGTGCACCAGTGTCGGGTGACGCACCGTGTGGGCGACGGCCTCGACGGCGACCGGCAGGTTCTGGTCGTGCTCGAGGTGGTCGATGTACGAGTCGAGCAGCACCCGCCCGGGTGGGCCCTTGGGCCCGTCGACGTCGACGAGGGGGATGTTGAGGTAGCCCACCGGCAGGTTCGCGAGCGGTCCGCGGCCCTGCTGGACGGCCTCCGGGCCGGTGCGCAGGTCGATCAGATAGCGCAGACCCAGCTTGTCGACCAGCACCTCGGCCTCGGCCTCGGTGATGTCCTGCACGCTGTCCGAGCGGAACAACACCCCTGAGCGCAGCGTCCGGCCGTCGACGGTCCGCAGCCCGCCGACGTCGCGGAAGTTCGTGAACGTCGGCAGATCGGTTCGGAACGGGTCGGCGTTCGTCACGGTGCCTCCAGGAGGGTCGCGTTGGCCATGCCACCGCTCTCGCACATGGTCATCACCGCCCGGCGCACCCCGGGACGCGCAAGGTTGTCGACGACGGCGGCCAGCAACCGGCCGCCGGACGCGCCGACGGGATGGCCGTAGGCGATCGCACCGCCGTCGACGTTGACCCGGTCGAGCTCGACACCCAGCTCCTGGGCCCAGGCCAACACGACGCTCGCGAAGGCCTCGTTGACCTCGTAGAGGTCGATGTCGCCGGTATCGAGGTGGTGGCGGTCGAGGAGCTTGCGTGTCGCCGGAACGACCCCCGTGAGCATGATCAGCGGATCGTCCCCGACCACGGCGTAGCCGGTGACGACCGCCAGCGGGGTGAGCCCCAGCCCGGCAGCCGTCTCCTCGGCCATCACCAGCGTCGCGGCGGCGCCATCGGTGAGTGGGGAGGCGTTGCCCGCCGTGATGCGCCAGCCGATCTCGGGAAACCGCGCGGCCATGGTGTCGTCGCGGAACGACGGGCGTAGCGACGCGAGGGCCTCGGCTGTGGTGGTCGGCCGAATCCCCTCGTCGCGGCTCACCTCACGCCCGTCCGAACGCTGCACGGAGACGATGCGGGCCGCCGTCCGGCCCTCCTGGGCGGCCCGGGTGGCGAGCCGGTGTGACCGCAGTGCAAACGCGTCGAGCTCGTCGCGCTCGATCTTCCAGCGCGCCGCGATCAACTCGGCGGAGATGCCTTGGCCGACGAGTGTGTCACCGAAACGGGCCCGGAACCGGGGCCCCTGGTCGTCGCGTCCCATCCGGTTGGTGCGCATCGGGACGGTGCTCATCATCTCGACGCCGCAGGCGACCGCGATGTCGTAGGCGCCTGCGGCCACGCCCTGCGCGGCGAAGTGGAGGGCCTGCTGGAACGACCCGCACTTGCGGTCGATCGACACCCCGGGCACCTCGACGGGCAGGCCGGCCGCGAGCAGCGCGTGGCGGGCGATGTTGCCCGACTGCTCGGCGACGGGGAGTGTGCAGCCGGCGATGACGTCGTCGATCCTGGCGGGGTCCACGCCGGTCCGCTGCAGCAGTGCCTGCAGGACATGGGCCAGCAGGTCGACAGGATGCTCGCCGGCGAGCGCCCCGCCGCTGCGTCCCTTCCCGAACGGGCTGCGGACGACCTCGACCACGACCGGTCGGCGCCCACTCATGCGCTCCTCCGCAGTCGCGCAGCGGTCTGCGAGCCCTGCTCGGCGCGCCGGTGCGCGGCAGCGGCGAGCAGGACGGGCAGCGGCTCTGCGGCGACGATCCGCCGCACGCCGGCGCGGATCGCCGCGCCGACCCCGTCCGCGGTCTCGACCACGCTGCCGCGCACCGCCACCGCGCCCGTCCCGGCGTCGGCGACCGCGGCCGCCACCTCTCCCGCCTCGACGACCCCGAGCTCGTCGAGGTCGAGGACCTCGGCGCTCGTGTCGGTGACGACCTCGATCCCGGCCTGTTCGGCAACCCACGACTGGAGCCTGCGAAGGCGGTCGTCACCGTCGGCGTCGATCCGGCGCAGCGGCAGGAGCCCGTCGAAGACCGTGCCGGTCCCGCCGTCGATCGTGACGTCGCGGCCGGTGAGCCGTTCGACCGTCCCGGCGCCGCAGCCGACCACGGCGGGGCGGCCCAGACCCCGGCAGACCACCGCGGCGTGGCTCGTCGAGCCGCCGGTCTCCGTGCACACCGCCGTCGCAGCGATCATCGCGTGCACGTCCTCGGGGCTGGTGGTGCGCGCGACGAACACCACCGGTTCGCCGTCGGCGGCCCGGCGGACCACCTCGTCGGCGTCGGCGAGCGCGGTCCCGACCCCGACGCCGGGGGACGCGGGCTCCCCCGTGGCGAGGACGGCGGCGCCCGCCCGGTCGGTCGGGTCGAGGCGGGGCTCCAGCAGTCGGCGCACCTGTTCCGCGCTGACCCGGGCGACCGCGTCGGCCGGGGTGATCAACCCCTCGTCGGCCAGGTCGACGGCCAGCCGCACCGCGGCCTGCGGGCTGCGCTTGGCGTCGCGGGTCTGCAGCAGGTAGAGCCGTCCGCGTTCGACGGTGAACTCGATGTCCTGCACGTCTGCGTGGGCGGTCTCGAGCAGGCGGGCGGCCGCGAGAAGCTCGTCGTGCACCGCTGGGTGCCGCTCGGCGAGCTGGGCGAGGGGGAGCGGGTCGTGCGCCCCGGACACCACGTCCTCGCCCTGGCCGCCCGGCAGGTACTCGCCGTACGGCTGCGGATCCCCGGTCAGCGGGTTGCGGCTGAACAGCACGCCGGTGCCGGAGCCGTGGCCCATGTTCCCGAACACCATGGCCTGCACGGTCACGGCGGTGCCGAGGTCGTCGGGGATCCCGCTGTGACGTCGGTAGGCCGTGGCGCGCCGTGAGTGCCACGAGCCCAGGACCGCGCACACCGCCTCGCGCAGCTGCTCCCACGGGTCCTCGGGTACTGATCGGCCGAGCTGGGCCGCCACCTGCCGGCGGAGCTCCTGCGCGGGCAGCGACTCGTCGTCGAGGTCGGCCTTCAGCACGACGGCGGCGAACCCGGCGACGAACCGGCGGTGGGTGTCGGCGGCGTACTCGGCGCTGCCCGCCTCTGCGGCGAGCGCCTGCTCGACGCGCTCGTCGAAGCCCAGGTTGAGGACGGTGTCCATCATCCCTGGCATGCTGATCGGGGCACCGGAGCGCACGGAGACGAGCAGCGGCCGCTCGGCGCCCCCGAACCGACGCCCGGTCTCGGCCTCGAGGTGGGCTATCCCGGTGCGCAGCGCCTCCTCGACCGGCTCGGACAGCTCACCACCGGCCGCGTGGTACTCCCGGCACACCCGGGTGGGCAGGACGAACGCCGGTGGACCGGGCAGGCCCAGCCGGCGCATCTGCGCGAGGCTCCAGGCCTTTCCGCCGATCTCGTCGCGGCCGGGTACCTCGCTGCCGTCCAGCAGCACACACCACGAACTCATCTCACTCCTGCCCGATCTCATTCCTGCCGGGTGCGGCCGAGGATCCGCAGCAGGTCCTCGTGCAGCTCGTGCCACACCGTGTGGTAGCTGTCGACGCGCACGCCGCTGACGTAGTCGTGCTCGCCGCCGAGTGCCCGGTCGTAGGCAGCGGCGAGGCGGTCGGCATAGACCTTGAGCCGAGGTACCGCGCCCGCAAGCACGGCCAGGATCGGCTCGGTGCGCTCGTGCAGGTCCCCGAGCTCGTCGAGGACGGCGTTGTCGTAGGCGGGGTCGCTGTGGTCGTTGGGCACGGTCGACCCTGCCTGGGGCACCGACTGCCAGCGCGTGAGCAGCGCGAGCAGCTTGCGGTTGATCACCTCGAAGCGATCGGCAGCGGAGGTGACGGTGGTGTCCTCGCGGACCTGCGCGTAGGCCTGCGGGTAGGCGGCGTCGAGACGCGCCCGCCCCGCCGGGGTCGGCATGAAGGTCCCACGGGCACCGGCCACGTCACCGGTGGCGAGCGCGTCGTCGAGCGCGGCTCGGACCTCTGGTTCGTCGAGTCCCAGCACGGCGGCGATCTGCTCGGCGGTGCCCGCCTTCTTCACCACGAGGCCGTGCAGGACCAGCTCGGTCGTCTGCATGAGATCAGTCCTTCCCGTCGGATCCGGCGGGCGAGAGTTGGTCACGGACCGCCCGACGCAGGATCTTGCCTGCCGAGCTCTTCGGCAGGTCGTCGCTGAAGATCACCGAACGGGGTCGCTTGTAGCCGGCGAGGCGCTCCCGGGCCCAGCCGAGCAGGGTGTCGGCGGTGATCGGCTCGCGGGTGGCGACCACGGCGTGCACCACCTCGCCCCACCTCTCGTCGGGGAGGCCGATCACGGCGGCCTCGCGGACCGCGGGGTGGCCCAACAGGCAGTCCTCGACCTCACGGGGGTAGACGTTGAACCCGCCGCTGATGATCACGTCGTTCTTGCGGTCGAGCAGGTAGAGGAAGCCGTCGTCGTCGAACGTCCCGACGTCGCCGGTGTGCAGCCAGCCGTGGCGCAGCGTGTGCGCCGTCTCCTCCGGACGGTTCCAGTACCCGCTCATCAGGATCTGGCCGCGGACGACGACCTCCCCGCTGGTGCCGACCGGGACCTCACGGTCGTCCTCGTCGACGACGCGCACCTCGACCATGCTGTACGGCCGCCCCGCCGAGCCGACGCGGTCGTGCTCGTCGGGCCGCAGCAAGGTGATCGTCATCGGGGCCTCTGACTGGCCGTAGGTCTGCGCGAGCACCTTTCCGAACACCTGCTCGGCACGCTCGACCGTCGTCGGGGCGATCGGTGAGGCGCCGTAGCAGAGGTGGCGAAGTCGTGGGGTCCGCACCTCGGTGACCCCTGGGTGGTCGAGCACCATCGCGAGCATCGTCGGGACCAGGAAGGTCGCCGTCGGCCGGCTGCGCTGCAACTCCTCGAGGTACTCCCCCGGCGTGAACGAGGGGAGGACGACGTTGTGCGCTCCGCGGATCAGGTGCGGCAGGAAGAAGGAGCCGCTGGCGTGGGTGACCGGCGCCGCGTGCAGCATCACGTCGCCGGGGCCGATGTCAGGTACGAGGTCGAGCAGGTAGTTCGTGACCTCGGCGTGCTCGGAGCGCATGGACAGCGTGACGGCCTTGGGGCGGCCGGTGGTGCCGCCGGTGTAGCCGAGCCGGTAGGGCGACTCCGCGGCGCGGGGCACGTCGCATGGGCCGTCGGGACCGTCCGCGATCATCGCCGCGAGGTCGTCGAGACCGATGTTCAGCTCGGCCGCGGCGGAGGTCGACCGGTCGCTGATCAGCGCGCGGCTGCCGGAGTCGGCGATGCGGTACTCGTGGTCCTCCACGGTGTCGCGCACGTTCATCGACACTCGTACCAGTCCCGACTTGGCCAGCGCGTAGTAGGCGACGAGCCCGTCGATGCCGTTGGGCAGGAGCACCGCGACCCGGTCGCCTTCTCGCAGGCCCCGGGCCATCAGCGCGTTGCCCAGCCGGTCGGTGGCCTCGTCGAACTCCGTGAAGCTCATCGACCGGTCCCCGCAGGTGATTGCGGGCGCGTCCCCGAACCGGGCCGCCGCACGCCTGATCAGATCACCGATCTCCACTGCAGAACTCCTCGATCACGTGTGAGGCCCGCGGCGGCGTTGCCGCCGCCGCGGGCGGTCCTGCGTCCTGGCGTCCTGATGGCCGGTCAGGCCCGCAGGACTTCGATGTCGGCGCCGCTGAGCCCGGCGCCCTTGCCGGCGAGCAGCCGGGAACGCCGCTGGGTGTGCCGGTAGAGCTCCTCGGCGCGTTCGTCGCCGGGGTGGTCCTTGATCCAGCGGTCGTCGAGGAACCGGTAGGGCTCCTGCGCCGGGAGCGGCCTGAGCGCCGCGGCGCGCCGGTTGGCGTCGTCGAGCGTGAGCCGGCCCTCCGTGGTCGTCCAGGTGGAGCTCTTCGCCGGCAGCGAGGTGCTGCCGCTTCGGATCGGGCCGACACCGCGGGTGAACTCGTCGTCGGCGAGCACCGAGTACGGAATCGTCGACCACATGTCCCCGGGGGCACCGGAGTGCTTGCTCATCGTGTAGTCGTTGCCCTGCTGGGAGGTCAGCGAGATGTAGCCGACGAGCTCGGCGATCAGGTCACGGCCGTACTCGTCGTTCATCAGCGGCTTGAACCGCTGCGCCCGGTCCTCGACCAGCATCCAGTCGGACTGGTCGTAGATCCCGGCGATGTGGAACAGGTCCTTCGGAACGGCGTAGTAGACCAGCAGCCCCGAGTCGACCAGCTGCTCGCGTGTCCATCCCGCCATGACGTTCCACAGGTCCGACGTCGCCTTGGCCAGGACCTCTCGCTCGTGCTCGAGGAAGTCCGCGAGGGTGGCGGGGTTGTCCATCGCCACCGGCACGTAGCCGTCGGAGAGGTAGTCGGAGGTGTAGAGCCCGATCGCGGTGACGTTGTCGTGGCTGTAGGACGGCGTCGCCTCGAAGCTCGCCCAGTCGTCGACGATGGAGAAGTGGGTGTCCTTGAGGATCACCGGCATCGTGTAGTTGTTGAACGCGACCTCGGCGGCCACCCCGTCCAGCCACGGGTAGTCGCCCTCGGCCAGGTCCACGACGTCGCGCACCAGCATCTCGCCGGACTCGCCGATCTTGTACGGGCCGCTGTTGTTGATCCCCAACCGGCACTCGCAGTGCGACAGGAAGGCGTACTGCGACAGCTGGGCGAGGAACCGCCCGGCCGCGGTGTGCAGCCGGTCGCCCGGCTTCACCCCGAACGCGTCGGCGTGGAACACCTGGACCACCCGCTCCGGCAGGACCTGGGCGCGGTGCCCGGCGTCGCTGGGCAGGATGTGGGCGTGGTGGCGGTGGTAGGAGAGGTTGAGCCGCTTGGTGAAGTCCAGGACGTAGGCGACGTCGTCGAGGGCGTCCGTGGGCCTGAGCATGCCCATGTCGATGAGGATCTGCCGCCCGCCGAGGTAGAACTGCGGGATGATCCCGTTCTGGATGATCCCGGAGGCGGAGGACACCTCGCGCGCACGGTCGCCGAGTTCCTCGGCGGTCATGGTCTGCTCCAGCGTGCGGAACAGTGACGGGTACCGGTACCACGCGTTGAGGTAGGACATCGCGATGTACGGGTTGACCGGGAAGAGCTTCGACTCCTGCACCGTCCGGGCCGTGCACTGCCAGTGGAAGGCGTCGCTGTTCTTGCGGATCCAGGCGTTGAGGTCGAGCAGTTCCGCATAGGTGTGGTCACTCGGCATCGGAGGTTCCCTCCAGCTTGACGATGCGGGCCCGCGCGCTCGGGTCGTTCTCGGTCGCGTAGACGTCGACGGGCGGCTTGGTGTACTCGACCTTGATCCGGTCGCCGTCGTGCAGCCCGTCGAGCCGGGCGTCCATCAGGCACGGCACGCCGTACTCGCGGGTGAGGATCCCCAGGTGCGAGCGGACGGTGCCGCCCATGCACACCACGCCGGTGAAGCTCTGCAGGATCGGCGCGGTCAACGTCCCGCCGGAGTCGTCGATGATCGCGATGGTGTCGTCGGGGACCCCGTTGGTGAGCATGTCCAGCACGACGTCCACCGTGCTGACCAGACGGGCCGTGCCGACCACGTCCGCGGGGACACGGAACACGTTGGCGCCCGTGCCGACGATGCGGTTGCCGTCCTCGTCGGTCTGCGCGGTGCCGGTGTCCTGGATTCCGGAAGGGGCCCGGTACTTCTCCGGTGCCTCCTCCAGCGAGATCTGCGCCGACATCTCGAACCGGTAGCCGGTGTCGAGGAACTCCTGCTCCACCGCGGTGAAGTCGTCGACGGTGAGCTCCAGGTCGGGGTCGGCCACCGCCTCCTCCCAGCTCTTGCCCGAGGCGGCGAGCCGCTCGGCGACCCGGGCCCGGATCCGGGAGTGGAACGCCTCCACGGTCGGCGTCATGGCCTTCTTCGCCCATTTCTCGGTCAGGGCGTGCGCGTCACTGCTCATGGCCCTCCTCTTCAGGCATCGTTGACATGTGGGAGACGGGTGCGGGTGCCGCGGGCCGGCGCGCCCTCAGTCGGTGCGGCTGCGCCGCAGGGTGAGGTCGAGGTCGCCGCGACGGACCCTGACGTACGTGGGCCGGCGCATGGTCAGCGCCGTCTCGATCAGCTGCCGGGACGCGACCGCGTCGCGGAAGACGTAGGTCGGCGAGACCTTTCCCGCCGCCCGCGTCGCCTCGAAGTCCTCCCGCGGCACGAGGTAGCGGCACAGCAGCTCCTCGTCGCTCATGCGGGCGTCGCCGAACTGGATCCGCAGCTCCTTCAGCGACGGCTGCGGGGGCTCCCAGGCCAGGTACTCCTTCGCCCGCGGGGACGACAGGACCCGGTCCCGCACGTCGGGGTCGATCGGTGCGGGTGGGGTACCGAGGTGCCCCAGCGTGTAGATGATCACTTCGTCCGGCACCATCGAGTACCGGTCGCCGGTGACGATGTTCAGTACCGCCTGGATGCCCATGAGCTGCGAGAACGGAGTGGCGGAGATCGGGTGTCCCAGCTCCTCCCGGACCCGGACGACCTCCTCGAGCACCTCGGTCAGCCGGTCCTCCATCCCGTACTGGGCGAGCTGGGCCTTCAGGGTGCCGGTCATGCCGCCCGGGAGCTGATGGTGGTAGGCGAACGTGGAGAACTCGTTCGGGGTGCCCGTCGCCCAACCCTCCTGCGCCGCCACCCGGGCGAAGTGCAGGGCCACCGGGTCCAGCCGGGCGGTGTCGAGGCCGTGGTCGTGGCCGAGCCAGCGGAGGTTCTCGACCATGGCCTCGGTCGACGGCAACGACGGGCCGTTCGCGAGGGGTCGGGAGGCCGTGTGCAGGATGCGGACGCCGCTGCGCAGCCCCGTCAGATAGTTCAGCGGGGCGACCCCGACGGTGTTGTGGCAATGCAGCTCGACGGGTACGTCACCGGCGGCGTCGACGAGCGCCGGAATCAGCGTCGCGCCCCGTTCCGGCGCGAGGATGCCCGGAGCGTCCTCGACGTAGATCGCCGAGACGATGCCCCATGACACCATCTCCCGGACGCGGGCCGCGAACCACTCGTCGGTGTGCACCGGGCTGATCCCGAACATGATCGCCGGGACGACCTCGGCGCCCGCGTCGTGGACCGTCTGGCACAACCGCCGCATCTGGTCCATGTTGTACAGACAGTCGTAAATCCAGAACGACTGGATGCCGTGGCGCGTCAGTGTCCGGATCCACAGGTCCATCAGCGAGTCCGGCGTCAGCCCGAACTTCGCGATGCAGTTGCTGCGGCTTCCGGCGCGCAGCTGCGCGTTCGGCAGCCATGTGCGCCAGAGGTCGAGACCCTCCCACGGGTCCTCGCGCGAGTAGCGCATCATGCACTCGAACATCGAGCTTCCGGTCACGTCGACGGTCCGGAACCCCGTGCGGTCGATGTCCTCGGCGACGGCGGCGGCCATACCGGCACGGATCCGCATGCCCCACAGGCTCTGCTGCCCGTCGCGCAGCGTCTGGTCGACGAACTCGACGTGCGTCATGGGGTGGCGGCCCTTTCCGCTCGCGCGGTGCGAGCTCGGTCGGCGGTCCAGAGGGGGAGGAACGACTCCTCGACCCAGCGGGTGGTGATGCGGTGGCCCCGGACGTCGGGATGGCGAACCAACTCCCGATGCAGGGGCAGCGTGGTGTCCACCCCGGCGACGTCGAACGCGTCGAGCGCGCGCGCCGCGAGGTCCAGGGCCTCGTCGCGGGTGTCGCCCCGGCAGATGAGCTTGCCGAGCAACGAGTCGTAGTGCGGCGGGACGCGGTAGCCGGCGAAGCAGTGGCTGTCCACGCGGACGTCCGTCCCGACGGGGGGCCGCCACACGCGCAGCTCGCCCGGCGACGGGACGAAGCCGCGATCCGGGGACTCGGCGTTGATCCGGAACTCGATCGCGTGCCCCGAGACCCGGACGTCGCCCTGGGCGAAGGACAGTGGCTTCCCGGCAGCGATGCGCAGCTGCTCGCGGACGATGTCGACACCGGTCACCATCTCGGTCACCGGGTGCTCGACCTGGACACGAGTGTTGACCTCCAGGAAGGAGAAGGTGTCTCGGTCGACGTCGACGAGGAACTCGACGGTGCCGGCGCCGACGTAGTCAAGCGCCGAGATCAGCGCGACCGCCGCCTCCCCGATCCGGCGACGCAGCTCCTCGGGTACCGCACTCGCCGGGGCCTCCTCCACCAGCTTCTGATACCGCCGTTGGTAGGAGCAGTCCCGGTCGCCGAGGTGCACCGTGGTGCCGAGCGCGTCGGCGAGCACCTGCACCTCGACGTGGCGGGCGTGCTCGACGTAGTGCTCGATGTAGAGCCGCCCGTCGCCGAACGCGCTCTGCGCCTCGGCCCGGGCCCGTACGACGGCGTCGGCGAGCTGGGCGGGGGCGTCGACCCGACGCATGCCGCGGCCGCCGCCACCTGCCGCTGCCTTGAGCAGGACGGGGTAGCCGACCCGGGCGGCGAGGTCCGCGGCCTCCTCGACGGTGTCGATCGCGTCCGAGCCCGCTCCCAGCGGGATGTCGAGGCCACGGGCCAACTCGCGGGCGGCGATCTTGTCCCCGCCGCGGCGGATGGACTCCGCGCTCGGGCCCACGAAGGTGATGCCGTGCCGGGCGCACTGCTCGACGAGCTCGGGTTGCTCGGACAGGAATCCGTAGCCGGGATGGACGGCGTCGCAGCCGGTGAGCAGGGCCGCCGAGATCACCGCGCCGACGTCGAGGTAGCTCGCGGTCGCACTCGCCGGTCCGATCTGCACGACCTCGTCGGCCACACGGGCGGGCAGGCTGTCGAGGTCGGCCTCGGAGGCGGCCAGCACGCTGGTCACGCCCTCGTCGAAGCACGCCCGCACGACCCGCATGGCGATCTCGCCCCGGTTGGCGACGAGCACTCGCTGCACCACGTCAGCTCCCGTCCGCCCGGATGCGGAACAGCGGAGTTCCCGTGTCGACCTGCTCGCCGTTCTCCGCACAGATCTCGACGACGGTCCCGGCGACCGGAGCCGGGAGCGTGTTCATCAGCTTCATGACCTCGACGATGCACAGCGCGGTGCCCTCTTCCACGTGCCCGCCGATGTCGGTGAACGGCGGCGCCCCGGGGCTCGGGGCCCGCCAGAAGAGCCCCGGCGAGGGGGCGACGACGGTGGTGGCGTCCTCGGCGGTGGCTGTCATCGGAGCAGACGGGGCGACGTCGGTAGTCCTCGCGGGGGTCTCTTCGGGCGCAGTGACATGGGATGTCGCCTGAACCTTTGAATCCGCCCCTCGCGCGACGAGGTGGACCTCGACGTCGTCGGCGACCAGGTGAATCTCGTCCCAATCTCCCTGTTCAAAGGCATCTAGGACGCGCTTTAGGCCATCCTGACCGACCGGCATCCGGCAACCCTCCATACGACGTGAGGAACAACGGCCGTGACTGTAGACACAGCAGACATCCCATGTCTAGGTTTGTCTCTCGTCACAGGCTGGCCCACCGGACATGTCCGAGGACCCGCCACCGTCCAGACCACACCTCAGGAGTCAAGGTGAGCAGACTGCAAGGCAAAGTCGCCGTGGTCACCGGCGCCAGCTCGGGCATCGGCCGGGCCGTCACCGAACGGTTCCTCACCGAGGGAGCACAGGTCGTCGCGGTCGGCCGCAGCGTCGACAAGCTCGAGAACCTGGCCAAGGAGCTCGATGCGGGGGCGGCCCTCGCCACGCACTCGTCCGACCTCTCCGACGACGGCCAGGCCGGCGCGGCGATCCGGGCCGCCACCGAGAAGTTCGGCGGGCTCGACATCCTGGTCAACAACGCCGGCGTCGGATACTCCTACCGCGACGTACGCCCGGGCAGCATGGACACCCTCGGCGACGCCACCGTCGAGGACTGGGACCACGTCATGAACATCAACCTGGGCTCGGTGGTCAACTGCTCGCGGCACGCCATCCCCGCGATGCTGCAACGCGGCGGCGGGTCGATCGTGAACGTGGCGAGCATCCTCGGGTTCGTCGGCAACCGCGACGCCCACGCCTACACCACCGCCAAGGGCGCGATCGTCAACCTCACCCGGTCGCTCTCGACCGCATACGCTCGCCACAACATCCGGGCCAACACGGTCGCCCCCGGCTACATCGAGACGCCGATGGTCGCCGAGTTCGTCGACTACCTCAACAGCGAGGAGTACCGCTACCAGTGGAACCCCAGCGGCCGGATGGGGAATCCCGAGGAGATCGCCAACGGCGTGCTCTTCCTCGCCTCCGATGAGGCGTCCTACTGCAACGGATCCGTGCTCACAATCGACGGCGGCGTCCTCGCCGCTGCACCCTGACCGGCCGGCCCGCCGGGGCACACCGCCCTGGCGGGTCCGCTCGAAAAGTGGGGACAGGCCACCCGACCTGGTAATACTGGATCCTCCACGCCGAGTGAAGGGCTGTCGTGTCTGCCGCCGACCGTGCCATCCAGAAGATCCGCGACCTGATCGTCGAGGGCCAGCTCGGCCCCGGCTACCGGCTGCCTGCGGAGTCCGAACTGGCTGCGAAGCTGCAGGTCTCCCGCAACGCCCTGCGGGAGGCGGTCCGTGCCCTGTGCGAGGCACGTGTGCTGGAGATCCGCCGCGGCGACGGGACCTTCGTCTCCAACCTCCAGCCCGAGACCCTGCTCGGTGGTCTGGGCTTCGCGCTCGACCTCATGCACGACGGCACCCTCCTCGAGATCTTCGAGGTCCGCAGGCTCCTGGAACCGGCGGCGACGGGCCTCGCCGCGCAACGGGCCACCGACGAGGACATCACGATCCTCACCAAGAGCCTCCACCGCCTCAACGACGCCCGTGACGACGAAGAGCTCATCGCCTTCGACCTGGAGTTCCACCGCCAGGTCGTATCCATCACCGGGAACGCCACCCTCTGCACGCTGATGGATGCAATAGGAAAGCGGGCGATCAACGCGCGAGTCGCCCGCGGCGTCATCCAGCAGGGCACCAAGAACTTCACCTTCGAACAGCACAGCCGCATCGTCGAAGCGATCATCGCCCGGGACCCGTTCCTGGCCAGCGCAGCGTCCACGGTCCACGTGAGCGCGTCCGAGTCCTGGCTGCGGCATGCGCTCGACCCGGCGCGGACGAAGGACGGGCCGGCCGACGTCTTCACGCAGCAGCGCCTCCACGCCATGCAGCAGTCCGCCGACCGCCCCGACGGACCGGACGACGGCCGCAGCTGACTCTCGAGCCCGCACCCCCGCGGGCGCGAGCGGAGCGGCTCGCGCGCCGGGTTTCCCCGGGCTGCGGCTCAGCCGCCCGCGAGCGCGACGGCGGGCGGGGTCCGCGCGGCGCGCGTCGCCGGGGCGAGCGAGAGCAGCAGGGCCCCCGCCAGCACCGCGGGGACCACGACGAGCAGCAGCCGCCACGGCACCGCGAGGTCGCCCGCGACGCCCGTCGCGGTGGCCAGCTGCCACCACAGCACGCGCGCGGCGCCGAGCCCGAGCGGGACGCCGACGACGAGCGCCGGCACGACGGTCGCCGCGGCCATCACCGCCAGCGTCGAGCGCACCTGGCCGGGGGTCGCCCCGAGGACCGACAGCACCGCGACCTCGCGGGCGTGCCGGCGGCCCGCGGTGAGCAGCGCGTGCACCATCCCCGCGCCGGCGACGACGGCCAGCACGAGCGCGAGGATCTCCGGCAGCGTGACGAGGTCGCCGAGGTTGCGTACCGCGTCGGGCACCTGGCGCGGGAAGACCTCCAGGTTCTGCGCCAGCTCCGCGTAGAGCGCGTCGGCGGCGCCGGGCGCGGCGACGACCGCCGCGTCGAACAGCGGCTGGCCGGGCACGAGCTCGCGCATCACGGTCGGCGCGACGAGCAGGCCGTCGCCGACGGCCCCGTTGTTCTGCGAGGTGAGGACGGCGACCCCGACGATCCGCAGCGTCGAGGTGCCGCCGTGGACCCGGCGGATGTCGAGCGTGTCCCCGACGTTGACGCCCAGGGTCGACGCGGCGCGCGGACCGACGGCGACCTCGTCGTGCCCGACGGGTAGCCGTCCTCCCGCGAGAGCGACCGGCAGGCTGCCCTTGCGCACCTCGCGACTCGTCGTCTCGATCGGCGTCCCGTCGGCGAGGGTGGCCGTTCCGCTGGCGCCGACGTCGAGCGCGGCGACCCGCGGATCGGCCACCAGCCGGCCGACGTCGGCCTCGCGGGCGTCGACGATCGTCATGTCCGCGCCCTGCCCGTACCGCGCCGGGGTGTCGACGAGCCGCTCCAGGCTCGCGCCCAGCGCGACGGCCGCGACGACCCCCGCGATGGCGAGCGAGGCGGCGACGGCCGTCGTGCCCGCGGGCAGCCCCCGCCTGCCCACGCGACCGTGCAGCGCGAGCCGAGTGCCCAGGAGCGCGGCGGGCCAGCGGCGCAGCAGCCGCGTGCCGCCCGGGCGGGGCCGGGTGACGGTCGGCTGCTGGGCCCGGCCGGCGACCGCGGCCGTGACGGCCACCGTCATCAGGAACACGACGCCGATGCCCAGCCCGCCGATGATCACCAGCTCCCACTGGGGGCGGAACCCCGGCGCGGGCTCGAACCTGGCCTGGCTGCCGAGCGGCTCCAGCCAGCCCGCGGCGAGGATGACGGCCCCACCGACGATCCCGGCGACCACGCCCGCCCCCGCCGCGGCGAGCACCCGGGCGGCCGTGCGTTCCACGACGTCCATGCCCAGCGCCGACTCGACGCGCTGCGTGGCGCGCCGCGCGGAGTGGTGGCGCAACAGGCTCTGCCCGAGTACCTGCAGCCCGCCGAGGCCGAGCACGATCACGAACACCACCAGCCCACCGACGAGCACCTGCTCGGCCGCCCGCACCGCCGGGTCGACGGCCGCCCCCGGCAGCTCGACGCTGTGCGGGACGTACTGGGCCACCACCGACGGCGAGATCTGGTCGACGACGGCGGCGGTCCGCGCGAACGCGGCCCCGAAGCGTTGCGCCGCATCGGGTTCGGGCGCGAACCGGGCGTAGATGGCGTACCCGACGATGTCGGGCAGGAACTTCGCCGCGAACGCGGGGCCCGCCTGCACGGCCGCGAGCGCCCCGCCCCACGTCGGCATCCGACCGATGCCGACGACCGTCACCTGCGTGGTCGGGCCCGCGGGCGGGCCGAAGCCGACGTCGAACATCGAGACCTGCTGCAGGGTCAGCATCCGCAGGGTGATCCGCGAGCCCACACCGAGCCCGCTGTCGGCGGCGATGGACTCGCTGAGCAGGACCTCGTCGGGCGCCTCACGGGCGGGCATCCGCCCGGCGACGACGACGGGCCGCACCAGGTCGTCGTGCTGGGTCGTCGGCGCCCCGATCGAGACGAAGCGCAGCGCCGGACCGTCGATCTGGGCGATCCACGCCTGGTCGGTACGGACCTCGGCGACGCCGGGCAGCGACGGCACGGCCGCGGCCAGCTGTGGCTGGTCGGCGGCGACGAGCACCCGGGCGTCGTCGAGGGCGACGGCCTCGACCAGCCGCGGGTAGGCCGTCGCGGTCCGCTCGGCCAGCGCGATCGCCCCGGTGGCGATGCCGCCGACCAACCCGAACACCAGTGCCATGAGCAGCAGCGCCCGCCAGCCGGTGCGCAGCTCGGCGCGTGCGACGGCGCGGACGGCGCCGAACCCACCGCCGCCCACGTCAGCCTCCGGGGGGCGGCACGGACCCGACGGCGGCCCGACGCTGCTCGCGCACGTCGGTCGGCAGCGTGACGGGGCCGGTCACCGTCGTGACGGGCAGCGGCGCGCCGCTCAGCGGGACCCGGCCGCTGACGGTCGTCCCCCGGCCGGGGGCGGAGCTCAGCTCCAGCGTCCCGCCGATCGCACCGAGCCGGTCGGCCATGTTCTGCATGCCCGCGCCCGCGGCCATGTTGTCGACGTCGCAGCCCGGACCGGTGTCGGTCACGGCGAACCGCAGCTCGGCGTCGGGCCCGTCCGGGTCCTCCTCCAGCGTGACGACGACCGACGACTCCGGCGCGTGCTTCGCCGCGTTCTGCAGGGCCTCCAGGCAGCAGAAGTAGACGGCGGCCTCGAGCTGCTCGGAGTGCCGGGACAGCCCGGCGGCCTGCACCGACACGTCGAGCGGGTTGCGCTTGGCCGCGGCGCGCAGCGCCTCGCCCAGCCCGGAGTCGCGCAGCAGCGGCGGGTAGATGCCGTGCGCGAGGTCGCGCAGCGCCTGGATCGACTCCCGGACACCGCGGTCGAGCTCGTCGAGCATCTCGAGGTTCGGGTCGACGGTCCCCTCGGGCCGGGCCGCGGACTGCGACAGCCCGTCGCGCACCAGCCGCAGCCCGACGGCGAGCGCGACGAGGTGCTGCTGGGCGCCGTCGTGCAGGTCGCGTTCGATGCGCCGGCGCTCGGCGTCGGCGGTGCGGACGAGCCGGCCGCGGGAGGCCTGCAGGTCGGCGTTGCTGCGCCGCAGGTCGGCCAGCGTGGCCTGCAACGCCTCGTCGAGGTCGCGGTTGCGCAGCACGATCGCGAGCCTGCGGGCCACCTCGGCCAGTGCCCGCTCGTCGACGGTGGTGAAGCGGTCGGCGTCGGCGGGCCGTTCGACGACGACGAGCGCCAGCACCCGGCCGCCGTGCACGGCGGGCGCGAGCCGCAGCTGGGGCTGCCCGCCGGCCTCGTCCTGTTCGGCAACCAGCCGCGGCAGCCACAGCCGCAGCCACCCCGGCCCGGCGACGCCCGCGCGTTCGAGCGTGGCCAGCTCGGCGGCGTCGAGCGGCGCGGGCGGCGGGGACTCCTCGTACGGCTCGGGGACGACGAGCGTGCGGTGCAGCCCGGGTTCGTCGGGCACCAACGTCCAGATCTGTACCGACGACAACCGCCAGTCACGGCGCATGGTCTCGGCGAGCCGGCGCAGCAGGTCGTCGACCGGGGTGCCGCGGCCCGCGCGCTCGGCGAACTCGGCGAGCAGCTCGTCGGGCGACCGCCGGGTGCCCAGCAACGACATCCGCGCCGAGCGGCCGGCCCGCCTGCCGAGCGGCCCCGCGAGCGTCGCGACGAGCAGCATGCCGAGCATCGCGGCGTCGACCAGGTCGTGCTGGGCCGGCGAGGGGAAACGGCCGAGCACGAGCAGGGTGAGGATCAGCCCGGCATCGACGGCGACGGCGAGCCCCGCGAAGTCCGACGCGGCGACCAGCACGGTGGTGCTCGCCCGGCGCACCCGGCCGCTGAACCCCGCCACGACGGCCACGACGAGCGGGGCGACGGCGATCAGCGCCGACACCCACAGTGGCGGACCGCCGCCGAGCAGTCCGACGCAGACGGCCACCGACGCGACACCGACCGCGACGATCAGACCCGACAGCAGCAGCGACCGGCGGGCCCGCCGCCCCGGCGCCGCCGACGCCGGCCGGATCACCTCTGCTCCCCGGTGGTCGCGATCTCCCCGAGCAGCACGCCGTCGCGCATCCGCACGATGCGCTGCGCGCCCGCGGCCACGTCGGCGCTGTGGGTGACCATGAGGATCGTCTGGCCGACGCGGTGCATGCGGGTGAACAGGTCGAGCACCTCGGCCGCGCCGTCGGAGTCCAGCGCACCGGTCGGCTCGTCGGCCAGCAGCAGTGTCGGCCGGTTGGCCAGGGCCCGCGCGATCGCGACCCGCTGCCGCTGCCCGCCGGACAGGTTCGCCGGGCTCTCCCCCGCCTTCTCCAGCAGGCCCAGCGTGTCGAGCAGGTCGCGGGCCCGTTCGGTCGCCTCGGCGGGTTTCGCGCCCGCGACGAGCGCGGCCAGCGCGACGTTCTCCAGCGCGGACATGTGGTCGATCAGGTGGAAGAACTGGAACACCAGCCCGACGTGGCGGCGGCGCAGCCGGGCGAGCCGCGTCGCGGACAGCTCCTCGGTGCGGATGCCGGCGATGCTCACCGAGCCCTCGTCGGCGCGGTCGAGGCCGGCGAGCAGGTGCAGCAACGTCGACTTCCCGCTGCCGGACGGGCCCATCAGTGCGACGAACTCGCCGCGCCCGACGGTCAGGTCCACCCCGCGCAGCGCGCGCACCGGGGCCGTCTCGGCCTCGTAGGTCTTGCGCAGCCCGCGGACCACCAGCTCCGGCGGCGCCGGGTCGGGGGTCGCCGCGGCGGCGACGGACTCGTCGGGCACGGGCGCTTCGACCTCGCGCGTCGTCGCGTCGTACATCGCGTTCACCGGTCCCACCGACAGTCCCCGACGTGCCCCCGGCGGGCACACCGGGATCGTCGCACCGTTCCACGGCCCGACGACGACAACGTCGGATCGGACACCGAAAGCGTTACCGGACGCCCGATCCGACGGCCCGTGCCGGCAGGGGTCACGCCGGCTTCCCCTCCCGCAGGTAGCGCTCCGACTCCTGCTTGTGCATCCGTTCGTCGTGCCCGATCTGACGCAACAGGTCGGCGACCGAGGGGTGCGCGCCGTACTGCTCGGCGAAGACCGAGCCGTGGGCGCACGTCTCGAACTCGGGGTGCTCGGCGACGAACAGCGCGTACTCGTGCTCGGCGTGGTCCTCGAAGTCGGCGTTGAGCCGGTAGCTCCAGCGCGGCGCGACGACGAACAGCAGCCACGCGGTGTGGTAGTACCCGACCGCCATCAGCCACGGCAGGAAGCGGTACCGGAAGGCGCCGAGCCGGCGGCCGCCCCGGGCGACCAGCTCCGCGGTGATCAACAGGTGCCACTGCTCGTTGTCCTGCTGCTCGCGGTTCTCCTCGATCCGTTCGCGGATGCGGTGCGCCACACCGGCGTCGCGGTGCCGACGGGTGAGCGCGCGGTAGGCGGCGTTCTCCCAGATCTGGTAGGGGATGCGCGCGACGATCTCGAGCACCTGGAACTTCTCGAACGTCCGGCGCCTGCCGTACAGCAGGTCCATCGTGACGAACAGCAGTCTCGCGACGAGCCCGTAGCGGCGCCGCGGGGCCGCCAGCGTGACCTCCTGCTCACGGCGCAACGCCCTGCGGCCCAACCGCGGTGTGGCCGCCGCGGTGTACCCGGCGGGGTGGGCGCCCGGTCCCGCGCCGGGCGGCGGTGCCGCGGCCGGCGGACCCTGCACGGTGCGGGCCACGTGGCGCGGCGACGGGAACTGCGGCCGGAACTCGACGGTCGGCAGGTCGTCGGCCGGGGTGCGGGGGGCCGGGACGGCGCCGGGCCGCAGGCCGGGGTGGGTGGCCTCGGGAAGGGTCGGGACGCTCATGGCGGCCTCCTCGTCGACTCGTCCGGTCGGCGCTGCTGCCGTCCGGTGACGGGGACGAACCTGCCGGTCGCGGGGAGTCGCTCGCGATCATGCTGCCCGGCGGGGCCGGGCGGGGGGCTCCTCGTCAGCGGGGGTGCGGCCACCCACACCACGACCCGGTGCGCGTCGGGTCGGCGTCGCGCGGAAAGGGCCTCCGACCTCCGTGTCCGTGCGGCGTCGACCGTCGCGGCGGGGGCCGTGTTGTGTGCCTTCCGGCGGGCGCCGTAGGGTTGGCGGGCGGTTGAGACCACAGTCGCGCCCTGTCCGCAGACGCCATCGAGGGAGCGCCGTGCGCATGAGCGGTGAGTCGGGCGACTCCGCCGAAGAAGTCGGCGAGTCCTCCGCCGAGGTGATCCGTTTCGACGCCGTCGACCACGGCGACGGAGCGGTGGTTCTCCAGGTCAGTGGAGAGGTCGACACGCTGACCGCTCCGATGCTGTCCGAACGCATCGCCGCGACGCTCCCGTCCGCGAACCTGCTGGTCCTCGACCTGTCGTCGGTCACGTTCCTCGGGTCGGCCGGGCTGGCGGCGCTCGTGGCCGCGAAGGACGACGTGCAGCAGCAGGGCCGCCGCCTGACGCTGGTGTGCGGGTCGCGGATCGTCACGCGCGCGCTGGAGGCGACCGGCCTGCTCGGTCTCTTCGACACCGCCGACGGTGTGCCGGAAGCGCTGAGCCCCACCGCCTGAGCCCGTCCACGCCGTACCCGAGGGCCGCGACCGCCCCGCCATCCGGGTGAACACGCCCATTCGGGGCGATCGACATCGGCCCGCCCCCGGCGGGTCGGAACGGCGTCGACCGGCGCGGATGCCAGAGTAGGTCGATGGCCAGCGCGCTCTCCGACCGAGCGGGCCCGGACATGTCCGGGCTCGCGGGCGCCCCGGCTGCGACGATCGCCGCCCGCGTGCGCGACGGCGACGCGACCGCTGCCGACGTCGCCGACGCCCACCTGACCCGCGCCGCCGACGTCGACCGCCGGGTCGGGGCGTTCCACGCCACCGGGTTCGCCGGCATCGACCCCGATCGGGTGCGCGCCGAGGCCACCGGCATCGACGCCCGGCCCGACCGCTTCGCGCTGCCGCTGGCAGGCGTGCCCGTCGCGGTCGAGGACGACGTCGCGCTCGCCGGGCTGGTCACCGGGCACGGCTGCGGCGCGTCCGGCGAGCCGGCCCGCCGCGACGACACCCTGGTCCGCCGGCTGCGTGCCGCCGGCGCCATCGTCCTGGGCCGGACCCGGACGGCCGAGCTCGGAGTGTGCGGGTTCACCCGGAAGGCCCCCGGCGCGGGCGGGCCCGTCGACATCGCGCTGCCGCCGTCGAACCCCTGCGGGGCGGGCGCCGCGGCCGTCGCCGCCGGCATGGCTGCGCTGGCGCTGGGCCGCGACGGCGGCGGATCGGTGCGGCTCGCCGCGGCCTACTGCGGGCTCGTCGGGCTCAAGCCGGGCCCCGGCGTGCTCCCCCTCCCCGGCGCCGCGTCGCAGCGGTGGTTCGGGCTGGCCGAGACCGGACTGCTCGCGCGCACCCCGGCCGACGCCGCCCTGATGTTCGAGGCGTTGTCCGGCACCACGATCGGCGACCTGGACGCCGTCGGCATCCCGCGCCGGGTCGCGGTCTCGGTGCGCAGCCCCGCAGGCCGTGGACGGCTCGACCCGGACCACCACGATGCCGTCCGCAAGGCCGCCCGACGGTTCGCGGAGCTGGGCGTCGCGACGGTCGACACCGACCCGCCCTACCCGTCGGGCCTGGCGCGCGAATGGTCACGGCGCTGGCGCGCAGGGGTCGCGCAGGAGGCAGCGGACGTGGGCCTGGACGCCGACGTTCTCGGCAGGCGCACGTCGGGTGTCGTGCGGCGGGGCCGGCGCGAGCTGCGCCGCGACCGGATCGGCTCCGGCGTGGCCACGGCATGGCGCGACCGGATGGCCGGCTGGCTCGACGGCGGGCGCTACGACGTCCTCGTCCTGCCCGCCGTCGGCTCCACGACCGCGACGATGCGCGGCACGCGGCCCGTCCCGGTCCCGTACACACAGGCCTGGAACCTCGCCGGGCTGCCCGCACTGGTCGTCCCGGTCCGTTGGGGCGCGACGCGGGTGCCGGTGCAGCTGGTCGGGCGCCCCGGCAGCGAACCGCTCCTGCTCGCGACGGCTGCCTGCCTCCTGTGAGCGCCGATGGTCGCTGTAGCGACCATCGCCACTCACGAAGGGCAGCGGCCCGCCGCCGCGAAATCGGCTGTGACGCGCTTCACGTCGCTCCTCCGTCCGGATGCGAACGGTACGACCATCGGGAGGCATGAGCACCGAGTACTCGCTGCAGAACTCCTGGCACCGGGCGCGGCGGCGGATGGACTGCATGGAGGCGACCTACGACCCCGGGACGATCCGGCACCTGACGGCCCTGGGCGTCGGGCCCGGCATGCGCTGCCTGGAGGTCGGCGCGGGCGGTGGGTCGATCGCCCGTTGGCTGGCCGACCGGGTCGGTCCCGGAGGAGAGGTCGCAGCCGTCGACATCGACGTCCGGTTCCTCTCCGACCTGCCACCGCCGGTGTCGGTGCACGAGTGCGACGTGCGGGTCGACCCGCTGCCGGGCGACGGGTTCGACCTCGTGCACGTCCGGTTCCTGCTGGCCCACCTCGCCGAACGCGACGAGGTGCTCGACCGGTTCGTCGCGGCACTGCGACCGGGCGGATGGTTGCTCGTCGAGGAGTGCGACTCGGTGAGCACCGCCGCGATGGTCCCGGGCACTCCGCACGAGACGATGATGCGCCATGCCGAACGGGTTCTCCGGCAGCTGATCGACGTCGACATGGGACGCGCGCTGCCCGGGATGCTGACGTCCCGCGGGCTCGACGGGATCGGCGTCGACTGCCACGTGCCGTTCGCTGAGGGGGGCGGTCCGGAGGCGGAGTGGATGCTGCTGACCGTCGGGCAGTTGCACGAGGCCACCGGCGGCCTCGCCGACGAGGAGACGTTCGCCCGCTGGGAGGCGGCGCTGCGCGAGCCGCGGACGTGGGTGCCCGGCGGCGCGATCGTCTCGGCGTGGGGCCGCCGCGCCGGATGACGCCCGTGGGGGTCGTCACCGGCGTGGCCGGTGATCCCCACTCCCGCTAGATGAGCGCGATCCGGCCGGTGCCGGCGGACACGCGGCCGACGACCGCCGCGGTCAGCCCCTTCTCCCGCAGCGCCGCGACGGCGTCGGCGGCCGCGGCGGGCTCCGCGCCGAACAGCAGGCCGCCGGAGGTCTGGGCGTCGGCGAGCAGCAGCCGGTCGTGTTCGGAGCGCTCCCCCACGTCGACCACGTCGACGGTCCAGTCGCGGTTGCGCCGCGTCCCACCGGGCACGACGCCGGACTCCAGCAGCGTCCGGGCGCCGTCGACGACGGGTACGGAGTCGACCTCGACGACCGCGTCCACACCCGACGCCGCCGCCATCTTCTTGAGGTGCCCCAGCAGCCCGAACCCGGTGACGTCGGTGCAGCCCGTCGCCCCGGCGGCGAGTGCCGCGGCCGAGGCCTCGGCGTTGGGCGAGGTCATCGACGCGACGGCGGCCGCGACCACCTCGGCGGGCGCGGTCCCGCCCTTCACCGCCGACGACACGATCCCGACCCCGAGCGGTTTGGTGAGCACGAGCGCGTCGCCGTCGCGCAGGCCGGTGTTGGTGAGCACCCGGTCGGGATGCACCTCCCCGACCACGGCGAGGCCGTACTTCGGCTCGGGATCGTCGATCGAGTGCCCGCCGACGACGGCGAAGCCGCACTCCGCGCCCGCGTCGGCCCCGCCGGCGAGCACCTCGGCCAGCAGCTCCTCGGGCAGGTCGTCCGACGGCCACGCCACGAGGTTGAGCGCGAAGAGCGGGCGGCCGCCCATCGCGTAGACGTCGGAGACCGCGTTGACCGCGGCGATCCGGCCCCACGTGCGCGCGTCGTCGACGATCGGGGTGAAGAAGTCGGTGGTGGCGACGAGCGCGCGGTCGGCGTCGAGGCGCCAGACGGCCGCATCGTCACCGGTCTCGGTGCCCACCAGCAGGTCGGGGTGCGCGGGCGGGGTGATGCGGGCGAGGACGTCGGCCAGTCGGCCGGGGGCCAGCTTGCAGGCGCACCCCCCGCCGTGACTGAACTCGGTGAGGCGGCGCGCGACGGGCATGCTGTCAGAGTAGGTCGTGAATAGGGTGACCGAGTGAGTGCCGATCATCGACGGCTCGTGCCGCGCACGGACGCCGTCCTCGCCGAGCCCCGCGTCGCCGCGGCGGTCGCGCGGCTGGGCCGCGACCTGGTGAAGCGCTCGGTCACCGCGGCCCAGCAGCGGGCACGGCTCGGCGAGATCGCCCCCGACGCCGTCGCCGACGCCGCGCTGGCCGCGCTCCCGCCCTCGGCGACGTCGCTGCGCCGCGTCCTCAACGCCACCGGCGTCCTGCTGCACACCAACATGGGCCGGGCCCCGCTCTCGGCCGCCGCCGTCGACGCGCTCGCCGTCGCCGCCGGGACCTGTGACGTCGAACTCGACCTGGCGTCGGGCGGACGCGGCCGCCGCGGAGCCGCCACGGTCGACGCCCTGCTCGCCGCGGTCCCCGGCGCGGGCGCCGCGCACCTGGTCAACAACGGCGCCGCCGCCCTCGCCCTGGTGGCGACGGGCCTCGCGGCCGGCCGCGAGATCGTCGTCGCGCGCGGTGAGCTCGTCGAGATCGGCGACGGCTTCCGCATCCCGGATCTGCTGGTGTCGACGGGCGCGCGGCTGCGCGAGGTCGGCACGACCAACCGCGTGCATCCCCGCGACTACGCCGAGGCGATCGGCCCGGACACCGGCCTCGTGCTGAAGGTGCACCCGTCGAACTTCACGATCACCGGGTTCACCGCGTCCGTCGGGGTGGCCGAGCTGGCACGGATCGCCGGTGCGCACGGCGTGCCCGTCGTCGCCGACATCGGGTCGGGGCTGCTCGTCCCGCACCCGCTGCTGCCCGACGAGCCCGACGCCGCGACCACGCTCGCCCAGGGCGCGCACCTGGTCACGGCCTCGGGCGACAAGCTGCTCGGCGGGCCGCAGGCCGGACTGCTGCTGGGCGGGCCCGGGCCGGGCGCCGAGCTCGTCGCGGCCCTGCGCCGGCACCCGCTGGCGCGCGCGCTGCGCGTCGACAAGCTGACGCTCGCCGCCGTCGAGGCCACCCTCACCGGCCCGCCCACCCCCACCCGCGCCGCGCTCGACGCCGACCCGGAGTCGTTGCGCCGCAGGGCCCGCGACCTCGCGACGCAGCTCGGTGCGGCCGGTGTCGACGCGCACGCCGTGGACTCGGTCGCGACGGTCGGCGGGGGCGGCGCGCCAGGGGTGACGCTGCAGAGCGCCGCGGTGTCGCTGCCGGAGCGCTTCGCGGCGGCGCTGCGGGCCGGGGAGCCCGCCGTCGTCGGACGGCTCGAGCACGGCCGCTGCCTGCTCGACCTGCGTGCGCTGCCCCCGGGGTCGGACGCGGCCCTGGCCGCCGCCGTGCTGGCCGTCGGCCCGGCCCCGCGCAAGGGGTGATCGGGTGCAGGTGATCGCCACCGCAGGCCACGTCGACCACGGCAAGTCGACGCTGGTCCGCGCGCTGACCGGGATGGAACCCGACCGCTTCGCCGAGGAACGCCGCCGCGGGATGACCATCGACCTCGGCTTCGCGTGGACGAGGCTGCCGGGCGGGCACACCGTCGCGTTCGTCGACGTCCCCGGGCACGAGCGTTTCGTCACGACGATGCTCGCCGGCGTCGGGCCCGTGCCCGCGGCGCTGTTCGTCGTCGCCGCCGACGAGGGCTGGATGCCGCAGTCCGCCGAGCACCTCGACGCACTCGCCGCACTGGGCGTCCGGCAGGGCCTGCTGGTGATCACCCGTGCCGATCTGCTCGATCCGTCCCTCGCGCTGGAGGAGGCCCGCGACCGCCTCGCCGGCACCGGTCTCGCCGACGCGCCCGCGGTCTGCGTCTCGGCCGTCACCGGCGACGGGATGGACGCGCTGCGCGCCGCGCTCGACGACCTCGCCACCGCGCTGCCCGAGCCCGACCCCGGGGCCGACGTGCGGCTGTGGATCGACCGGGCGTTCACCATCCGCGGCGCGGGCACCGTCGTCACCGGGACGCTGCCGGCGGGCACCGTCCGGGTCGACGACGAGCTCGAGCTGGTCGGGGCGCACGGCCCGCGCGGGGTCGCCGTACGCGGGCTGCAGGCGCTCGGTGAGGCGCGACCCGAGGTGACGGGCGTGGCGCGGGTGGCGGTGAACCTGCGCGGGACGCCGCGGGAGGCGGTCGGCCGCGGCGACCTGCTCGTCACGCCGGGCGCGTTCGCCGGGACCGACGTGGTCGACGTGCGGCTGCGCGATCCTCGCGGTGCCCCCGCCGACGCCGGGACGCTGCCCGCCGGGCTGAGCCTCCACATCGGATCCGCCGCGGTCCCGGTGCGGGTACGGCCGCTCGGTGCGGACACCGCCCGGCTGCGGCTCGCCCGGGTGCTGCCGCTGCGCATCGGCGACGTCGTCGTGCTGCGTGACCCGGGCAGGCGGCGGGTGGCCGCGGGCGGGCTCGTGCTCGACGTCGCGCCGCCCCTGCTGCGCCGACGGGGTGCCGCGGTCGCGCGGGCCGCGCAGCTCGCGACGATGCCGGGCGTCGCCGACGGCGCGGGCGAGTTGGCACGGCGCACGCTGGTGCGGGCGGCCGACCTCGTCGCGATGGGCGTCCCCCGCACCGAGGTCGCCGATCTCGCGGCGCGCGTCCCCGCGGCCGGCGGATGGCTCCTCGACCCCGGTGCCGTCGACGGGATCGTCGAGAGGCTGCGGGCCGCCGTCGACCACCACGACGCGGCCGACCCCGTCGACCCCGGCCTGTCCACGGAGGCGGCCCGCCGTGCCGCGGACCTGCCCGACGCCCGGCTGCTCGACGCGCTGCTCGGTGCGTCGACGGCTCCCGGGCTGGTGCACCGGGAGGGCCGCGTCGCCCGCTCCGCCACGGCGGAGCTGCCGGCGGCGGTCCGACGCGGTCTCGACGGGCTGCGTGCCGACCTCGCCGACGACCCCTTCGCCGCCCCGAGCGCCGAGCGCCTCGCCGAGCTGGGGCTCGGTCCACGGGAGATCGCGTCGCTGGTGCGAGCCCGGGCGGTCCTCAGGCTCGCCGACGGCGTGGTGCTGCTCGCCGACGCGGACGACCGCGCGATCGAGATACTCGCCGGGCTCGGGGAGGAGTTCACCGTCAGCGAGGCCCGGCAGGCGCTGCGGACGTCGCGCCGGGTGGCCGTGCCGCTCATGGAACACCTGGGGCGCACGGGACGCACGATCCGGACAGCCGACGGGGCGCACCGCCTGCGATGAGGCGCCAGGACTGGCACGACGGCGGTCCCGGCCCTACCGTGACCGCAATGCAGGCCTCCTCCGCCTCCGACCCCGCCGCGGCGTCGTCCCGGACCGACGGACCCGACCAGATCGCGGTCGGCGTCACGCACCCGGAGGCGGGCGCGGTGGTGGTGACCGTCGGCGGCGAGGTGGACATGCTCACCTCGCCGCAGCTGCGGGCGGCGCTGCTCGAGCAGGTGCACGACGAGGCGGTCGAACTGGTGGTCGTCGCCCTCGACGGCGTGACGTTCCTCGGCACCAGCGGGCTGGCCGCGCTCATCGAGGTTCGAGAGGCCGCGCACGCCGACGGCGTCGGCCTCCGGCTGGCGTGCACGGGCCGCCGGGTGCTGCGGCCGCTGTCGATCGCGGGGCTGTTGCCGATGTTCGACATCCACGACACCGTCGAGGCGGCGCTCGCCCCCACCTGATCGGGCACCATCTCAGAGTGACGTACGTCACTTTTTCTGCGTTCCAACGCGCGAGTAGCGACCACAGAGCGCACACTTCGCCAGCTTTTCGATCTCGCCCGCACGCGGCCTGAGCTGGGAGAACATCCTCAGCAGCGTCACCCGGCCCGGCGCCGTCGCCACCTCGCTCGGGTCGCGGCGCTGCGCCGTCGCGTCAGCGTGTCCGCGTCGTCGCCGTCCGTCGCGTTTGGAGCCCGGATCCCCCGGGAAGAACGTCGTCGGCCACCCGGTATGCGGCCGGGTCAGAACGAAGAGCGAGGTGGGTCCGCCATGAGTGAGCGACAGCGAGCGAACGGTGGAGACAGCGCGGACGCGCAGCGCCGCCCGATCCTCAGCGAGGACGTGCGATGAGCGACGTGTCACGACTCCCCGGCCCCATGGACCATGCGTGGCAGTGGCAGCGACTCGGCTCCTGCCGGGGCATGGACAGCGCGGTCTTCTTCCATCCCGACGGGGAGCGCAACCCCTCGCGCGCCCGCCGCACCGCGCAGGCCAAAGAGGTCTGCCACCGCTGCCCCGTGCTTGAGCAGTGCCGTGAGTTCGCCATCGCGACCCGCGAACCCTTCGGCGTCTGGGGTGGGCTCGCCGAGGCCGAGCGCCGGGCGATCATCGAGCGGCGCGAGCTCGCGGCCGCCAGCTGACGGTCCCTGTCCGTCCCGACCGTCGGGGGCAGGACGGACGACGGGATACCGGCGTCACGACCGGGTCGGCCGCGCCGCGGCCGGCCCGGTCGAGTCGTCTTCCGGGCGGGTCGCCGGGTCCCGCCGGGCGGGTCGCCGGGTCCCGGGCGCGGGCAGGCGTACGGGTCGGGTGCCGGCCAGGCTGCCGAACGGGCCGGGGCGACGTGCGCGAGCGTCCGGAAGCTCAGCCCTCGCCGGGGACGACGGCGAGCTCGAGGCAGCGGTAGCTGAGCAGCGGCAAACCGTAGACCTGCGCGATCCGCTCGGCGGCGCGCACGAGGACCGATCGGGCCGCGTCGTCGGGCGCGGTGATCGGCGCCAGGCAGTACACCCCGGGTTCGGGATCGAACCCGACGAGCTCGCTCATCGCGGCGACGAGATCGTCCTCGGACGAGGCCGACAGCTGCGGCAGGCCGAGCCGGTGCAGCCGCACACCGGGGAGCTCGTCCCCGTCGCGGGCGGCCATCGGCTCGACGGGCTCGCGCGGCTCCGGGGCGGTCCACCCGGTACCGCCCTGGTCGTCCTCGTCCTCGTCCTCGTCGTAGTCCAGATCGACAGGATCCACATCGACGGGGTCCGGGTCGTCGTCGTAGTCCGGGTAGTCGAGGTAGCTGAACAGCGGCGTCGGCGCGCACAGCGGGCCGGGGCCGTCCTCACACGCGACCAGCAGGTCCGCGACGCCGACACTGTCGAGGATGCGCGCCAGATCCGACTCCGGGCGCGTCAGCTCGGTGATCGACCCCGCCACGGCGACGATGCGGGCCGGGCCCGTGCGCAGGCCCGTCCGGGCCGGCAACGCGACCACCGGACCGGACACACGCATCTCCGGAACCGCTGTCATTACCGTGAATTCCCCCTGCTGACGTCGACCCGGCGGCGGCGCTGCCGCAGGTCTCTACCTCCGAAGTCAACACGGCCGTACGGGCGTCCCCGGCGTCCGGGCGGGGCCGAACGGCGAACGGTCCGACGTGATCCGTGAGCGGAACCGCCCCGTCGACCACCGGTCGGGACGGCCCGCACCGGCGTGCCCACGAGGACGAACGGCACGGCCGCACGCCGCGCGGCGCGTGCCCCCGACGCGGACGTCGCACCGTCCCGCGGGACGACCGCTGACGGCGTCCGGACGGCGTCCCGGCGCCGGCCGAGCCCTCCCGCCCGCCGGGACGGCGACCTCCCGGCCCCGCACCGGCGGCCCCTCGGGCGCCCACGTGTGGCGTGTCGGCGGCTGATGATTGATCCGTCCCCGTCACGGGTAGCAAGATGCCCGAGAGCACCCACGACCGTGACCGGGCCACGCCCGGGCCGCACCCGCACAGCCCGCGAAGGGAGAAGCGCCCGCGTGTCCGACAGGGACGACTGGGACCCCGCCGAACTCACCGACCCCGCCGCCGGGGACGGCAGCCCCACGGTCGAGGTCCGGACCACTGCGTCGGCCGCGCTGATCCCGACGATCCGGGCCGTGGCCTCGGATCTCGCCGCCCGCGCCGACTTCGACCTCGACGCCATCTCCGACCTGCGGATGGCCGTCGACGAGGCCTGCGCGACGCTGGTCGACGTCGCCGCGCCGGGCTCGGCCCTGCGCTGCCGCTTCCAGGTCCGCCAGGACCGCATCGACGTCAGCGCCGAGGTGGAGGGCGCGGGCGTCGACACGACCGTCGCGACCGACACGTTCGGCTGGCGTGTCCTCGAGACGCTCACCGACGAGGTCTCGGTCAGCCGGACGGACGGGCCCGACGGCCGCCCCGTCGTCGGCATCGTCCTGGGCAAGAGCGCCGGCGCGACCGAGAGGTGAGCCGAACCGACCCGGAGTACGGCCATCTCGTCCCGCTCCTCGAGGAGTACGCGGGGCTCGCCCCCGACGACCCGCGGCGCGAGGCGCTGCGCGACGAGCTCGTCCGCGGGTACCTGCCCGTCGCCCAGCACATCGCCCGGCGCTTCGCGCACCGTGGCGAGCCGCTCGACGACCTCACGCAAGTCGCGACGGTCGGGCTGATCAACGCCATCGACCGGTTCGCCCCGGACAAGGGCTCCGACTTCTTCTCCTTCGCCGTCCCGACGATCAGCGGCGAGGTACGCCGGCACTTCCGCGATCTGGGCTGGTCGATGCGGGTGCCCCGGCGGCTCAAGGACCTGCACGTCTCGCTCAACGGCGCGGTCTCCGACCTCTCGCAGCGCCTCGGCCGCGCCCCCAAGCCGACCGAGATCGCCGAGTACCTGGGCATGCCCGTCGCCGACGTCCTCGAGGGCCTCGAGGCCGCCGACGCCTACCGCAGCTCCTCGCTCGACGAGATGCTCTCCTCCGAGCAGGGCAGCGCCACGGTCGGCGAGCTCGTCGGGGAGGCCGACGCGGAGCTCGACCGCGTCGACACCCGGCAGGCGCTGCGCCCCGTCCTCGCCGAGCTGGGCGAGCGCGAGCGCACGATCGTCATGCTGCGGTTCTTCGGCAACATGACGCAGACCCAGATCGCGGAGAAGGTCGGCATCTCGCAGATGCACGTGTCGCGGCTGCTCGCGCAGACCCTCGACCGGCTGCGGTCGCGGCTGGACCAGGACTCCGCGCCGGGCTGAGCGCGCGTCCCCCGACCGTGGCTCGGCGTCGCGGAGCGCATCGGCGAAGATGGTCGCGGCCGGGCGCCGACCCGGCGGATTGGAGCCCACGAGGTGCGAGCCGCCCCCGTCCAGCACGTGCTCGTCGTCGGCGCCGGTCTCGGCGGTCTGAGGACCGTCGAAGCGCTGCGCGCCAACGGATACGACGGGCGGATCAGCCTCGTCGGCGACGAGCCGCACCTGCCGTACGACCGACCGCCGCTGTCGAAGCAGCTCCTCGCCGGCTCGTGGGAGCCCGACCGGGTCCGGCTGCGCGCCGAGGACACCTACGACGACCTCGGCGTGCGCACCTATCTCGGCACGCGGGCCGTCGGCTGGCGGCCTGGTCAGGTCGTGCTCGACGACGGCGCGACGATGTACGCCGACGCGATCGTCGTCGCGACCGGGCTGTCGGCACGCAGGCTGCCCGGCCAGCCCGACTCGGTGTTCACGCTGCGCACCCTGGACGACTCGCTGGCCCTGCGCGCTGCCCTGGACAAGGCGTCGTCGCTGGCGATCGTGGGTGCCGGGTTCGTGGGCGCGGAGGTGGCCAGCACCGCGCGCGACCGGGGCATCGAGGTGACCGTGCTCGAGGCCCTGTCCGTGCCGTTCGCGCGGGCGCTGGGCGAGGAGCTCGGGGGCCTGTGCGCGCGGTTGCTCACCGAGTCGGGCGCGACGCTGCGCACCGGCGTCGGGATCGACGGCTTCGACGGCGACACCCTGCTGCTGGCCGACGGTGACCGCGTCGACGCCGACGTCACGCTCGTCGGCATCGGTGGCGTCCCGCGCCTGGAGTGGCTGTCCGACAGCGGGATCGACGTCACGGGCGGGCTCGTGTGCGACGCCGCCGGTCGAGTCGAGGGCGCCGAGGCGCTGTGGGCCGTCGGCGATGTCGCGGCGTGGCACGACGACGTCGCCGGGCGTCCCGTCCGACGCGAGCACTGGACCAACACCGTCGAACAGGCCGCCGCCGTCGGGGCCGCCATCGCCGGCGGCGAGGCCCCGCCCCCCGCGGTGCCGTACTTCTGGTCCGACCAGTTCGGCATGAAGGTTCAGCTGTTCGGGCGACCGACCGAGGCGACGCGACGCATCCCGCTGCACGGCGACGGGCTCGACGGGGGCCCGGTCAAGGGCACCGTCGTCGGGCTGCTGCGCGACGACACCCTCGTGGCCGTCGCCGGTTTCGGCGCCGCGCGCCGCGTCGCGCGCTACCGGGCGCTGGTGGCCGCGGGGGTCGGGCTCGCCGAGGTCGAGGAGCTGGCCCGCACGCTCGGCTGACCCGGGCGGGTCAGCGGAACAGCTTGCGCAGCACCGCGAGCGCCAGGACGGCACCCACGCCGATCAGGGCATACTTGATCTTCGGGTCCTCGAGCTTCGCCGCGACCTGCTGTTTGCCCTGGTCGACGAAGCGCTTCGGGTGGGCACGCTCGGTGAGGGCGTCGAGGCTCTCGGCGAGCTGGTCGCGCGTCTTCTCGATCTCACGCTGGATGGCTTCGGGGTCGCGCGCCACGACTCCTCCTCGGATGCGGGTGGCCCCGCTGCGGTCCGCAGGGCCTGCGAGGCAACACCGTAGATCACAGCACCCGCCGGCGTCGGGCGGGCCGCGCCGAGGCCGTACCTGCGCCACGACGGCGCCGAACCTGGAAGGATCGTCGCCCATGACCGAGCGACTCGCCGAGGGCGACCCGGCGCCCGACTTCACCCTGCCCGACGCCGACGGCAAGCCCGTCTCGCTGGCCGACTACCGCGGCCGCAAGGTGATCGTCTACTTCTACCCCGCCGCCAGCACCCCCGGCTGCACCAAGCAGGCCTGCGACTTCCGGGACAACCTCGCCGAGCTCGGCGACGCGGGGCTCGAGGTCGTCGGGATCTCGCCCGACAAGCCCGCGAAGCTCGCGAAGTTCCGCGACGCCCAGAACCTCACCTTCCCGCTGCTCTCCGATCCCGACCGGGAGGTCCTGCAGGCCTGGGGCGCCTTCGGCGAGAAGACCATGTACGGCAAGAAGGTCACCGGTGTCATCCGCTCCACCTTCCTCGTCGACGAGGAGGGGAAGATCGAGAAGGCGATGTACAACGTCCGCGCCACCGGTCACGTCGCCAAGCTCCGCAAGGACCTCAAGGTGTGATCTTCGCGTACATTTCCGTTCCGCATCGAACGGATGTTCGTGAAGATCAGCGCATGCCCAGAGCGAGACGATGGACCGACGAACAGCTGGCCGAGGCGGTCGCGGCGAGCGCAACGTTGGCGGAGGTGTGCCGGCGGCTCGGCACCAGACCCGGCAGGTACGACCACCTGCGCCGGCACATCGCGCGGCTCGGCGTCGAAGCGCGGCACATCCCCGGGTCGGGTGTGGGTTCCAGCAGGGAGCCGCGGCGGTCCTGGACGGACGAGAAGCTCGCAGAGGTCGTCCGCGTGAGCGACTCCGTCTCCGAGGTCAGCCGCAGGCTCGGGTACACCCCCAACGGAGGCGTCCACCGGATGATGAATGCACACATCCGCCGCCTCCGGCTCGACACCAGCCACTTCACCAGGATGCGCTGGGCCGAGGAGGCACGGCGGCGCAGGACACGGAAGCTCGCCGAGATCCTCGTGCGCGGATCGACGTACCCCACGTCGACCTTACGCAAGCGCCTCATCGCCGAGGGCCTCCGACCCGCCCACTGTCAGGAGTGCGGACTTACGGAGTGGCGCGGCACGCCGCTTCCGCTGCAGCTCGACCACGTGAACGGTGACCACACCGACAACCGCCTGGCAAACCTCCGTATCCTGTGTCCGAACTGCCACGCGCTGACCCCGACCTGGTGTGGCGCGAGCCGCCGGCGTAGCCCAACTGGCAGAGGCGCGGTCCTTAGGAGACCGTCAGTGCGGGTTCGAATCCCGCCGCCGGCACCACCCGACCAGCACTAACGGGTCGTTTTCCCAAAGGGCAGAGGGTGCTGCAGAGGGTGCTGGAACGGCTCGGGCTCGGGGACGTCCTCCGGGATCGGTCGGCGGGCCGCGACGACCACACCGGCCAGCCCGACCAGCCCGCAGACCGCGGACACGACGACCAGGGCGGGCGGGGGCGTCCCGGTGACGGCGTCACCCAGCACGACGATCGCGACCGTCCCCGGCACGATGCCAACGGCTGTCCCCAGCAGGTAGGGCCAGAACCGCACGGCGGACAGCCCGGCGACATAGTTGAGCGCGGCGAACGGCACCGCGGGCACGAGCCGCAGCGACGTCACCGCCAGCAGCCCGTGATGGTCCAGCCGTAACCGCACCCAGTCCACGGCGCGCCCGCGCGCGTAGCGCTCGACCAGCCGCCCGCCGGTGACCCGCACGAGGGCGAAGGCCACGACCGCGGCGAGGGTCGTCGCCACGAGGGTCAGGACGAGCCCGGCGGCCCACCCGAACAGCGCCCCGGCGACGAGCGTGAACACCGTCCGGGGTACCGGCCCGACGGTCAGCCCGGCCTGCAGCGCGACGAAGGCCAGCGGTGCCCACACCCCCGCAGCCGCCACGGTGGCGCGGACGTCGGACATCCCGGGCACCCCGTAGAGCCGCAGGAGCAGCAGCGCGACGGCCAGGGCGACGACCACGCCCAGAACCGTGCCCGCCGGGCGCCACCACCGCACGACCTCGACGGTACCGACCCGTGACGGCGGCGCCGCACCCCCGGGTCGCGCGACGTCGCGGCGGGTTCCGCTTCCGCCATCCGGGAACGTTGTGGGGCATGCCGGGGGTCGCGGCGTTAGCGTCCGTGTGTGACGACCCCCGACCACGCGATCCCTCTCGACCTCGACCCCGACGGCCTCGCGGTGCGCCGCGAGGTGCTCGGGCCCGCGCACGTCGATGCGGCGCTGGCCCGCGCCGACGACACCACCGCCGCGTTCCAGGAGATGATCACCCGCTATGCGTGGGGCGGGATCTGGACGCGTCCCGGCCTCGACCGCCGCATGCGCAGCGCGATCACCCTGACGTCGCTCGTCGCGCACGGCCATCTCGGCGAGCTGGAGCTGCACCTGCGCGGCGCGCTGCGCAACGGGTTGAGCCGCGAGGAGATCGTCGAGGTCCTGCTGCAGTGCGCGATCTACTCCGGCGTCCCGGCCGCGAACTCGGCCTTCGCCGTCGCGCGCCGCGTCCTCGCCGAGGACGACCCCCGGGACTGAGCCGAGCGCCCCACCCACGACGAGCGCGGCCGACGCACCCGAGCGCAACCCCACTGCTGCTCCGAGCCATCGGGTCGACGGTGAGGTTGCGCCCGGCGTGGGGGCGTGCGGCAGCGCCCAGGGCCGTGGCGGACTCCCGTGCGCGACCCGGGCGCGGCCGCTCAGCGGGCGGCGGCCGTCAGGGAGCGCAGGTGCGGGAGCAGCGCGCGCATGGCGATGCCGCGGTGCGAGGCGGCGTCCTTCTCCTCGGGAGCGAGCTCGGCGGAGGTCCGCTGCTCGCCGTCGGGGACGAAGATCGGGTCGTAGCCGAAGCCGTTGGTGCCCCGCCGCTCCCGGACGAGCCGCCCACGCCACTCCCCCACCACGACGGTCTCGTCGCCCCCCGGGACCACGAGCGCCGCCGCACACACGAATGCGGCGCCACGGCGCTCGTCGGGCACGTCGTGGATCTGGCCGAGCACGAGATCGAGGTTGGCCGCGTCGTCGCCGTGGCGGCCCGACCAGCGGGCCGAGAACACCCCCGGCATGCCGTTGAGGGCGTCGACGGCCAGGCCCGAGTCGTCGGCGACGGCAGGCATCCCGGTGGCAGCGGCCGCGTCGCGGGCCTTGGCCAGCGCGTTCTCCTGGAACGTCGCACCGGTCTCGGGGGCCTCGGGGAACTCCTCGACGTCGCGTAGCCCCCAGAGGGCGATGCCGCCGAGGTCGGAGGCGTCGAGCAGGCGGCGGAGCTCGGAGAGCTTGGCGGTGTTGCGGGTGGCGACGAGCAGTGCGGTCACGCCGTGACCCCCGGCAGGGTGCCCGGGTAGGGGGCGGCGAGCGCTTCGGCCTGCAGCGTCGCGAGGGTGGCGATGCCGGCGAGCGCGGAGTCGAGCATCGCGTCGAGGGTGCGGCGGGAGAACGTCGCGCCCTCCGCGGTGCCCTGCACCTCGATGAGCGTGCCGGTGTCGGTGGCGACGACGTTGGTGTCGACCTCCGCCCGCGAGTCCTCCTCGTAGGGCAGGTCGAGCCGGACGCGTCCGTCGACGACCCCGACGCTCACCGCGGCCACCTGGCAGGAGATCGGCTTCGGGTCGGCGAGCCGGTTGTGGGCGGCGAGCCAGGTGACCGCGTCGGCGAGTGCCACGTAGGCCCCGGTGATCGCCGCCGTGCGGGTGCCGCCGTCGGCCTGGATGACGTCGCAGTCGAGCGCGATCGTGTTCTCGCCCAACGCCTTGAGGTCGATGCAGGCACGCAGGGACCGGCCGATGAGGCGGCTGATCTCGTGCGTGCGGCCGCCGATCCGGCCGCGGACGGACTCCCGGTCGCTGCGGGTGTTGGTGGCCGACGGGAGCATCGCGTACTCGGCCGTCAGCCAGCCCAGGCCGCTGCCCTTGCGCCAGCGCGGGACGCCGTCGGTCACGCTCGCCGCGCACAGCACCTTGGTGTCGCCGAACTCGACGAGCACGGAGCCCGCCGGATGCTTCTGGAAGCCGCGGGTGATGCGCACGGGGCGCAGTTCGTCGTCGGCCCTGCCGTCTGCTCGCGTCACCGCGACAGCTTAGGCAGGGGCCGAACGGCCGCACACGGACACCTCACACGCACCCTGCTTGAATGTTCAAATGCTTACGGTCGGCGGAATCCCCGCCCATCCGCTCGTCGTGCACGCCGTCGTCGTGCTGCTCCCCCTCGCGGCGATCGGCGCGGTCGTCGTCGCGCTGCGCCCGTCGCTACGTCGCTCCCTCGGCATCCCGCTCGCGCTCGTGACGATCGTCGGCGTGCTCGCCGTGCCGATCGCGACGCGCACCGGCGACCAGCTCCGCGAGGCCCTCGGCGGCGGCAGCCCGCTCGTCGAGGTCCACGAGGAGCGCGCGGACAACCTGCTGCCCTGGGCGGTCCTGTTCGGGCTGCTCGTGCTGGTCAGCGTCGTCGTCGCTCGGATGGCCGACCGGGCCGCGGCGGCCGTCGCCGAGGTCGAGCCGATCGCCGCGGGCGGCGGCGGGCCCCGCACCGGAGCGACGGCACCCGCGACGACCCGGGCGACGACCCGGGCGACGACCCGGGCGACGACACAGACGGCGACACAGACGGCGACGCGGGCAGCGACCCGGGCGGTGACCCTGCGTCGCGTCGCGACGACCGCCGGCCTCCTCGCCGCGCTCGCGGGAATCGCGGTCGCCGCGCTCGTCGTCTGGATCGGCGACGCGGGGGCCCAGTCCGTCTGGCAGGGCGTCGGCGGCTGATCCCGCCGCTGATCGTCGAAAGGGGGACGAGAGCGCATCCGGGTGCGCCGATGTCCCGGAACCGGCGATCACGCCGAGAACAGGCCCACAGCACCCGGGTGCGCCGCACGTCGCGCAACCGACGATCACCCCGAGAGCGAGAAGGTGCGAGTCAGATCTCGTACGTCGCGTCCGGCCGCACGAGCTCGACCGGACCGTCGAACACCTCGCGGGCCTCGGCGAGCAAGGCCTCGCCGTCGAACCACACCGGAACGTGGGTGAGCAGGAGCCGCCCGACCCCGGCGGCCGCGGCGTGCTCCCCCGCCTGCCTCCCGGACAGGTGCACCCCGGGCGGCGGCTCGTCCCACCACTGCGTCACGTGCGGCCACGTCGCCTCGCAGAGCAGGACGTCGGCGCCGCGTGCCGTCTCGACGAGCCCGGCGCTCGGCCCCGTGTCGCCGCTGTAGACCAGCGTCCGCCCACCGTGCTCCAGCCGGATCGCGTAGGCCTCGCAGGGGTGGTCGACCGCGCCCGCGCGGAGCAGGACGTCGGCCCCGACCGTCGCGGTGGCGCCGTCGGTCAGGGGATGGAACGCGCAGACGTCGGTCAGGTCGGTCTCGGCTCGCTCGGCGGCCGACGGCGCATAGGCGGCGCCGAGCCGCTCGGGCGCCTCCGCGGGCGCGTACACCGGCAGCGGGCGGGCGGTGGCGTCGAACGGCGGGAACGGGTGGTAGCGACGGTGCACGACCAGCGCGGAGGCGTCCGCACAGTGGTCGGGGTGCAGGTGCGAGAGGACGACGGCGTCGAGCTCCCACGGGTCCAGGTGCCGCTGCAGCGCACCGACGGTGCCGTTCCCGAGGTCGACGACGACGCGGGTGCCGCCGGCGTCGACGAGGTAGCCGGAGGCGGGCGAGTCGGGGCCGGGTCCGCTGCCCGAACAGCCGAGGACGGTGAGCCGCATGGCCGCAGACGCTAACGGCCGCCGCTAACGTCCGCGCGTGCGGCGCAGCCACCACAGGCCGATCAACGGCAGCACGAGCGGCACGAAGCCGTACCCGCGGCCGTAGAGCGACCACACGGTGTCGTCGGGGAAGTCGGCGGTGTCGAGCGCGGTGAGGGTGCCGACCGCGAGGACGCCGACGAGCTCGATCCCGACGGCCACCCACGCGAGCCTGCGCCTGCCGGGGCCGGTGCCCGCGAGGCCGATCGTCGCGAGGATGTAGACCACGCCCGCGAACGCCGAGAGCAGGTAGGCGAGGGGTGCCTCGGAGAAGTTCGTCGCGATCTGGACGCCGGCGCGGGCGGTCGCGGACAGGGCGAAGATCGCGTAGACGGCGATCAGCACCCGCCCGGGCCCGCTGGACGTGGGCCGGGGCCCGTGGCCGGACCCGGACGACCCCGAGCCCGACGACCCCGAGCCCGACGACCCCGAGCCCGACGACCCCGAGCCCGACGACGGCGATCCCGACGACTCAGACATGTGCGGCCCACAGCTCGGCGAGCCGCCACACGGCGACGCCGGTGCCGATCGCCGCGACGCTGACGACCGCGCCGCCCCACCGCGTCGTCGGCTCGGTGACGGCGAACTGCAGCCCGATCGGGAGCACGCAGACCGACACGACGAGATAGATCAGGAACGTGCCCTGCTCCGGCAACGTCACGCCACCACCGAGAACGCGGAACGCCGCGATCGCCGCCTGGACGACGAGCAACGCCTCGACGACGCCGACGGCGATCCGCATGTCACGCCCGGGATGACGGCCCTGCACCGTGCGGACGAGGCCGTACAGGGCGAGCAGCCCCGTCGCCACGTACACCACGATCACCAGCGCGCCGATCACGCGGCGACGCTACCCGAGCCCCCCGCGCACCCGGCGCCGTGGTCCTGGCCGCCCTCTTCCGCGCAACCTCACTGCTGCTCTGCGGCCGCGGGACAGCAGTGAGGTTGCGCGCGGATCCGGGGCTCGACCCGGACCGCGACCGACCCGTGGCTCGGCCCGGACCGCGCCGAACCCAGAACGCGACCCCGACCACGCCGAACCCAGAACGCGACCCCGACCACGCCGAACCCAGGACGCGACCCCGACCGCGCCGGGCCACGCCCGGACTTCGCCCGACCGCAGCCGGACCGTGCGGGACACGGCCGACCGCCCCGGACCGGACGAGGCCGGGCCGGACCGCGGCGCGTGCCGATGGGGACGCCCCCGCGGCACGGCTTAGAGGCGCTGCAACCCCGCCCGCCCCACGACCGGCCCGATCTCCGGGCCCAGGAACCGCCGGCCGAGGCGCCGGAAGGGCTCCGGGTCGCCCGTGGCGAGGAACTCGTGCGGGCCGGGCGGGGGGTCGGTCTCGGGGTCGCGCAGCAGGTCGGCGGCCATGAGCGTGCGGACGACGTCCTTCGCGGTCTCGTCGGCACTGGAGACGAGCGTGACCTCCGGCCCCAGCACGATCTGCAGCAGCCCGGACAGCAGCGGGTAGTGCGTGCAGCCCAGCACGACGGTGTCCACGCGGGCGCGCTGCAACGGCTCGAGGTAGCTCTGCGCGATGCCGAGGATCTGACGCCCGCTCGTCACACCGCGCTCGACGAAGTCGACGAACCGCGGGCACGCCACGGAGGTGACCGAGACGTCGCGGGCCGCGGAGAAGGCGTCGGCGTAGGCACCCGAGGTGATCGTCGCCGAGGTCCCGATGACACCGATGCGACCGTTGCGGGTCGCGGCGACGGCGCGGCGCACCGCGGGCAGCACGACCTCGACGACGGGCACCGGGTAGCGCTCGCGGGCGTCGGCCAGGCAGGCCGCCGACGCGGTGTTGCATGCGATGACCAGCAGTTTGACCCCGCGCTCGATCAGTTCGTCGCCGATCGCGAGCGCGTGCCGCCGGATCTCGGGGATGCGCAGCGGACCGTAGGGGCCGTGCTCGGTGTCGCCGACGTAGACGATGCGCTCGGCGGGCAGCTGGTCGATCACGGCGCGGGCCACGGTGAGGCCCCCGACGCCCGAGTCGAAGATGCCGATGGGGGCGTCGCGGTCGGGATCGGTCACGCGTCGACCCCGGTGGCCCGCGTCCCGACCGATCTGTCCGCCCGCGCCACCAGGAACGCCGCGAGCAGCCCGGCGAGGGCGCCGAACAGGTGCGCCTGCCACGAGATCTCCGGTCGCCCCGGGATCACGCCGAGCAGCACGCTCCCCCAGACCGCGAACAGCACGACGGCGACGGCAATCTGCGCGAGGCTGCGCGCGAAGAACCCCCGGACCAGCAAGAACACCAGCCAGCCGAAGATCACGCCCGACATCCCGATCGTCGACGTGTTCGAGGGCCCGAGCAGCCAGACGCCCAGCCCGCTGACCACCCAGATCAACGCGGTCACGGCGACGAACTGCCCGATCCCGCCCGCCATCACGAGGAACCCGAACACGAGGAACGGGATCGTGTTGGCGGCCAGGTGCGCCCAGCCGCCGTGCAGCAGCGGCGCCCAGATGATCCCCGTCAGGCCGCTGACGCTGCGCGAGTGGATGCCGTCGTCGTCGAGGTGCAGCGGGGTCAGCTGGTCGACGAGCTCGATCAGGTAGAGCACGACGGTGAACGCGAGCATCGTGATCGCCGCGGGCACCGGCCTGGCCGGGATGATGCGGGCCGTCGAACGGCGCGGCGCCGGAGAAGCGGGAGTCGGGCCGAGCGGAGGCACGGTCGCGTCCATACCGCGCAGCGTACGCGTGTCGGCACCCACTCAGCCGCCGCTCAGCTCACCCACAGCGAGCGCCGGGAGGTCGTGAGCGGCGATCGTCGCCATGGCGACCATCGGCGCGCGCGGGGGTCAGGCCCAGAGGTGGCCCTCGATGCCGTCGGCGGCCTCGTCGAGCGTTCCGGAGTAGGCACCCGTCGACAGGTACTTCCAGCCCGCGTCGGCGACGACGAGCACGATGTCGGCGGTCTCCCCCGCCCCCGCGGCCTTCTCGGCGACGGCGAGGGCCGCGTGCAGGATCCCGCCGGTCGAGATGCCGGCGAAGATGCCCTCCTTCTCGACGAGCTCGCGGGTGCGCCGCAGCGCGTCGTGCGAGCCGACGGAGTAGCGGGAGGTGAGCACCTCGGCGTCGTAGAGCTCGGGCACGAAGCCCTCGTCGAGGTTGCGCAGGCCGTAGACGAGCTCGCCGTAGCGCGGCTCGGCGGCGACGATCTGCACGTCGGGCTTGTGCTCGCGCAGGTAGCGGCCGGTTCCGACGAGGGTGCCGGTGGTACCCAGGCCGGCGACGAAGTGCGTCACGGTGGGCAGGTCGCGCAGGATCTCCGGGCCGGTCGTCCGGTAGTGCGCGTCGGCGTTGGCCGGGTTGCCGTACTGGTAGAGCATGACCCAGTCGGGGTTCTGGGCGGCGAGCTCCTTGGCCATCGCGACGGCCTGGTTCGACCCGCCCGCGGCCGGCGAGGAGATGATCTCCGCGCCGTACATCTGCAGCAGCTGGCGGCGCTCCACCGAGGTGTTCTCCGGCATGACGCAGATCAGCTTGTAACCCTTGAGCTTGCAGGCCATGGCCAGCGAGATGCCGGTGTTGCCCGACGTCGGCTCCAGGACGGTGCAGCCCGGCGTGAGCAGGCCGTCGGCCTCGGCGCGCTCGACCATCGCCAGCGCGGGGCGGTCCTTGATGGAGCCGGTGGGGTTGCGGTCCTCGAGCTTCGCCCACAGCCGCACACCGGGTGCGGGTGAGAGGTGCGGCAGCCCCACGAGGGGCGTGTCGCCGACCGCGTCGAGCAGCGAGTCGTAGCGGGCCATGGCTTCTCCCTGGGGCGGCGAGCCGCCGAGATCGACACGACGTCGGCCGGCCGGGGCGGCGTACGACGGGACTACCCCGTGCGCACACCGCCCACGCGGGCCTGCGTCAGCGCATCCCGCCGGCGACGGCGGGCAGGATCGTGACGGTGGAGGTGTCCTTGACCGGGGCGTCGAGGCCACCGGCGAAGCGGACGTCCTCGTCGTCGACGTAGATGTTGACGAACCGGTGCAGGGCGCCGTCGGTGATCAGGCGGTTCTTCAGGCCGCTGTGCCGCGACTCGAGGTCCTCGATCACCTCGCCGACGGTGCCACCGGTGGCCTCGACGGCCTTCTCGCCGCCCGTGTGGGTGCGCAGGATGGTGGGGATGGAAACGGTGGCCATTCGGTGTGCTCCTGGTCGGTCGTACTGGGATCGGACTCGGGTGGTCGGACGGCCGCGGACGCGGCAGCTCAGGCGTTGTCGGGGACGTCGTCCGCGCCGGTGTGCGCGAACATATAAGTCTCCACGACCTCGACCTGTTCCTCGGTGACCACGCCGTCGACGATCCGGTAGGACCGGAACTCCGCCTCGTCCCCGGGCCCGCTCGCCTCGTCGTTCTGCGAGCGCGTGGACACCAGCACGTAGTGCGCGAACGGCTCGGAGGCATAGGAGATGTCGGTGCGCGACGGGTAGGCCTCCGTCGCGGTGTGCGAGTGGTAGATCACGACCGGCACCTCGTCGCGGGCGTCCATGTCCCGGTAGAGGCGCAGCAGGTCGCCCGAGTCGAACTCGTAGAACGTGGGCGAGCGCGCCGCGTTGAGCATCGGGATGAACCGCTCGGGGCGATCGGAGCCCTCGGGACCGGCGATGACGCCGCAGGCCTCGTCGGGATGGTCCCGACGGGCGTGGGCGACGATCTCGTCCACCAGGTCTCTCCGGATCACCAGCACGATCCCAAGGGTACGTTGCCGGGCCGGGCCACGGCGAACGACTCGGTCGCCGCTCACATTTCCCGAATAGTGGGAACGGCATGCTCGGCTGGCATGATCTGCGGGTGCCCGCGCCCCGCCTGGAGATCACCTACTGCACCCAGTGCCGATGGCTGCTGCGCGCCGGCTGGACCGCCCAGGAGCTGTTGACGACGTTCCCCGCCGACCTCGGCGAGGTCGCCCTCGTCCCGGGCACGGGCGGGGTGTTCACCGTCAGGCTGGACGACGAGATGCTGTGGGACCGCCGCGAGCAGGGCGGGTTCCCCGAGCTGCCGGTGCTCAAGCAGCTGGTCCGCGACCGCGTGGCGCCCGATCGCGACCTCGGGCACTCCGACAGGAAGAGCTAGCGCTGGAGCAGCTGCATCCGCGACTGCACCAGCGCGTCCTGGACGAACGTCAGCCAGTGGTAGACGCCCAGGTGCGCGGCGCGCGGGTCGTCGGGCGGCAGCTCCTCGGGCATGTCCTCCTGGATGTCGAGCGCGGTGCCCAGCGCGAGCCGGACGTCGTTGAGCGCGGTGAGCCAGGCGTCGGCCTGCTCGGGGGTGAGCTCGACGCGGCCCCCGCCGTCGGGGAGCGACTCCAGCACGGTGACCGCGGCGCCGTCCTTCGCCTCGATCAGCGCCGGCTCGTGCAGCGAGCGGAGGGCGCCGGCGAGCGCAGGGTCGTCGCGCGAGAACTCCGGCAGCAGCCGGGCGAGCACCCGGTCCTCCGGCGGGGTGGACGAGCCGGTGCGGATGCCGGTGAGCTCGGCCAGCTCGTCGGCCGGGGCGTCGGCCGAGCGGGCCGCGAGCATCTCGCGGACCTCGCCCACCAGCCCGCGCAGGACGACGACCTCCTGCTGCTCCAACGTCGCGACCAGGCGCGCCTTGGCCCCGCGGCCCGACCGTCTCCAGCCGTTCACGTGCCCTGCTCTCTCATGCGCGCTGCATGGTGGCCCAGAGGCCCGCGGCGTGCAGCTTGGCGACGTCGATCTCGATCTTGTCCTTGTCGCCGGACGAGACGGCCGCCTTGCCCTTGTGGTGCACGTCGAGCATCAGGGCGGTGGCCTTCGGCTCCGGGTAGCCGAACAGCTTCTGCAGGACATAGGTGACGTAGGACATCAGGTTGACCGGGTCGTTCCAGACGATGGCCTGCCACGGCGTGTCGGCGGTGCCTGCCTCGTCGGTGACCTCTTCCACCTGGCGGGTGGGGACGGGTAGCGGCGCGGGCATGCCCACATGGTGTCATCCGTGCACCCTGACGCGCAGGCCACATAGGCTCCCGTTCCATGAACGGGCATCCGGGGTCGGTCAGTACGGCCCTGTTCACCGACCGGTACGAGCTGACCATGGTCGCGGCCGCCCTGGCCGACGGCACGGCCGGCAGGCAGTGCGCGTTCGAGGTGTTCGCGCGCCGGTTGCCCGACGGCCGCCGCTACGGCGTCGTCGCGGGCACGCAGCGCCTGGTCGACGCGCTGGCCGCGTTCCGGTTCGGCGACGCGGAACTCGAGACCCTCGTGGGCGTCGTCGACGCGGCGGCCCTCGACTGGCTGGCGGACTACCGGTTCCGCGGCGACGTCGACGGCTACCCGGAGGGCGAGCTGTACTTCCCCGGCTCGCCGATCCTCTCGGTGACCGGCACGTTCGCCGACGTCGTCATGCTCGAGACGCTCGCGCTGTCGATCCTCAACCACGACTGCGCCGTGGCCTCGGCGGCGGCGCGCATGGTCACCGCGGCGGCCGGCAGGCCGATCATCGAGATGGGCGGGCGGCGCACCCACGAGGAGAGCGCCGTCGCGGCCGCGCGGGCGACCTACCTGGCCGGGTTCGCGGCGACGTCGAACCTCGAGGCGGGGCGCCGCTACGGCATCCCGACGGCGGGGACCGCGGCGCACGCGTTCGTCCTGCTGCACGACGACGAGCTCTCGGCCTTCCGCAGCCAGGTCGCCTCGCTCGGGGTGAAGACGACGCTGCTCGTCGACACCTACGACATCCGGCAGGGCATCGAGAACGCCATCACCGCGGCCGGCCCGGGGCTGGACTCGATCCGCATCGACTCCGGCGACCTGGGTGTGATGGCCCAGCAGGCCCGCGAGCAGCTCGACCGGCTGGGCGCCACCGGGACGCGCATCGTCCTGTCCGGCGACCTCGACGAGTACGCGATCGCGTCGCTGCGCGCCGAGCCGGTGGACTCCTACGGCGTCGGCACCTCGGTGGTGACGGGCTCGGGCGCACCCACGGCGGGGCTCGTCTACAAGCTGGTCGAGGTCGACGGGCGGGCCGTGGCGAAGCGCAGTGCGTCGAAGGAGTCCAAGGGTGGCCGCAAGTCCGCGGTCCGCACGCACAAGCCGACGGGCACCGCGGTCGAGGAGATCGTGCACCCCTACGGGCGCCCGCCGGTCCTCGGCCCGCACGACCGCGTCATCCCGGTGCCACTGATGCGCGGCGGCGAGCCCGTGCCCGACCTGGAGCCGCTGGAGCAGAGCCGCGAACGGCTGCGGGCCGCGCTCGTCTCGGTGCCGTGGGAGGGCCTCAAGCTCTCGCGCGGCGAACCCGCGATCCCGACGGTGTTCCCGGCCGCCGGCGGCGGTGCCTGAGGTGCGCGCGCTGATCGTCGTCGACGTGCAGAACGACTTCTGCGAGGGAGGGTCGCTCGCCGTCGCGGGCGGGGCGGCGGTGGCCGCGGGCATCTCGACCCACATGCGCGAGACGGGCTACGACCACGTCGTCGCCACCCGTGACCACCACATCGACCCGGGAGCGCACTTCAGCGAGACGCCCGACTTCGTCGACACGTGGCCGGTGCACTGCCGCGCCGACACCCCGGGGGCGGCGTTCCACCCGGCTCTCGACGTGGCGCCGATCGAGGCGGTGTTCGACAAGGGCTCCTACGCCGCGGCGTACTCCGGGTTCGAGGGCAGCGAGCCCCGCGGAGCGGGGCTCACCGACTGGCTGCGCGGCCGGGGCGTCGACGACGTGCACGTCGTCGGGCTCGCGACCGACCACTGCGTGCGCGCCACCGCGCTCGACGCCGTCACCGCCGGTTTCGCGACCACGGTGCTGCTCGAACACTGCGCGGGCGTCGCGCCGGAGACGACGAGGGCGGCGCTGGAGCAGCTGCGGCGGGCGGGCGTCGCACTCCGCTGACCAGTCGGGGCCGACCGGGGTCGGCGCCGGGGGCCGGGGCCTGACCGCAGGCGGGGCCGTCGAAGGTCAGGGCCGACGAAGATCAGGGCCGACGAAGGTCAGGGCCGACGAAGGTCAGGGCCGACGAAGGTCAGGGCCGACGAAGGTCAGGGCCGACGAAGATCAGGGCCGCAGCCGCAGCGCCTCGAACCGCGGGCCCAGGTCGATCGCCGCGCGCTCGCGGGTCGCCGCGACGGTGCGGGCGCCGATCGCCTCGGCCAGCCCGAGGCAGTGCGCGCCGTCGAACAGCCCGCAGGCGTAGTGCACCGACGTGTCGTCGAGGCACACGACGGCGACGCCGACCCGGTAGCTCCCCGGGTAGGCGACGTCGGTGAGATGGTCGACCGAGAGCGACCGCGGTGCCAGGCCGTCGACCGTGCAGCCGACCGGCCCGTGCAGCTCGTGACCGAGCACGTCGACGTGCAGTTCGGCGAGGACGTCGAGGTACCAGCCGGCGAGCGCGACGTTGCCGACGGTGCGTCCCGGGTCGAGGTCGCCGAACCGGGCCCGGACGTCGACGCCGAACGGGTAGGCGTCGCGGACCAGCCGGGCCGGGTCGCGGTCGACGACCCGCACCGGGATCCGGGTGCTGTCCATCGCGGCGAGCCGGTCGCGGACGTCGGGCGGCAGCTCGGCGGGCATCCCGTCGCGGGAGTGGACGCTGACCGAGTCGCCGAGCGCGACGCAGTCCCCCGCGACGAACAGTCCGTACGTGCAGGAGAACGACGACCCGTTGATCGCACTGACCCCCACGCCGACCTGGTAGTCACCGTGCGAGGGCAGCGGGCCGAGCACCTCGACGCGCTCGGCCGCCAGCGGCGGCCGGACGAACGGCCGCTGCTCACCGAACGCGCGGCGCTCGACGGCCCGGCGGGCCTGCTCGAACCAGCGCAGCACCGAGGTGCGGGCGACGGCGCCGCACGGCTCGAGCTCGTGGTAGCGCGGCGTGCGGTCGAACAGGACCGGGTACAGCGACGGCTCCTGTCGCGGCGGTGCGAAGGCAGGAATCATCGTCGGCGGTCTCTTCTCGTGCGTCCCGCGGCGGTGCGGGATTCCGGCGCCCCCGACCCGCGGAAGCGGATCACGATCGGTGCCGGACGGTTCCGTGTATACCCGGTCGGCCCGGAGATAGGCCCGTCACTGCGATGGTGAACACCTCGCCCGCGCGGCTCGGGACCGTCGGGTGCGCCGGGTAGCCTCCCCGGGTGCCCGCTGCGCTGCCGTCGACCCGTGACCTCCCCGGCGTCGCCGAGCTCCTCGAGGCGGCGGTCGAGTCGCTCGGCGGGGCCCGTCGCGAGGGGCAGGACGCGATGGCGCAGGCGGTGCGCAAGGCGATCGCCGACCACGAGCACCTCGCCGTGCAGGCGGGCACCGGTACCGGCAAGTCGCTGGGCTACCTCGTGCCCGCCATCCGGCACGCCGTCGCCGCGGACTCCACCGTCGTGGTGTCGACGGCGACGATCGCCCTGCAACGCCAGCTCGTCGACCGCGACCTGCCACGGCTGGCGAAGGCCCTCACGCCGCTGCTCGGGCGCACGCCGACCTTCGCGATCCTCAAGGGCAGGCGCAACTACCTGTGCCTCAACAAGCTGCACGGCGACGAGTCGATGCTCGACGACGTCGAGGAGCAGCTGTTCGACCCGTTCGCCATCTCGGCCATGGGGCGCAACGTCAAGCGCCTGCACGAGTGGGCGTCCGACACCGAGACCGGCGACCGCGACGAGGTCGTCCCCGGGGTGCCGGACTCGGCGTGGCGGCAGGTCTCGGTGTCGGCGCGCGAGTGCCTGGGCGCCGCCCGCTGCCCCGTCGGCGACGACTGCTTCGCCGAGAAGGCGCGCGCCGAGGCCGGCCGGGCCGACGTCGTCGTCACCAACCACGCCCTGCTCGCGATCGACGCCATGGGCGAGGCGCAGGTGCTGCCCGAGCACGACGTCGTCGTCGTCGACGAGGCGCACGAGCTGGTCGACCGCGTCACCGGGGCCGCGACGGCCGAGCTCACCCCCGCCACGGTCGCGGCGGCCGCGCGGCGCTGCGGCAAGCTCGTCGACCAGAAGACCGCCGACCGGCTGGCCGAGGCAGGCGAGGGCCTCGCGCTGGTCCTGGAGGACCTGCAGCCGGGGCGCTGGGACGAGCTCCCCAAGGGCGTCTCCGGCATCCTCTCGGTGATCCGCGACGCCGCCGCCGCGTGCAAGCAGGGCCTCGGCGGCGAGCGCCGGGAGGACCCGGAGGGCGCCGCGGGTCGCAAGGTCGCGCTCGCGCTGGTCGACGAGGTGCTCGACGTCGCCGTCCGGGTGCTCGGGGCGTTCGCCGAGGACGACCCGGCCGTGCGGCGCGACGTCGTGTGGCTGGGTGAGCAGGGGCCCGAGGGCGCACGCACCCGGGTGCTGCGGGCCGCCCCGCTGTGGGTGGGCGGGCTGCTGCGCGACAGGCTCTTCGGCCGGTCCACCACGATCCTGACCTCCGCGACGCTGACCCTCGGCGGCTCCTTCGACGCGCTGGCCCGGCAGTGGGGGCTCCCGCCCGCGGCCGCGGTCGCCGCCACGGCGGGCGATCCGGTCCCGGACCCCGACGCGCCACGCTGGTCGGGGCTCGACGTCGGGTCGCCGTTCGTCCATGCGCGCAGCGGCATCCTCTACACCGCTCGGCACCTGCCCCCGCCCGGGCGCGACGGGCTGCCGCCCGCCTACCTCGACGAGATCGCCGGGCTCGTCGAGGCGGCCGGCGGGCGCACGCTGGGCCTGTTCTCGTCGATGCGCGCGGCCAAGCAGGCCACCGAGGCGTTGCGGGGCAGACTGTCCACCCCCCTCCTGTGCCAGGGCGACGACTCGACGATGCTGCTGGTCAAGCGGTTCGCCGAGGACGACGAGACCTCACTGTTCGGCACGCTGTCGCTGTGGCAGGGCGTCGATGTGCCGGGACCGTCGCTGTCGTGCGTGATCATCGACCGGATCCCGTTCCCCCGGCCCGACGACCCCCTCGTCGGCGCCCGGCAGCGCGCCACCGACGCCCGCGGCGGCAACGGGTTCCTGACGGTCTCGGCCACCCACGCCGCGCTGCTGCTGGCCCAGGGTGCGGGTCGGCTGCTGCGCGGGATGGACGACCGCGGGGTCGTCGCGATCCTCGACTCCCGCATCGCGACCGCCCGTTACGGCGGCTTCCTGCGGGCCTCGCTGCCGCCGTTCTGGCAGACGCACGATCCGGAGAAGGTCCGCGCCGCGCTCACCCGCCTGCGCGACGCCTGACGAACCCGGCCGCAACCTCACTGCTGTGCGGGCGCCCGGCGACAGCAGCCAGGTTGCGCCCGAACGGCCGGCCGCAACAACCTCGCGGCTGCCCGCACGCGCGTGGGCGTCTCCCCGGGTGCAGGGGGCAGCGGTGCCACCGGACCAGGCGCGGGAGCCGGCTCAGTCACCCGTGCGGGTCCGCAGCCGGCGGCGCAGCGTCTGCTCGCTGCCCAGGCCGGCGCGCCGCGCCGCGGCCGCGACGGTCTCGCCGCAGCGGAGCAGGGCGACGGCGGCCTCCAGGCGGACCTCGGCGACGTACTCGGCCGGGCTGCAGCCGATCTGCGCCCGGAACGTGCGGCTGAGGTGCCGCACGCTCAGCCCCGCCCGGGCGGCCAGCGCCGGCACGCTGTGGTCGGCGGCCGGGTCGGCGGCGATCTCGTCGCACAGCGCCGCGAGCGGACGGCGGCGGGGCCGCAGGGTCCGCGAGGGCACCGAGAGCTGCGGCTGCTCGCCGAACCGGCGCATGAACACGACCAGGTCGCGGGCGACGGCGTGGGCCACGTCGTCGCCGGCGTCCTCCTCGACGAGCGCCAGCGCCAGGTCGATCCCCGCGGTGACGCCCGCCGAGGTCAGCAGGGCCCCGTCCCGGACGTAGATCGACTCCTCGTCGACCTCGACGGCCGGGTAGCGGCGGGCGAACGTCGCGGTGTGCCGCCAGTGCGTGGTGGCCCGGCGCCCGTCGAGCAGCCCTGCCGCGGCGAGCGCGAACGACCCGGCGCAGACCGACGTGACCCGGCGGGCACCGGTGGCCAGCGCGCGCACGCCGTCGAGCAGCGCCGGGGGCGGGGCCGCGGAGACCAGGAACTCACCACCGGGCACGACGAGGGTGTCGACGGCACCGACGTCGGCCACCGCGTGGTCGACGCCGATGCGCAGTCCGCTCGACGCGCGCACGTCGGCGCCGTCGGGAGAGCAGACGACCACCTCGTAGGGCGCGCCGAGGGTCGTGGCGACGTCGAAGACCTCCAGCGGGCCGGTGACGTCGAGGAGCCGGACGCCGTCGACCACCAGCACGGCGACGGGCAGCGTCGGCCGCCGTGCGGGTCGGGGCGCGGCAGGCACCGCCGGAGCCTAAGGGTGTCCGACGGATCGCCGTCGATGGGCTCGGTGATCCGGGCGGCTCGCGGCAAGGCGGAGCCGGATCGGCATCCGGGCGTATCCGGGCCCGGCGACAACGCAGTCGGATGGCCGGATGTGATCGCTTTCTGGCCCATCGCGCCGCGCCGCCGCCGGTAGCGTCCCGAACCGCCGCATCGAGACGGGGGCATCGTGAAGCTGCAGCACCACCTGGGCGGGCTCGAGGGCCTCGAAGGGCCGATCGACTTCGAGCGACGAGTCTTCGTCGAGGACTGGGAGAGACGGATCTTCGGGATCCACACCGCGATGATGGGGCTGAGCGCATCGCTGCGCGACGCCCTGCCCGGCTACGACATCGACTCCGTGCCGACGACGTTCGACAGCACCTGGACGTGGGCGGACCTGCGCACCGGCGCGGAGGCGATGGACCCGTTCGACTACTTCCGGCTCCGCTACTACGAGAAGTGGCTCGGCGGCATCTCCGCGTTCCTCGTCGAGCAGGGCTACGTCGACCGCGACGAGTTCGCCGCCGCGACCGCGCGTTACCGGGCCGACCCGGACGCCCCGCTGCCCGGCCGCGCGGAGCCGGCGATCGACGCCCAGGTGCAGCGGTACCTGCGCGAGGGTGACTCGCCCCGGCGCGGCCCCGCGACCCCGGACTTCGCCGTGGGCGACACCGTCGTCGTCGCCGACCCGCCCGCCGCCGACCACACCCGACTCCCCGGCTACCTGCGCGGACGCCGCGGCACGGTGGAGCGCGTCTTCGAGGGCAACTACGCGTACTTCCACTCCACCGGGGAGGACGGGCTCGGCGACCCCGTCCCCGTCTACGTCGTCCGGTTCGACCCGCACGAGCTGTGGGGTGCGAGCGCCGAGGCGCACGCCGGTCCGCTCTACGCCGAGCTGTACCAGTCCTATCTCACCCCCGGCCCGGAGGCACGGCGATGACCGAGCGGTTCTCCTATCCCGACGACCGCGAGGCCGCGAGCGCCGCGCAGGTGCGCGCGTTGGAGGCGCTGCTGATCGAGAAGGGCGTCATCTCCGGGCAGACCGTCGACAAGGTGCTCGGCTACTTCGAGTCGGAGATGACCCCGCTCAACGGGCGCAGGATCGTCGCCAGGGCCTGGGTCGACCCGGCCTTCTCCGACCGGCTCGTCGCCGACACCCCGAAGGCCGTCGCCGAGCTCGACCTGCCGGTCGGGATGGCGGGCGCCGAGGGCGAGCACCTCGCCGCGGTCCGCAACGAGCCGGGCGTGCACAACGTCGTCATCTGCACGCTGTGCTCGTGCTTCCCGTGGCCGGTGCTCGGGCTGCCGCCCTACTGGTACAAGGACCCGGTGTTCCGGGCCCGCGCCGCACGGGAGCCCCGGGTCGTGCTCACCGAGCTCGGCGTCCCGCTCGACGACGACACCGAGGTCCGGGTCTGGGACTCCAGCGGCCATTCGCGGTGGTTCGTCGTCCCCCAGCGGCCGGCCGGTACCGACGGGATGACCGAGGACGAGCTGGCCGAGCTGGTCACCACCGAGGCGATGATGGGCGTCGCGCTGGCGGCGGCGCCAGGGGCCGGGACCCGCTGATGTCCGGGGACCATGACGACGACTTCGACCCCGAGGCCGGGTTCCACCCGTCCTGCGTCGGCGACGTGGGCCGGCCCGAGTTCGACGCCCCGTGGCAGCGGCGGGCGTTCGGGCTGGCCGTGGCGCTGTCGGAGTTCGGCCACTACCCGTGGGAGGAGTTCCAGCAGCGCCTGATCGGCGCCATCGGAGCCTGGCAGGAAGCACCGTCGGACGCCCGGGGCCGCTGGGAGTACTACGAGCACTGGGTCGCGGCGCTGAGCGGGCTGGTCGACGACCGGGGCCTGCTGGAACCGGGATACGTGATGCCCGAGGACCGCGAGGGCGGGGTCACGCACGCCCGGTGAGCCGCGGACCGTCGGTCAGCCGGACGCGGTGACCACGCAGGTCACCGTGCCGGGGTCGACCTCGGTGAACCCCGCGTCGCGGACGGCGACGGCGGCACCGGCCTCGACGTCGCCCTGCAGCGCGGCCCACCGCTCGCGGCCGGGGACGCGCACGGCGTAGGCGGGCACGTCGACGAGGCCGCGGACCGCCGCGTCGATCATCGACGCGTGCCCCACCTGTGCCGCCGCCTTGCCGACGGTCATCGCGACGGTCGGGTTCAGCCAGATCACGGGCGCCCCGGCGGGCGGCGGGCCGGGCTCGTCGACGGGGAGGTCGGTGCCGCCGATCTGCAGGCGCGACACCGCCTTCGGGACGTCGTCGACCGGGCCCGGCAGCAACGCGCGGGCCTCGGCGCCGTCGACGGCGACCGTGATCCCCGGGAGGTCCTGTGCCGCGGCCCAGTGCGCGCCGCGGGCGCGCCGGGCGATCTTGCGGATGCGGCCGTCGACCCAGGTGAGGACCTGGTCGTGCCACTCCCCGTCCGGCTGCGCACGCGGGTCCACGCACACCGCGAGCGCGGCGCGGGCCGCCGCCTCCAGCAGCGCGGTGCGCCCGGGCAGCTCGCGCTCGATGCGCAGCACGACCGGCATGGCCCGGACGACCCCGTCGGCCTCCGGGGCGATCTCGCGGGCGCCGACGTACCGGCGTACGACGGCGTCGAGGACGCTGGCGCTCACGCGATCGGGACGCGGCGCAGCACACCCTCGGCCGCGTCGGCGCGCTCGACCTCGTCGCGCGTGATCCCCAGGACGAACAGCACGACGTCGAGATACGGCTGCGACAGCGCGGTGTCGGCGACCTCGCGCAGCGCGGGCTTGGCGTTGAACGCGATGCCGAGCCCGGCGCTCGACAGCATGTCGATGTCGTTGGCGCCGTCGCCCACCGCGACGGTCTGGGCCAGCGGAACCCCGAACGACTCGGCGAACCGGCGGAGCGCGACGGCCTTGCCCTCGCGGTCGACGATCTCGCCGACGACGCGGCCGGTGAGTGTCCCGTCGACGACCTCGAGCTCGTTGGCGGCGCAGAAGTCGAGGCCCAGCTCGTCGACGATGCCCGCGACGACCTGCGTGAACCCGCCGGAGACGACGCCGGTGCGGAAGCCGAGCCGCTTGAGGGTGCGGACCGTCGTGCGGGCGCCGGGGGTGAGCTCGACCTCGGCGGCCACGTCGTCGAGGACGCTCGCGGGCAGCCCCTTCAGCACGGCGACTCGCCGGCGCAGCGACTCGGCGAAGTCGAGCTCGCCGCGCATCGCCTCCTCGGTGACCCGGCGGACCTCGGCCTCGGCCTGGCTGCCGGCGCGGGCGGCGAGCATCTCGATGACCTCGCCCTGGATCAGGGTGGAGTCGACGTCGAAGACGATGAGCCGCTTCCCCCGGCGGGCCAGCCCCGCGCGCTCGACGGCCACGTCGACACCCGCGGAGCGGGCGACCTCGACGAGACGGGCGCGCAGCGTCCCGTGCGGGTAGTCGGTGCGACCGTCGGGGTCGGGCGAGACGTGCAGCTCCAGGCCGGTCACCGGGTAGTCGGCGACCCGGCGGATGGAGTCGATGTTGGCACCGACCGCGGCCAGCTCCTGGGCGACCGCGCCGAACGCGCGTGCGGTGATCGGCCGCCCGAGCACGACGACGACGTGCGTGGAGGTGGGCCTCGGGTTGGGGTCGTCGCCGTGGTGCAGCGACGTCTGCACCTCCATGCCGATGCTGTCCATCGCCTGCTCGACCGACTCCTGCAACCCCTCGGGGTCGCGGTGCGCGGCGACCAGTGCGGCGAGGGTGAGCCTGCCGCGCACGACGACCTGCTCGATGTCGATCAGGTCGACCCCGTGCGCGGTCAGCGCCGCGAAGAGGACGGAGCTGACCCCGGGGCGGTCCGGGCCGGACACGGTGACGAGCACCGTGTCCAGCTCGCGGGTACCGGTCGAGTCGTTCACCGGCACTGCCCCGGGGTCGGCGACGAACTGTGCGGGGTCAACGGTCCTTCGGGTCGTCGCCCGACATCACTTCCTGACCCGTCGCCGATGCCGCCATCTCGTACGGCGACGCATGACCGCCTGCGTGCGCCTCACGTCGGAACTGCTCGACCAGGTGCGGATAGTGCAGCTCGAACGCCGGCCGCTCGGACCGGATACGCGGCAGCTCGGTGAAGTTGTGCCGCGGCGGCGGGCACGACGTCGCCCACTCCAGCGAGTTCCCGAAACCCCACGGGTCGTCGACCGTCACCACACGCCCGTAA
>NZ_BPRG01000210.1:0-245 GCF_036984265.1 Pseudonocardia sp. D17 | reverse complement strand
CCCCCAGGACGAACGCGCCGATCGAGGAGACCGTGTTCAGCGTGGTGAACCCGTCGGTCGGCAGATAGTCCGCGTAGCGGCGCGGCATGCCCTCGTTGCCCAGCCAGTGCTGCACCAGGAACGTCGTGTGGAACCCGAAGAACGTCAGCCAGAAATGGACCTTCCCCAGCGTCTCGTCCATCATCCGGCCGGTCATCTTCGGGAACCAGAAGTAGATCCCGGCATAGGTGGCGAACACGATCGTC
>NZ_BPRG01000209.1:0-380 GCF_036984265.1 Pseudonocardia sp. D17 | reverse complement strand
CTGAAGCGCTTCCTCGTCCGCGAGGTCCACGCGGCCGTCCTCGCCGACTTCTCCGCATCCCGCGCCCTTGACAGTGCATAGGAGCATCTGGCTGCTCGAACGCCGCCGCCGCGCCGAACGAGCCCTCACCACGCGCCACCTGCTACCTGCTCGGGGTCTCGACCCGCCGAATGGAGAAGCTCGTCGAGTCCCTGGGGATCACCCGGCTGTCGAGGTCGCAGGTCTCGACCATGGCCCAGGAGCTGGACGCCCAGGTCGAGGAGTTCCGGTCCCGCCCGCTCGATCAGGGCCCCTACACGTTCGTCGCCGCGGACGCCCTGGTGCTCAAGGTCCGTGAGGGCGGGTGGGTGGTCAACGTGCACGCCCTGCTCGCCACGGGT
>NZ_BPRG01000208.1:0-191 GCF_036984265.1 Pseudonocardia sp. D17 | reverse complement strand
CGTTCACGAGCTTCCCGAAGGAGCTCTGGCGCCAGGTCTGGTCGAACAACCCCTCCGAGCGGCTGAACAGGGAGATCCGGCGTCGCACCGACGTGGTTGGGATCTTCCCGAACCGCGACTCACTGATCCGCCTGGTCGGTGCCGTGCTCGCCGAACAGCACGACGAGTGGGCCGAAGGCCGCCGCTACCTC
>NZ_BPRG01000207.1:0-3763 GCF_036984265.1 Pseudonocardia sp. D17 | reverse complement strand
TCCTGTGGCTCCTGCCGCTGCAGCAGTTCGCCTACCGCCAGCTCATGTACGCCGTCCTCATCCAATCCGTCGCGACGGCTGTCACGGGCATCCGGTTGGGCTGGCAGAAGCTGCGCCGAATCGGCCAGTTCGAGAACGTCCCGACCGCCGAGCGCGAGCGCGCCCTCGCGACGGGCGGCGCGCTGCCGGTCGCACGCGACGAGGAGGTCGCCGAGCAGGCCCACTGAGACCTGTTCCGTACTCCTTTTGAGGCATAGCGCCCTACTCCGATCACTCTGGGTGGAAAAGCTCACATCGGACTCGGGCAACCTTCCGGGCGGTGAGACGTCGCTGAAGGTGCGAGAGCGGTACGACCGCCCGCACCCGGAAGTGACCACACAAAACCGGCTTCGAGCTGCTGTAACACGCGAAGGTTCGGCACCGACAAGCCTCGTGGGGGCCGCTCGACGACGAGGCTGCGCCGCGCGTCGGCGCCGAGACCCCCGTGGGAGCAGACCATCATCCGCCGACCGAGGTCGTCCGAGGACCGACGTCATTCACCCGACTGGAGGCAACTGGTGCCACGCTGCGTGGTCACTGCGCGTCTCGTCGGGGCGGCGGCTGCCCTCGTCGCCCTCCTGACGGGCTGCTCGTCCGGGCCGCCGCCCGCGGTGACCACCACGTCGGCGCTGCAGGCCGGGTTCTCGGTCACGCCCTACGTCGACGTCTCGGCGTCGAACCCACCGATCACCGCGATGTCCGACGCCGGCGCGGGCAACGACGTCGCGCTGGCGTTCGGGCTCGCAACCGGCGGTGCCTGCACCCCCTCGTGGGGCGGGACCCGCGCCGTCGACGACCCGCCGTTGGTCGCGCAGCTCGCCGAGGTGCGTGGCCGCGGCGGCAGGATCACCGCCGCGACCGGCGGGGCGACCGGCGCCTACCTCGAGAACACGTGCGGCTCCGCCGCCGACCTCGCGACCGCCTACGGCAGGCTCCTCGATGCGACCGGCGCCACCCGGCTCGACGTCGACATCGAGACCGACGTCCCCGTCGACCGGGTCGCCGAGGCACTGCACACGATCCAGGCGGCCCGCGGCGTCGACGTGAGCCTCACGCTGCAGGTCGAAGGGGCCGACGACGGGATCGACGAGCGCGGCCTCGAGACCGCCCGGGCCGTCGCCGACGCCGGGGTGCGCTTCGAGGTGAACCCGCTCGTCATGAACTTCTCCTACGACGGCCCCTGGCTGCAGGCGATGTCCGACGCGATCGGGGCCGTCCGGGCGCAGCTGGGGACCATCTCGCCGACCCCGGGCCTCGCGGCGACCATCATGATCGGACGCACCGACACGGGCGCCGTCACGACCCTCGACGACGCCCGCGGCCTCGCCGCGCGGCTGCCCGGCCTGGGTGTCCAGGACGTCCGGCTGTGGTCCCTCGGCCGCGACAACGGCGGTTGCCCCGGCGCACCGGACGCGCGCCCCGACTGCAGCGGCGTCGACCAGCAGCCCTTCGCCTTCACCCGGCTCCTCCGCGACGCCGCGAGTGCCCCGACCTCCCCGAACGGACGAACCGGATCATGAACGACGACGTGGAGTCCACCGTGGTCATCCGGCCGGTCGACGACGTCGAGTCGACCGTCCTCATCCGCCCGAACGGTCCGGTGTTCGTCGACGGGACGGGCAGACGCCGCAAGCGCATCAAGCTCGCGGCGTACGCGGCCGCGGCGACCTGCGCGCTGTACATGGCCGTCGTCGGGGTGAGCCTCGCCGCGCACCAGGAGACGCCGCTGCTGCCGCTGCCGGGGCTCGGCAGCGTCGCCGCCGGCGACCCCGAGACCGCCGGCATCCTCGAGGCGCACGACGCCGACGACCCGCGGACCCCACAGCCGCCCCGCCGGACGGACGCCGCCTCGCGGGCGGTGGCACCGGTCGCGTCGTCGCTCGCGCCCACGAGCACGCCCGTGACGTCGGTGGTCCCGACGTCCGAGGCGAGTGCGTCGCCCAGCACCGAGCCCAGGGCCAGCAGGACCCGGACCTCGCCGCGGAACGGCTCGGGTGGCGGATCGAACAACGGCCCGGGCGGGCCCACATCCGGAGGCGGCGGCGGTACCACGGGTGGCAGCCCGGCGGCGGGTGCGCCGTGAGCCGCCCCGGCCGGAAACCCGGCCGCGGACGCGTCCCCAAGCCCAAGTGGGTGCTCCTCGCGGTCGCCGTCGCGATGATGGGGTCGATCCTCGCCCTGAACGGCTGGGTCAACCCCAAGGTCAGCGCCGACGCCGAGCGGCAGGCGCCGCGCGCGCCCGTCGACAAGGTGCCGGTCTCCGTCCTGGACGGCGGCTCCGTCGTCGACGCGACGCACGGCCAGGTGCACAGCATCGGCTACCCCTCGAAGACCGTCGCCCTCACCTTCGACGACGGCCCCGACCCGCAGTGGACCCCGCAGATCCTCGACGTCCTGCAGCGCTATGAGGTGCCGGGCACGTTCTTCGTGCTCGGCTCGCTCGGCGCGCAGCACCCCGACCTGCTGCGCGAGATCGTCGACTCCGGCTCCGAGATCGGCATCCACACCTTCACCCACCCCGACCTGACCACGGTGTCGCAGGACCGCCTCGCGCGCGAGATCGACCAGACCCAGCTCGTCATCGCCGGCGCGACCGGACAGGTCAGCTACCTCGTCCGGCCCCCGTACTCGTCGGAGGTGCTGGCGCTCGACAACAACCAGTACTCCGTGGTGCGCGAGCTCGGCGACCGCGGGCTGGTGGCGGCGTTCACCGACATCGACAGCCGCGACTGGGAACGCAAGGGCGTCGACTCGATCGTCGCCGCGGCGACGCCGGCGAACGGCGCGGGCGGCGCCATCCTGATGCACGACGCCGGCGGCGACCGCTCGGAGACCGTCGCCGCGCTGGAGCGGCTGATCCCCGAGCTCAAGGCCCAGGGCTACACCTTCACCACGGTCACCAAGGGCGTGGGTCTGCCCCCCGCCGACCAGGCTGCCTCCACGAGCGACCACAACCTCGGGCTCGGCCTCGTCACCGGCGTCTCCGTCGCGACGTGGTTCGTCCGCGTCTTCGAGATCGCGTTGCTGGTCCTCGGCCTGCTCGTCATCGCCCGGCTCGTCCTCGTACTGGTCGTGGCCGTCGTGCATCGACGGCGGGCCCGCCGGGCCGAAGCGCATCCCCCGATGGCGCCGGTCACCGAGCCGGTGTCGGTGATCATCCCGGCCTACAACGAGAAGGAGTGCATCGCCGCAACCGTACGGGCGGTCGCGGCCAGCGACCACCCCGTGGAGATCATCGTCGTCGACGACGGCTCCACCGACGGCACCGCCGACATCGTCGAAGCCCTCGACATCCCCGGCGTCCGGCTCATCCGGCAGGTCAACGCGGGCAAGCCGGCCGCCCTCAACAACGGGGTGCGCGCGGCGTCGCACGAGATCGTCGTGATGCTCGACGGGGACACGATCTTCGAGGTCGACACGGCGCGGCTGCTGGCCCAGCCGTTCGCCGACCCGACCGTCGGCGCGGTCGCGGGCAACGCCAAGGTCGCCAACCGGACCAGCCTCGTCACCCGCTGGCAGCACATCGAGTACGTGATCGGATTCAACCTCGACCGGCGCATGCAGGACGTCTTCGGTTGCATCACCACCGTGCCCGGCGCCGTCGGGGCGTTCCGCCGCACCGCCCTGCTGACCGTCGGGGGTGTCAGCGACGACACGCTGGCCGAGGACACCGACCTCACAGTGGCCATGGGCATCGGGGGCTGGCGGATCGTCTTCGAGGAGC
>NZ_BPRG01000206.1:0-182 GCF_036984265.1 Pseudonocardia sp. D17 | reverse complement strand
TGGACGGCGCTCTACGCCCGCGACGCGATGGCCGCCGTCGACCTCGCCGAACAGGCCACCGAGCTCGCCGAGTCCGCCGCCGCCGCCCCCGGCGCCCTACCCAGCGCCACCCTGCTCCTCGGCCGCGTCCGGCACTGGGACGGCGACTACGCCGGCGCCGGCACCGCCTACGAACAGGTGCT
>NZ_BPRG01000205.1:0-512 GCF_036984265.1 Pseudonocardia sp. D17 | reverse complement strand
ATGGTGCGGGCGGCCCCACGAATCTGTGCGGCGATGACGTGGGCGTCGCGGGCGTCGGTCTTGCCCTGGCCGGGGTGCAGGTCGGCGATGCGGCGCATTACCAGCCCAGGCAGGTAGGCCACCTCAATGTTCAGCGACCGGGCGACCGCGACGGCCAGCGCGCCGATCGAGGCAGGCTGATCGACCACGACGAGTACTCGGCCGTGCGCCGCGAGGTGGATGAAGACTTCGGTCAACGCCGCCTCGTCGTTGGGCAACGGCTTGTCGTGCAGCCGTTTCCCGTTCCGGTCCAGGGCGCAGGCGTGGTGGACGGACTTGCCCACGTCCAGGCCGCAGAACACCTCGAAGCCGGTGTTGTCGGGTTCCGACAAGGAGGTCTCCTCGCTCGTCGCCGCAGACCGACCCAAGGCGCCCGCGCCGGCAGCCACGTTACGAGCAGACCACGCAGGCGGGTCAGGTCTCTAATGACAGCTGAACCCGGCGCCCGGAGCCTCCGTAGCTCGGCTGGTGAG
>NZ_BPRG01000204.1:0-2145 GCF_036984265.1 Pseudonocardia sp. D17 | reverse complement strand
TGATGTTTCGGCGCGACCTGACACAGGTTCGGTCGAACATGTGCGCTTTCCCGAAGGGCAGGTTCGAGGTGACCATGACTGAGCCGACTTCGTAGCGGGACGCGATGAGCTGGAAGAACAGGTTCGCCGCGTCCTGATCGAAGGGGATGTAGCCAACCTCGTCGATGATGATCAGCCGGTAGCGGCGGACCTTCTTCAGCTCGGCCTCGAGCCGTCCGGCTTGGTGGGCCTCGGCGAGGCGGGTGATCCAGTTGTTCGCGGTGTCGAAGAGCACCGAGTAGCCGGCGTGGGCGGCTTTGACCCCGAGCCCGATCGCGAGGTGGGTCTTCCCGAGCCCGGGTGGGCCGAGCAGGATCACGTTCTCGGCCTTCGCGACGAACGTGCCGGTGGCCAAGTGCGCCAACACGTCCCGGCGTAGCGAGGGCAGGTGGTCGAGGTTGAAGTCCTCGATCGTCTTCACCGCCGGGAAGTGCGCGGTCCGGATCCGCATCGTGGTTCCGGCGGACTCGCGCTCGGCGACCTGGCGCTGCAGCACGGCGGCCAGATACTCCTCGTGCGACCAGTTCTCGTCGCGGGCCTGCTCGGCCAGCCCCTCCCAGCAGCGCCCGATGGTCGGGGTCTTCAACACTCTGGCCAGGTAGGCCAGCATGGATGGAAGGCCGTCCGCCGGGGCGGTTCTCGACGGCGCCGTCGGTGCGTTCGCCGACGTGGTTGTCGTGGTCACGGGTTGCTCGCTTCCGCCGCATCCGCGGCTGTCGGGCTGGTGGGGTCGAAGTCGACGCCGAACAGGGCGTCGTAGTCGGGCAGGGCGCGGATCGCGACCGGGTGGCCGTCGCTGTGGCGGCGCTGCCCGCGCTGCCCGGCCTGTTGCTGGGCTCGGTGTTGCTCGGCTAGGGCCTGGCGCATCTGGCGTGCGGTGGCGACGTGGTCGGGGTCGGTGATCACCAGGTGTTTGGCCCAGCTGCGGTCGTGGCGGGCGACGAGCTGCCGGTCGCAGAACACCTCGACCGTGGTGGGCGAGGCGACGATGTCGACGAAGCGGCCGATCACCCGCGGGTCCACGGAGTAGTCACAGGTGTCGACGCGGACGTAGTAGTCGCGCGCGAGCCGGATCCGGTGGGTCAGCCCGACTGTCGGGGCGACGGCAGGTAGGACTGTCATGGCCTGGTAGTCGGTCTCGAGCAGGTCGACCGGACGCCCGTGGATGGCCCGGACGGTGCGGGTGTTCGCGCGGCTGGTCAGCCAGTCGGTGAACTGGGAGTTGAAGTCTGCCGGGGATGCGAACGCCCGTCCGGGCAGGAACGAGGTCTCGAAGAACCCGTTGTTGCGCTCGACCATGCCCTTGAACTCTGGGTCTTTCGGCGGGGCCAGCCGGATCCTGGTGGCCAGGGTCCCGGCGAACGCCGCGGCTGGGACCGACACCTTCCCCGTGCCGCCGATCGCGGACTCCCGGTCCCAGACCAGCGTCTTGGGCACCCGGCCGAGCTGGGAGATCAGCAGCCACATCCCGGACAGGATGTCCCCGCCTTGGCGCGAGGGGATCATCGTCGCGGACAGGAACCGGGAGAACGCCAAGGTCAGCACCAGCACCGGGAGGATCCGCACCTGCCGGGCGGCGACCGGGATGGGTGTCTCGGGGAACCACAGGTCGCATTGGGCGATCTCGCCGGGCTCGTAGACGGTCCGGTCCGACGGGTCGATCCCGACGTACTCGGGGCGGATCCGGGCCAGCAGCTTCTTGAGCGGGCCTTCGGAGTAGGGCCAGCCGATCTTCTGCGCGATCACCGGGCCCGGCATCGTCGGCCACTGGACCAACAGCGCCCGCACCTGCGGCTCGTAGGCGTCGGCGACCGAGCCTCGCGGCGCGCGCTCGTAGCGCGGTGGCCCGTCCGAGCGCAACGCCGCCCGCACCGTGTTCCGCGCGATGCCGAGCCGCCGGGCGATCTCCTTGATCGGCACACCCTCGGCCCGATGCAGACGACGGATCTCCGCCCAGTCCTCCACGTTCAGCACCTCCCCAGCGTTGGGAGGGGTCAAGATTCCCGGAACGCCAGGGGGGCAGATTTCAGGATCCGGCGACACGCCGGCCGAAGCGGGGACGGACCGGCCGGCCGCGGGTGCCGGACCGGGCCGCGCTGGCCGGGA
>NZ_BPRG01000203.1:0-1244 GCF_036984265.1 Pseudonocardia sp. D17 | reverse complement strand
GACGAGACCGCGCAGGAGCCGCGGTCGGCCCGGACCGGTCCGGACGCGGACGGGCGGATGTCGTGGTCGAAGATCGCGGTGGGCAGGTAGAGCGAGCAGCAGGCGTTGGGGATGTCGACCACGCCGGAGACGCGGCCCTCGATCGGGGCGGCGCCGAGCAGCAGGTAGGCCTGGGGGCCGCTGTAGCCGAACTTCTCCAGGTAGCGGATCGCGTTCATGCAGGCGTTCTCGTAGGCCAGGGTGGCGTCGTTGTAGTGGTTGGTGTCGCTGCCGTGGTCGACGCTGATCCCGATGAAGGTGAGGAACTCCGAGTAGCGGGGCTCGACGTTGCCCGGCATCAGGATCGGGTTGGTCGTGACGCCGTAGGTCGCCATCCCGCCCTTGATCAGGTCGACGTGGAAGTCGATGAAGCCGCCCATCTCGATCGCGCCGCAGAAGGTGATCTCCCCGTCGCCCTGGGAGAAGTGCAGGTCACCGCCGGAGAACAGGGCGCCGGGCACGTGTACGGGGTAGAACACCCGGCTGCCGCGGGTGAAGTTCTTGATGTCGTGGTTGCCGCCGTTCTCCCGGGGCGGGACGGTGCGGGCGCCGTCGCGGCCGATCGCGGCGAGCGCGTCGCCGGTGGCGGTGCCGCCGAGGACGGATTCCTCCAGTGGCGGCAGCGCGAGCGGGGGGACGCGGTCGGGGTCGGTGGCGATCAGGGCGCGTTCGCGGGCGTTCCAGCGGGCCAGCAGCTCCGGTGAGGGGGCGGTGCCGAACAGGCCGGGGTGGGTGATGCCGGTGAACTTCACCCCGGGGATGTGGCGGGAGGTGGCGGCCTGGCCGGAGAAGTCCCAGATGGCCTTGTAGGCGTCGGGGAAGTGGTCGGTGAGGAACCCGCCGCCGTTGGCCTTGGAGAAGATGCCGGTGTAGCCCCAGCCCTGGCCGGGGGCGTCGCCGATCTCCTGGGGGACCGGGCCGAGGTCGAGGATGTCGACGACGAGCAGGTCGCCGGGTTCGGCGCCCTCGATCGCGATCGGCCCGGAGAGCATGTGCGCGCCGGACAGGTCGACGTCGCGGACGTCGTTGGCGGAGTCGTTGTTGCCGATCTGGCCGTCGGTCCATTCGCGGCACTCGACGCGGATCGAGGAGCCGGGCCGGACGGTGACGGCGGGCGGGATGTCGGGATGCCAGCGGTTGTGGCCGGGTACGGCCTGGTCGCGCATGGATCGTGCCTGGTCGACGGTGAACACCACATCGGGCAT
>NZ_BPRG01000202.1:0-154 GCF_036984265.1 Pseudonocardia sp. D17 | reverse complement strand
GGAGGACGTCGCCTCGTTCTCCTATCAAGTCACGCCGGTCGGACCGACTCCGGCCGCGATGGACGATTCACGAGAAGGCCAGCCCGAGCAGGCGGCACCCACCGTAAGAGTCACCTCGCGACCGAAGTCGATCTACCACCTCAGCGGCGGCGGC
>NZ_BPRG01000201.1:0-213 GCF_036984265.1 Pseudonocardia sp. D17 | reverse complement strand
GTCCCGTCCCAGCTGCTGGTGATGGCGAGGGTGCGCCCGTCGGGGGTCACCACCGTCGTCACCGTGACCACGCGGCGGCCGTGGCCGCTCAGCGGCTGGCCGATCTGGTCTCCGGTGTTGAGGTCCCACACTCGCACGGTTCTGTCGTCGCTGCTGGTGATGGCGAGGGTGCGCCCGTCGGGGGTCACCACCGTCGTCACCGCGATCACGCGG
>NZ_BPRG01000200.1:0-1258 GCF_036984265.1 Pseudonocardia sp. D17 | reverse complement strand
CGCGGCGGCCACCTCCTCCAGGAGCGCCTGGACGCGTCGAGCGACCGCCCGGAGGGCTGCCTTGGTCGCCATCGTCGGGTCGGCGAGTCGAGAGTCGTCGATGCGAAATCCTGCGCAGCGACGGACCAGCATCATCGACGAGAGCCCGGACAGGCTCTCGCGCAAAGGGGCAGGAGCGGTGACGAGCAGGCCGTGGAGCTGGTTGAGCGCGGCCGTGCGGGCCTTGACCGCGCCGCGTCGTGCCACGCGCAGGGCGCGGATCGCTTCGACCGGCCCACCGTGGGTCTTGGGCACTCCGCTGGCCTCTCCGGACAGCGCGGCCCGGGCTGCCGCCAGCGCGTCGAGCGGATCAGACTTGCCCTGCCGTCGCCGAGCACGGCGGTGGGGCCGGTCGACCTCGACTACCTGCACCCGGTGCTCTGACAGGGCCGTGGCCAGCCCGGCGCCGTAGGCGCCAGTTCCTTCCACGCCGACCAGAGCGACGGGCCCGAAGGACTTGAGCCAGCCGATCAGCTGGGCGTAGCCGGCTCTGGTGGCCGGGAACTCCCTGTCGCCGAGGACTCGGCCGAGCCCGTCGACGGCGGCGGCATGGTGGGTCCTGCCGTGGGTGTCGACACCGCCGTAGATCTCTTCCGCCGTGCTGGCCACGCTCGTCCTGCCGTTCTCTCGTGCGAACCCGATGCCACGGGCCCGGACGGGCGGCGGACAAGACAGTGACGGGGCGCTGGGGTCAAGCTCCTATGAGGTCACGACGCCCGCCCGGGCCAGTGCGAGAGCAGGCCGCGGTCCCGTCGACGGATCTGGCTGAAGACACCGCGGTCAGTCAGGGAACGAGTCAGACGCGAGCGGCCTGCTCTCGCTGATCATTCTCACTGTCGGGGAAGTAGGAGCCGTTGCGCAGCTTCGGGATCGCCACGTCGATCGTGCCGGTGCGGGTGTCGAAGTCGCGGTGACGGTAGCCGTTGCGGGTGTTCGTGCGCTGCTCGGAACGCTCGCCCCACGCCGCCCCGCAGACGGCGTCGGCATCGGCAGACATGAGCGTGTTGATGAACGTGGTCAACATCTGTCGCAGCAGGTCGGGACTCGCCTGGGACAGCTGCTCGTGCAGGAAATGGGTCGGGTCGATACTGGAGGGTGCGGTCATCGCGTGGAACTCCTGAAGCACTGTGGAAGGTCTCCAGAAGATCACGCGATGGCCGCCCTACACGTCTACGCCACGCCCCTCACCAGGGTCGGGTCGCACACCACCCTGGCGGAC
>NZ_BPRG01000199.1:121800-131891 GCF_036984265.1 Pseudonocardia sp. D17 | reverse complement strand
CCACAGACCCGCACCCGGCAGCCCCGCCCCCCGTCAGCCCCGCCCCCCGTCAGCCCCGCCCTCGACAGACCGCCCCCGATGGACCAGCCCGGCAAACGTGCGAGCAGGCGCGATCGAGTCGACCTGCCCGGTCCGGACCGGCCCGGACGGCGTCCCGCCGCGGTGCCGGCCGCCCGGACTCCGACGAGCGCCCCGGCGGCTCGCGTTCACGGGGGCATGTCGACCGTGTTGACCGAGCGACCACCCCGGCCGAGCGACCGCCCTCCGACGCGTCCGGTCGGGCGGCCGTCGACTACCGGGCGTCGCCGAAACCCGTGCCGTCGGACGGTGCGGTGCCGAATCGGTGACTGCATTCGGGTGATCTCCCGTCGACATGCGCACCGCCCTGTCGACACCTCCCGTTGACCTCACGATCGGTTCGCGACCGGGCACCGGCCCGGCCCGTCGTGGACCACCGTGCCGTCCGGAGAGGAGAGACCGCGGGTGCCGACCGCTCCGACCCCACCTCCTCGACCGCCCCGGTGGCCGCGGGCGGGACGGCCGGGCGACGGCCTCCCGGTCGGTACCCGTTCCGACGCCGGCCGCCTCCCCGGCGCCCGACCGGGCGCCGGCGGCGTCGACCCGGGGAGGGCCGCGACCGGCTTCCCGGAGCGCCCGACCGGCACGGCCGGGGGTCCGGCGGACCGCGGTGGGAACGTCCCGGTGCCGCGCGAGCGCGGCACGGACCCGGGTCTGCCACGGACCGCGCTACCGGGGCTCGCCGCGTCGGCCGGTGCCGGCCGACGGGGCGTTCCTCCGGCGAACGAGCGGGCGACCGCACCGCGGGGCGAGCGGACCGGCGCAACTCCGGGGCCGACCGGGCGCCCGGCAGCCGGCACCCGTGCCACGGCGCGCGACAACGGGTCCGGTCGCCCGACGCCCGGCGACGGCGGCGCGCCGCAGGTTCCGGCCGGGCCTCCACGGTCGACCGAGCCGAGCAGAGCGAACGGCACGCCCCGGCAGCCGGAACGACCCCACCGGCCCGGCACGGCCGCGGACCGCGCCGAGGACGGTGCCCGTCCCGAAGCCCGCCGCCGCGCCGAGGACCACAACCCGTCCCGCCGGCCTGCGGCCGTGCGGAACCGCCGTCCCGACGGCGACCCCGCCACCGCCGCCGTGCGCGGCGCACCGGATCGCGGGACGCCCCCGGCTGCCGAGCCCGGTCCGGCCCGACCCGCAGGCTCGCCGGCAGCGGAGTCCGCCGCCCGCCGCCGGCCCGGCGGGGCAACCACGGACGACGGTCGTGCGCCCGCGGACCGCGGCCGGCGCCGCACCCCGGGCGACGAGACTCCCGGGGAGCGCCCTCCCGGTGAGCGCACCGGTCCACGCCGGCCGGACACCGGCCGCGCCCGCTCGACAGCGCGCACCGACGGGCCCCGAGCCGCCGAGGCCGCCACGACCGAGGCCCGCCACCCCCGGTCCCGCCGCCCCGCGGCCCGCGGCGCCGCACCCACGAGCTCCGGGACGCCCGACCCCGGGACGCCCAACCCCGGGAGGCGCAGCCCCGGCTCGCGCACCGACCGGGACGCCCGCGAGGGGCGCGGACCGCGCCGCGCCCCTGGCCCGGGCTGGTGGCAGACGCCGACGAGCCGCCGCGCCGGCGACACCGGCCCCCGCCGCACCGACGACGCCGCCGAGTCCGACGGCGGCCGCACCGGCCGGCGGCGCGCGGCGCGGCGGCGGACTCCCGCGGAGATGCTGCGCGGCCTGCGCCGGTCGAGCTCGCAGCACCTGCGCCCGCTGTCGCCGGAGGAGCGCCGGATCCGCCGCCGGCGGCGGATCCGGTGGAGCATCATCGGCGGCGTCGCGACCGTCGTCCTCGCGCCCGTGCTGCTCTTCGTCATCGGCTACCTGATCTTCTCCGTCCCGACGCCCGACGAGGCGGTCAACAACCAGGTGGCGGTGGTCTCCTACGCCGACGGCAGCCAGCTCGCCCGGCTCGTCCCCGAGCAGGGCAACCGGGTCAAGGTCCCGATCGACCGGGTCCCGCTGCAGGTGCGGCAGGCCGTCCTCGCAGCCGAGGACCGCACGTTCTACTCCAACCCCGGCTTCGACGTCACCGGCATCCTGCGCGCGGCGTGGAACCAGCTGCGCGGCGGCGCCGGGGGCGGCTCGACGATCAGCCAGCAGTACGTCAAGACGACGTTGGTCGGGGACCAGGCGACGCTCTTCCGGAAGTGGAAGGAGATGATCGTCTCGGTCAAGATCAACCAGGAGCGGTCGAAGGACGAGATCCTCGACGACTACCTCAACGCGATCTACTTCGGGCGGGGCGCCTACGGCATCCAGGCCGCGAGCCAGGCCTACTTCGGCAAGGACGTCGACCGGCTCGGGGTCGCGGAGGGCGCGCTGCTGGCCGGGGTGATCCAGTCGCCGTCGCGGTGGGACCCCGCGATCGACCCGACGAACTCGTTGCGCCGCTGGCAGTTCGTCATGGACGGAATGGCCTCCCAGGGCTGGATCACGCCGCAGGAGCGGGCGCAGGCGACGTTCCCGCAGACCGTCCCGCGCAAGATCGTCTCCGGCAGCGTGCCGACCGACAGCAGCGGGCACATCGTCAACGCGGTCCGCGACGAGCTGGGGTCGCTCGGCATCTCCGACCAGGAGTTCAGCCAGGAGGGCCTGCAGATCACGACGACGATCGACCCGACCCGGCAGAAGCAGGCCGTCGACGCCGCCCACGCCGGGCTGGCGGGACAGCCCGCCGACCTGCGCTCGGCGGTCGTCGCGATCGACCCCGCGACGGGCGGGATCATGGCCTACTACGGCGGTGACAACGGTGTCGGCCTCGACTACGCCCAGGTGCGCAAGCAGCCGGGGTCCACGTTCAAACCGTTCGTCGTGCTGGCCGCACTGATGCAGGACCCGCCGGTCGGGCTGGGCGAGGTGTTCAGCGGCGAGCCGGTGCCCGGGCTGCGCAACGCCGACGGTGCCGACTGCCGGCGCTGCGACGTCAAGCAGGCCATGACGATCTCCAACAACGTCGTGTTCACGCAGCTGGCCCAGAAGGTCGGCCCGCAGAACGTCGCCGACGCCGCGCGGGCCGCGGGCATCACCTCGCCGCTGAACGACCCGGACTCCCGGCTCGCGCTCGGTAACAAGGAGGTCACCCCGGTCGAGCTGGCGTCTGCCTACGCGACGATCGCCGACGGCGGGGTGTACCACGTGCCGCACCTGATCTCGAAGGTCGTGACCTCCGACGGCCGGGTGCTCTACCAGTCCCGGTCGTCCGACGGGGAGCGCCGCTTCCCGGAGCAGGTGGCGCGCAACGTCACCGAGGCGATGCTCGACGTCGCGAGCAACGACGGGCTGACGCTGCCGGGCGTCCGGCAGGTGGCCTCGAAGACCGGCACCGTGCAGTCGCACATCGACGGCCAGAACAACGACGCCTGGATGAGCGGCTTCACCCCCGACGTCGCGACGACGGTCTGGATCGGCACCGACATGAACTCCCCCATCCGGACCGCGAACGGGACGCCGATCTCCGGCGGCACCGTGCCCGGCGAGGTGTGGCGCAACTTCATGGTCGACACGGCGAAGGCGCAGCCGCCGCCCACGTTCGCCCCGTACCGGCCGATCGGCGAGCCGCCGTCGGACAAGCCCCCGGGTGTCGACCCGGACGCCCCGGCCGGGACGACGGCCTTGCCGACGGCCACCCCGACGCCCACCGCCTCCGCACCGCCACCGACGACCGACGCCCCGCCCGCCGCGGCCGATCCCCGCGCAGCGAGCGCGGAGCCGCCGGCCGGCTCGGCCGCCGCCCCGTCGACGACCGCGGAGCCATCGCCCACGACGCCGAGCACGTGCACCCTCGCCCACCCCTGCGGGTGACGGCGCGGGGCCTGCCCGTGGAGGCCCGGGCGGGCTACCGTGGCGGCGTGAGCGCACCGGAGGCGGAGGAACGCCGTTTCGAGGTGGTGGCCTGGATGGCCGACCGCCGGATGGTGCTCTACGTCCCGGCGATCGAGGCGGCCACCAGCGTGCGGGACATGACCGAGGCCGACGACGCCGCCCGCGGCCTCATCGCCGACCTCACCGGCCTGGAGCCGGTCACGATCCGCTGCGACATCCGGGTCGGCCGGGCCGGCGGGCTCGGCCACATGGGCGGTGGGCCGGTCGGCTACGCCGACTGAGGGTCGGGACCGGTCCCGGCCGGCACGTCGTCGCCCACGACGAGGTCGGCGCGACACCGGCTCGCGGCGACGAGTGCGGCGTTGGGGCCGTCGACGTCGCGCACCCAGGACTCGGCGTGGGCGGGTGACTTCCCGAACTCGACGTGCCGTGCGACGAGCCGGCGCAGCCGCTCCGACTCGTCCGGTGCGCAGAACCAGACCTCGTCGAGCGCGTCGCGGACGGGGTGCCACGTCGGGTCGTCGAGCAGCAGGTAGTTCCCCTCGGTCACGACGAGCCGCACCCGCGGCCCGACGTCGACGGCCCCCGCGATCGGCTGCTCGAGATCGCGCTCGAACTGCGGCGCCCAGACGGTGTCGCCGTCGTCGGACCGCAGCCGGCGCAGCAGCGCGGCGTACCCCCCGGCGTCGAACGTGTCGGGCGCGCCCTTGCGTCCGGCACGGCCGAGCCGGCGCAGGGCGACGTCGGCGAGGTGGAAGCCGTCCATCGGGACGTGCGCGACCCACTCCCCCGGGACGCACCCGGGCGGCGGGTCGTCGGCCAGCGCGGCGACGAGCGCCCGGGCCAGCGTCGTCTTCCCGGCGCCGGGAGCGCCCGCGATGCCGAGCAGCACCCGTCGCCGACCGGTGCCGGCGAGCGCGCGTGCCCGCGCGACGAGTTCGACGGGAGCGCGCGACTGGCTCATCAGGAGGCGACTGTACGGGGCCGCGCGTCGTAGGCTCGGTCCATGGTCGTCACCGCCGACGAGACCGCCCGGACCACCGCCACGCAGATGGCGCAGGCCGCCGCCCACTGGTTGGAATCGCTCGATCCGGGGCAACGCCGGATCGGCACCGGAGGGACCCCCGGATCGGACGCCGAGGCCGACAGCGAGCGGCTGCGCTGGTACTACACCCCGACCGACCACGGCGGTCTGACGCTGGGCGCGATGCGCCCGGCGCAGCAGTCGCTGGCGATGCAGCTGGTGTCGTCGGGCCTGTCGCACGCGGGCTACGTCACCGTGTCGACGGTCCTCGGGCTGGAGAACGTCCTCGACCGCGTCGAGGGCTTCAGCGTCGACTGGGGCCACGAGCGCGGGCGCGATCCGCAGCGCTACTACCTGCGCGTCTTCGGGGAGCCGGGACCGTCGGGAGCGTGGGCCTGGCGGTTCGGCGGCCACCACGTGTCGCTCAACAACCTCGTCGTCGACGGCGCCGTCGTCTCGACGACGCCCTGCTTCCTGGGCGCCGACCCCGCGACCTCCCCGCTGCTCGGCCCGGCGCCCCTGCGCCCGCTCGGCGGCGCCGAGGACCTGGCCCGCGAGCTCGTCCGCTCGCTGCCCGCCGACCTCGCGGCGGAGGCCGTGCTGCTCGACCGGGCACCGGCGGACATCATCGGCGGCAACCGGTCCCGCATCGCGACCGGCGACACCATGATCCAGCTGCCCGGCCTCTGGCGGGGGCGCCTGCGAGAACCGCGCCTGGTCGAACGGCTCGACGCGATGAACGAGACCGCGGAGAAGGACAGCGGTTTCGACGAGACCGACCACCAGACCCTCGCACTCGGCGCCCCGCGCGGCGTCCCGGGCGCGGCCCTCGACCCCGCCGGGCGCGAACTGCTCTCCGCGCTGGTGTCGGCCTACGTCGACCGCGTGCCGGCCGGGCTCGCGGTGTGGCCGGACCTCGACGACGTGCACATCGCGTGGGCCGGCCCGACCAGGCCGGGCGAGCCGCACTACTACCGGCTGCAGGCGCCGCGCTTCCTCGTCGAGTACGACAACACCCAGCGCCAGGTCAACCACGCGCACTCGGTCTGGCGCGACCCGGAGTCCGACTTCGGGCACGACGTGCTCGCCGCCCACCGGGACGCGTTCCACGCCGGCTGACACCGCCCCGCAACGGGCGCTCCGAGCTCCGCGGCGCGACGTCCCCCGTCGCGGAGCTTGCGCTTGACGCTGCGTCAAACCCTACCGTCGTTCCTGCACGACGGGAGGACGGACGATGCGCTGGTCGACGGCGGAGGTGGCCCGGATGGCCCGGGTCAGCTCGCGGACGCTGCGGCACTACGACCACACCGGTCTGCTGCGCCCCGCGGGCACCGGCAACGGCGGGCTCCGGCTCTACGGGCGCCCCGAGCTCGACCGCCTGCAGCACATCCTGCTGCTGCGCGAGCTCGGCCTCGGCCTGGCCGACATCGCCGCGGTCCTCGACGGGCAGACCGACGAGGTCGCGGCGCTGCGCCGCCACCACGCACGGCTGCTGTCGGAGTCACGCCGGCTCCGCACGCTCGCCGCGACCGTCGCGCGCACGATCGAGGAACGGGAGGGAGGTGAGGAGATGGCAGCCGAGGAACTGTTCGAGGGGTTCGCGCACGACCCCTACGCGGCCGAGGCGCGCGAGCGCTGGGGCGACACCGCGGCCGATTCCCAGCGCCGGGTCGCCGGCTGGGACGCCGGGCGGCAGCGCGAGGTGATGGCGCAGGGCACGGCGGTGAACGCGCGGATCGCGGAGTTGATGCGCGCGGGCAGCCCGGTCGACGACGCCGCCGTGCAGGCGGCCGTGGCGGAGCACCACGCGTGGGTCCGGCACTTCTGGGAGCCGAACCGCGAGGCCTACATCGGGCTGGGCGAGCTCTACGTCGACGATCCGCGGTTCACCGCGACGATCGACCGTGACGCGCCCGGTCTGGCGGTCTACCTGCGCGACGCGATGCGCGTCTACGCCGACCGCGAGCTCGCCTGAGCGGCCTGCCGATCGGCCGTGACCTGCTGGTCGGTGAGCTGCCGACCGGTGCCCTGGTGATCGGTGCCCTGCTGATCGGTGCCCTGCTGATCGGTGCCCTGCTGATCGGTGCCCTGCTGATCGGGAGGCCCCGCCCGCACCGCGAGGACGACGACGTCGTCCCCGGTGTCGGCCGTGCTGCCCCGTACGACCGCGTCGCAGAACCGGTCCAGGGGCAGTTCCGACGCCGCGCCCGCGAGCCGCAGCAACGCGTCGGTCGCGGCGTCGTCGGGGTCGTCGCGGCGCTCGTAGAGCCCGTCGGTGTAGAGCAGCAGGGTCGAGCCGGGCGGGAGCGCGAGCTCGTGGTCGTGCCGGGGCATCCCGGCGTCGACCCCGATGACGACGTCGACCGGGACGTCGAGCACCCGCACGTCGCCACCCGGCGCCACGAGCAGCGGCGGCGGGTGCCCGGCGCTCGACCACCGGAACACCGCGTGGTCACCCGTCCACAGCACCCGGCCGTAGACGAGCGTCGTGAACCCGGTGACGCCGAGCCGCGACGCCACCCGGTCGAGCCTGGCGACCACGTCCGAGGGTTCCCGCTCGGTGTCGTAGGCCAGCGCGCGCAGCATGCTGCGCAGCTGGCCCATCGTCGCGGCGGCGGTGAGGTCGTGCCCCGAGACGTCGCCGACGGCGAGCGCGAGGTCGCCGCCGGGCAGCCGGAACGCGTCGTACCAGTCCCCGCCGATCTGCAGCTCGGCCGCCGCCGGGAGGTAGCGGGCCTGCACCTCGAGGCCGGCGATGCCGATCTCGGCGGGCCGCGGCGGTTCGGTGAGCATCGCGTTCTGCAGCGCCAGGGACACCTCCCGGGTGCGCTGGACACGGCGGGTGACCTCGACCGCGGCCGACACCCGCGCCGCCAGCTCGACGACGAGCGCCCGGTCGTCGTCGGTGTAGGCGGGCCGGTCCCCGCAGGCCAGGAACATCACGGCGGCGACGACGAGCCCGCCCGACACGACGGGCGCCGCGAGACAGGAGTGCAGACCGGCCGCCCGGCCCCAGTCCCACATCTCCGCCGTGCCCGCCCACTCCTCGCGCGACGTGGTCGCGCTGTCGAGCACGGCGGTGCGGTCGCGCACCGCCCGCGACACCGGGTGCGCGGCACCGAAGACGAACCGGTCGACCGCCGGCGGTGGCGGGGCGAACCCGGGCGCGGTGCGCGAGACGGACCGGACGCCGGTCAGGACGGCGCCGCCCGCGGTCACCGGCTCGACGAGGTAGACCCGGCACAGGTCGGCGTACTCGGGGACGACGGTCTCGGCGAGCGCGGTCAGCCCGCCCTCGGGGTCGTCGGCCCCGTTGACGGCCAGTGTCGCCCGGGCCAGGACGTCGAGCCGCTGCCGCGCCCGCACGCTCGCGTCGATGTCGCTCTCGGTGCCCACCCACTCGACGACGGCGCCCGTCTCGTCGCGCACGGCGACGGCCCTGGCCCGGTGCCACCGGTAGCCGCCGTGCGCGCCTCGCAGCCGGGCGGTGTGGGAGAAGCGGTGGCCGGTGGCGACCGCGTCGAGCCAGGCAGCACGCTTGGACGGGCGGTCGGCCGGATGGACCGCGTCGAGGAACCCCCAGCCCAGGTACTCCTCCCGGCGCTGGCCGGTGATGGCCCGCATGCTCGGCGAGTCCTCGACGGCGCTGCCGTCGGCGGCCCGGATCCACACCGCCGCGCTGGTCGCCTCGACGAGGCTCTGGTACCGGGTGAGCAGCCGCTGCCGCTGCGCGGCGACGTCGGCCAGCTCCTCACGGGTGCGGTCGGCGTCGGTGACGTCGATGACGACGAGCCCGACGCCCATGACCGCCCCGCCCTCGTCGCGGACCGGGTAGGCGTCGATGGTCCAGGACTTCTCCGGACCGCGCCCGTGCCACAGCCGCCCGGTCATCCGGGTGCGCAGCCGTGGCCTGCCGTCGGCGAGCACCTCGCGCAGCAGTGCGGTGATCCGGGCCCCGGTCTCGCCGTGCGCCTCCTCCAGCGTGCGGCCGATGCGGTCGTCGGCGGTGCCGCCGTCGATCGTCGCGACCGCCTTGTTGACCCGGCGGTAGCGCAGCTCGGTGTCGAAGTAGGCCAGCCCGACGGGGGCGGTCTCCCACAACGCGTCGAGCAGCGCGAAGGCCTCGTCGCCGACCCGGCTCTCCGACAGGTCCCGCAGTACGCCGACGACGGCGGGCCCCGGCCCGGTGCGCGGCACCGCGCGGAACCACAGCACCCGGCCGGACGGCACCGCCGCGGGGAACCGGCCCTCGACGCGCCGGCCCGCCGACAGCTGCGCCATCACCGACGCGGCGACATCGGTGTCGACGACGGCGTCGGTCGCCCGCTGCGCACCGAACCCGTTGCGCCCCAGTACCCGCTCCGCGGCCAGCCCGGTGAGCTCGGCCGCGGTCGCGTTCCAGACCAGCACGGACCCGGCGGCGTCGAGGGCGAACAGGCCGACGGGCGCCGCGTCGATCATCGCGGCGGCCATGCCGTCCCGTCCCTGCAGCGTCGCCTCCCCGGGTCACGGCCCCAGTGGCGCCGTCGTAGTCGGGCGCAATCGTAGGGGCGCCGCTGGCGTCGGAGCACCTCCGGACTGGCGGTGTCGCGGCTGCGCACGGGAGGGTGACGTGCGTGAACGCCATCGACGCCGACCCGGACCCGCTCGGCCGGCTGCGCGCCCTGTGCACGGCGCTGCCGGGGGTCACCGAGCGGACGAGCCACGGCGAGCCGACGTGGTTCGTCCGGAAGGTCTTCGTCACCTACGCCGATCACCATCACGACGACCGGGTCGCCTTCTGGTGCGCCGCCCCGCCCGGGGCGCAGGAGGCGCTCGTCGCCGCGCACCCGGACCGGTACTTCCGCCCGCCCTACGTCGGCGGCCGGGGCTGGCTCGGCGTGTGGCTCGACGTGCCCGTCGACTGGGACGAGATCGCCGAGATCGTCCTCGACGCCTACCGGGAGATCGCCCCGCGCACCCTCGTCGCGCGGCTGTCCGCGCCCCCGGACGACGGTGTGAACGGTCGTTAACCCCACCACCTATCATCGGCTCGTGCAGGAGGCGGTGGTTCCGGCGACGATCGAGGTCGGCGGCGGTCGGTACGAGTACGAGGACGTCCCCGGCGCCGAACCCGCGCTGGTGCTGCTGCACGAGGGCCTCGGCTCGGTCGGGCTGTGGCGCGGCTTCCACCGCG
>NZ_BPRG01000199.1:71871-121744 GCF_036984265.1 Pseudonocardia sp. D17 | reverse complement strand
CCTCGCGGCCGCGACCGGGCGGCGCACCGTCGCCTTCTCCCGGCTCGGGCACGGCCGCTCCGGTCCGCCCGCCGCGCCGCGCGGGACCGACTTCATGCACGTGGAAGCCCGGGAGGTGCTGCCCGCCGTGCTGGCCGCGCTCGGCATCGCGTCCCCGATCCTGGTCGGACACAGCGACGGCGGCTCGATCGCGCTGCTGGCGGCGGCGTCGCAGCTGCCGTTGACCGGCGTTGCGGTGCTCGCGCCCCACGTGTTCGTGGAGGACGGCGGGCTCGCCTCGATCGCCACGACCCGCGCGGCGTTCGACGACGGCGCCCTGCGCGCGCGGATGGCCCGCCACCACGACGACCCGGACGTCATGTTCGGCAACTGGGTCGGCGTGTGGCTGGACCCGGGGTTCCGGTCCTGGGACATCACCGGCGAGCTGCCGCGGATCACCTGCCCGGTACTGGCGATCCAGGGCACGGCCGACGTCTACGGCACGGTCGCCCACGTCGAGGCGGTCCGCGATCTCGCGGCGGGCCCGGTCGAGCTGCTGCTGCTCGACTGCGGCCACTCTCCGCACCTGGAACGCCGCGACGACACCCTCGCCGCGGTGGCGGCCTTCGTGGCCGGCCTCACCGCGCCGTCCAGCCCGCCCAGCGCTCCGGCGTGAGGACGAGCACCGGGCCGGGCGGCGGGGCGTCGCGGTAGCGGGGGTACTTGGCCGCGAGCGCGTCCAGTGCGGGGCGGCACGCGGGGGCGTCGCGGATCTCGGCGGTGCCGTCGACGCGCACCCACCACAGCCGGTCCCAGTCGTCGTCGTAGTGGTCGACGAGCAGGGCCGCCCGCGGGTCCCGGTCGACGTCGTCGAGCCGGGCCAACCGCCTGCCGCTCTTGGGTTTGACGTCGTCGACCGCGCTCCACAGCAGGCCGTCGAGCAGCACGAACGTCACCGGGACGAGGCGCGGGGTGCCGTCGGCGCGCAGGGTGGCCAGCCGGGCCACCGGGGACGCGGCCACCCGGGCGCGCCGGTCGTCGTCGCTCATCGCGGGCACCGGTCCATTGTGGCGGGTCTACGCTGCGACGACATGGCCCATCCGCTCGCCGTACCGCTCGCCGAGGGAGCGTGGCGGCTGCCCACGGTCCGCGGCCCGTGGCTCAACACGTTCGTCTTCACCCAGGGCCCGGGGCGCGAGGTCACGCTCGTCGACACGGGGCTGCCGGGAGCACCGAAGCGGGTGCTCGCGGGTCTGGCCGCGATCGGGCGGACGCCGTCGGACGTCCGGCGCATCGTCGTCACGCACGCCCATCCCGACCACGCGGGCGGTGCCGCCGCCCTCGCCGCCGCGACCGGCGCCCCGGTCGCGCTGCACGGTGACGACGTCTCGTTCGCCCTGGCCGGGGCCGGTCCGCGGTTCGACCCGTCGACACGGGGCGGGCGGATCATGGCCCGGCTCGGCAAGGGGACATTCCCGCCGGTGGCGGTCGCCGAGGAGCTCACCGACGGCCAGGCGCTCGACGGCGGGCTGCACGTGCTCGCGACGGCCGGGCACACCCCCGGCCACGTCGCCCTGCTGCACGAGCCGAGCGGGGTGCTGGTCGTCGGGGACGCGCTGATGAACGTCGGACGGATGCGGGTCTCGCCGCGGGCGCTGTGCAACGACGCGCGGCTCTGCCGGCAGACGGTCCGCCGCCTCGCCGAGGTGGACCACTCCGTGCTGGCGTTCAGCCACGGGCAGTCGGTCGCCGACGGCGCGGCGCTCGGGGCGCACCTGCGGACCGCGCTCGTCTGAACGGGCCGGGAATGCCGGGAGCCCCGGCACCGTTCGACGAGATAGTTGCACGCTCAACTGACAGAGGGTGCTCACGACACGAGGAGGTCGCCATGCCGGCCGTCACCGTCGCCGACATCACCACGCTCGCCCGGGTTCCCGAAGCCGGGCCCACCGACCTGGACCGCCGCGTCCGCTCGGTGACCACCGCGCCGACCGGCTACGAGGGCGAGGGGTTCCCGGTCCGCCGCGCCTTCGCCGGTGTGGACCTGCGCGACCTCGACCCGTTCCTGCACATGGACCAGATGGGCGAGGTCGAGTACGCACCCGGTGAGCCGAAGGGCACGGCGTGGCACCCGCACCGCGGCTTCGAGACCGTCACCTACATCATCGACGGCACCTTCGAGCACATGGACTCCCACGGCGGCGGCGGGACGATCTCCGACGGCGACACGCAGTGGATGACCGCGGGCAGCGGGCTGCTGCACATCGAGCGGCCCCCGGAGGCGCTCGTCGCGAGCGGCGGCCTCTTCCACGGACTGCAGCTGTGGGTGAACCTGCCCAGGGCGGAGAAGTGGAGCGAGCCGAAGTACCAGGACCTGCGGGCGGCCGAGGCGGCCCTGCTCACCACAGCCGACGGCGGCGCCCTGATCCGGGTCATCGCCGGTGAGCTGGCCGGGCACACCGGTCCCGGCTCGACCCGCACCCCGATGGCGATGATGCACGCGACGATCAGCCCCGGCGCGCAGCTGCGGCTGCCGTGGCGCCGCGACTTCAACGCGCTGGTCTACGTGCTCTCCGGCGCGGGCAGCATCGGGCCCGACGGGCAGCCGATCGAGACCGGACAGCTCGTCGTGCTCGGGCCGGGCGACGTCATCACCGTCAACGGGGCGAACAAGCAGGAGTCGCGGCTGGCGGGCCTCGACGTCGTCGTGCTGGGCGGCCGCCCGATCCAGGAGCCGGTCGCGTGGGCGGGCCCGTTCGTCATGAACTCCAAGGCCGAGGTGCTGCAGGCCTTCGAGGACTACCAGAAGGGCAAGCTCGGCGTGATCCCGGCGAGCTACGTCCCGCACGGCGACCTGGGCGGGGCGACGTCGTGACCGACGTGGCGGAGCCCGCGCCGGTCGTCGTTGACCGCCCCGAGCGGTCCCGCTTCGAGGTCCTCGTCGGCGACGAGGTCGCGGGCCGCGCCTTCTACACGCTGGACGACGGGCTGATCGTGTTCACCCACACCGAGGTCGACGACCGGTTCGGCGGTCGCGGCCTCGGCGGGGTGCTGGCCCGCGGCGCGCTCGACGCCGCCCGTGCCCGCGGGCTGCGCGTCCGCCCGGACTGCCCCTTCATCCGGAGCTGGATCGAGAAGCACCCGGAGTACAGCCCGTGAGCGGCGATGGTCGCTGGAGCGACCATCGCCGCTCACGACCCCGGCGCCCGCCGGAGATCGTCGGTGGGCGGTCGTAGCCTGTCCGGGTGCTCGTCGTCCATGCCCTGTGGTCCCCCGGCCGGGGAGTGCTGCTGTGGGCCGAGGACGGCGAGCGGCCGGCCACCACCAGCGCCCGGTCGCTGCGCACGGCCCGCCCACACCCGTTCGCGGTGCCGTCGGGCGAGCTCGCGGCGCTGCACCCCGGCAAGGCAGCGTCCCTGGTGCTGCTGCTGCCGGGCCGGCCCTCGGGTCCGCTGGCCTCGCCCGAGCTCGTCCGGACGGGGCCGGTGCGGCGCCCGCGGGCGGCACCCGAGCTCCTGCCGTGGACGGTGCCGGCGCTGGCGGTCGACGCGGCGGAGCTGCGCGACCCGGTCCCCGAGGTCCGCTACGGCGCCTCCGTCGCGCACCTGCGCGCGGTGCTCGACCTCGCCGACGACCTCGCCGGTCGTGGCCGCGTCCTGCCGACGCTCGCCGCCGGCGAGGGCGGCGTCGCGTACGCGCGCTGGCGGCCCGTCGTCCAGGGCCTCGACGCGGTGGCCTTCGAGAGCCTGGTCGCGGGTGTGCCACCGGTCGGGCGGGCCGAGCGCCGCCCCCGGTCGGGTCCCGGCGCCCCGCCCGACGTCCGCGGCCACGACCCCCACACCCTGCTCACCGACGCGCTCGCCGTCCTCACCGACGCCGCGGTGCGCGACCGGCTGGCCCGTGCCGACGAACCCGTCGCCGTCCTGCCGCCGCGGCGGGGCCGGGCGCCCGCCGTCGCGCCAGTCGCCGAGTCGTGGCTCACCGCGCTCGTCTCCCCGGACGGGCGGATCGGCGGTGCCGCCGGCGTCGGGCGCCCGGAGCTCGACGAGCTGGCCCGCGCCGTCGCGGCGTGGGACGAGGTGGGGGCCGACGCCGCGGGCCCGGCGCGGGCGTCGTTCCGGCTGGCCGAGATCCCGGTGCTCGACGACCCGGCCGATCCCGAGAACCAGCTGGCGCCGAGCACCGACCAGACCGGGGACGGCACCAGGTGGGAGCTGCAGTTCTCGCTGCGCTCCACCGACGACCCGAGTCTGCTCGTGCCCGCGGCCCGGATCTGGGACGGCGCGGGCACGACGCTGACCCGGCTCATCGGCGAACCGCAGGAGCTGCTGCTGGCCGAGCTCGGCCGCGCCGCGCTGGTCTACCCGCGGCTCACGCGGGCGCTGCGGTCGGCCTGCCCCGAGGTCCTGCCGCTCGACGTCGAGGGCGCCGCCGAGTTCCTCACCGAGGTCGCCGGCAGGCTCCTCGCCGAGGGGTTCGACGTCGAGCTCCCCGCGGGGTGGGACGGCAGTCGCCGGCTGGGCCTACGGCTCTCGGCGAGCTCGACCGCCGCGCCCGGCGTCGTCGTCCGGGGCGGGCTGGGCCGCGAGGAGCTCGCCGCGTTCCGCTGGCAGCTCGCCGTCGGCGACGAGATCCTCGACGAGGACGAGATCGCCGAGCTCGTCGCCACCAAGGCTCCGCTCGTACGGCTGCGCGGCCAGTGGGTGACCGTCGACCCCGACCAGCTGCGCGCCGGCCTGGAGTTCATGCGCCGCAACGCCGGGCGACGGCGCAGCGCGGGCGAGGTCGTCGCCATGGCCGCGGCCCCGCCCGCCGACGCGCCACTGCCCGTCACCGGCGTCGAGGCCACCGGCTGGCTCGGCGACCTCATCAACGGCTCGGCCGAGCACACGCTCAGCCCGGTCGAGCCGCCGTCGTGGTTCACCGCCACGCTGCGGCCCTACCAGCAGCGCGGGCTGTCGTGGCTCGCGTTCCTGTCCGCGCTCGGGCTCGGCGCCTGCCTGGCCGACGACATGGGCCTGGGCAAGACCGTCCAGCTGCTCGCGCTGGAGTCCTACGAGCGCGACGCCGACCGGCACGCGCCGACGTTGCTGGTCTGCCCGATGTCGCTGGTCGGCACGTGGGAGCGCGAGGCGGCCCGGTTCGCGCCCCGCCTGCGGGTGCTCGTCCACCACGGCGGCGACCGCGGCGCCGGCGAGGAGTTCGACGCAGCCGCCGCGGCCGCCGATGTCGTCGTCACCACCTACGGCACCCTGGTGCGCGACGTCGAGCTGCTGGAGCGCCGCGGATGGCACCGGGTGGTGCTCGACGAGGCGCAGATGGTCAAGAACAGCCTGGCCGCGTCCGCGAGGGCGGTCCGCAGGCTGGCGGCCGGGCACCGGGTCGCGCTCACCGGGACCCCGATCGAGAACCGGCTGGCCGAGCTGTGGTCGGTGATGGACTTCCTCAACCCCGGCATGCTCGGCAGCGCCGAGCGCTTCCGGCAGCGCTTCGCGATCCCCGTCGAGCGCTACGGCGACGACGAGGCCGCCGCGCTGCTGCGCCGGCTCGTCGCGCCCTACCTGCTGCGCCGGGTCAAGACCGACCCCGGCGTGATCGACGACCTGCCGGAGAAGATCGAGATCACCCAGCACTACCGGCTCACCCGCGAGCAGGCGTCGCTGTACCGGACCGTCGTCGACGACATGCTCGACCGCATCGAGGGCACCGACGGCATCGCCCGTCGCGGCAACGTGCTGGCCGCGATGGCCAAGCTCAAGCAGGTGTGCAACCACCCGGCACAGCTGCTGCACGACGGCTCGCCGATCGGCCGGCGGTCGGGCAAGGTCACCCGGCTCGAGGAGATCCTGGAGAGCATCCTCGCCGAGGGCGACAAGGTGCTGTGCTTCACCCAGTACGCCGAGTTCGCCTCGATGCTGGTGCCGCACCTGTCCGGGCGCTTCGACCAGGAGGTCCTCTACCTGCACGGGGGCACCCCGAAGAAGCGCCGCGACGAGATGGTCGAGCGTTTCCAGTCCCCCGACGGGCCGGCGATCTTCCTGTTGTCGCTCAAGGCGGGCGGCACCGGCCTCACGCTCACGGCGGCCTCGCACGTCGTCCACCTCGACCGCTGGTGGAACCCGGCCGTCGAGAACCAGGCCACCGACCGGGCGTTCCGGATCGGGCAGCGGCGCAACGTGCAGGTCCGCACGCTCGTCTGCCCCGGCACCGTCGAGGAACGCATCGACGACCTGATCACCTCGAAGAAGGCGTTGTCGGGCAAGGTGATCGGCGACGGCGAGAACTGGGTGGGCGAGCTGGCCGACCTCTCGACCGAGAGGCTGCGCGAGGTCTTCGCGCTCAGCGGCGACGCGCTCGCCGACCCGGCCGACGATCCCGACGGGCAGGGGGTGCCCCGTGGCGCGTGAACCCGACCCGTTCTGGTGGCGCGACGCCGACGCCGGCGGCAGGCCGCGTCCGGTCACCGGTGGCATCCAGATCCACGCGACGCGCGGCGCGGTGGCGCGCACGTGGTGGTCGGCCCGGTTTCTGGCCGTCCTCGAGAGCCTCGTCGCGGGTGGGCGCCTCGCCCGCGGGCGCAGCTACGCCCGCGCCGGGCAGACGCTCGACATGCGCGTCGACCCCGGTTCGGTGACCGCGACCGTGCAGGGCAGCCGCCCGGAGCCCTACCGGGTGCGGATCGGCGTCACGACGTACGGGAAGCCGGAATGGGCGCGCGTCGAGGAGGCATTGGCGGCCGACGCCTGGTACGCCGCGACGCTGCTCGCCGGCTCGATGCCGCCGGAGATCGAGGGCCTGTTCGCGACGCTGGGGCTGGCCCTGTTCCCCGCCGACGGTCGCGACCTCGTGATGGACTGCTCATGTCCCGACCACGCGGTTCCCTGCAAGCACCTCGCGGCGGTGTTCTACCTGCTCGCCGAGCGGTTCGACGCCGACCCGTTCGAGGTGCTGGCGCTGCGTGGGCGCGACCGCGAGACGCTGCTGGCCAACCTGCGTTCGCGCCGGGCGGCGGTCGCGGCGCACGACGCCACGGGACCGGCGGGTCCGGGTGCCGAGGAGCCGGCGGCGCCGCCGCTGGCCGAGGTGCTCGACGACTTCTTCGCCGCGGGCCCGGGGCTCGACGACGCGCGCCGCGTCGTCCCCGTCCCGACGGCCCCCGACGCGCTGCTCGACCAGGTCCCCGGGTTCGCGATCGCGGTACGCGGCAGGAAGCTGGCCGACCTGCTGCGGCCGGTGTACTGGACGCTGGGCGACACCTCCTGAGCGCCGGGGTCAGGCCGGCGCGACGGCCGACGCGGAGCGTCGCACGGCGAGCCGGCCGGTGCGCATCGCCCACCGTTCGAACCACAGCGTGAACAGCGGCGGGATGCTCGCGAAGAGGGCCAGGAGCGTCGTGCGCAGCGACCACTCCAGGCGTCGGGCCGCGACGACGGTGACCACCAGGTAGGCGACGAACAGCGCGCCGTGGATCGGGCCGAAGATCTTCACCCCGATGTCGTCGAACACGACGACGTACTTGACGAACATCCCGATCAGCAGGCCCAGCCAGGAGCACGCCTCGGCGATCGCGACGGCGCGGAACGCCCGGGCGGGCCCGGACAGCCTGGTCGGGTCGGTCGGCGCGGTCGGCGAGGTGGCGGTCATCGGTGCGGCTCCCGGGTCGGTGTCGACGGCACCGCCCACTCTGCCCGACCCCTCCGCCACGTCTTCTACCGGGTGTCGAACTTCATCGGCGGCCCCGTCACCGCCACCTGCGCGGACACGCCGCCAGTCCGCGACGACGTCGTCGGCACGGACCGGGGACAGCGGCACGTTCGGCGGCGTCGGCGCCAGCAGCCAGCCGGCGATCCGCCGGTTCAGGTCCGAGACCACCGCCCGGACCTCGGCCTCCTCGCGCAGCGCCGCGACGGTGCCGGGCAGCCGTTGGATCTCCTTGCGCAGCAACAACGATGTGGGCAGCAGGGCGTCGCCGGACAGACCCTCGCGCTCGATCCAGCGCCGGACCCACCAGTTGTCGTCGTCGGGGCCGTCGAGGCGCAGGGGCTTGCCCTTGCCCGGCAGGTTCTCGAACGCGCCGCGCTCGGCGGCCAACCGGATCTGTTCCTCGACGACCGACTCATGGACGACCGGCTCGTGCCGTTCCGCCACCGGCCCCTCCCCCGCGCCCGTGGATCCCGTGCCAGGGCTAGAACGAGCGTATGCAGGAGCCACCCCACCTCGCCACGCTCGCCGTCCACGCGGGCAACGACGTCGACCCCGGGACGCGCGCCATCCGCCGCCCGATCGTCGCCGCCAACTCCTACGCGCTGCCCGACGACCCGTCGCAGCTGTCGTGGTCGGGCACCGACACGGCGCTCTACACCCGCAACGGCGGCGCCAACCAGGGCTGGCTCGAGGACAAGCTCGCCGCCCTCGACGGCGGCGAGGCGGCCGTCGCGCTGGCCAGCGGCGTCGGCGCGCTGCACGCGGTCCTGTTCACGTTCCTGGAGGCGGGCGACCACGTCGTCTGCTCGGACGTCACCTACGTCGCGACGTACCGACTGCTCACCGAGCTGCTGCCGCGCAAGTACGGGATCACCGCGACGCTGGTCGACTCGTCGGACCCGGAGGCCGTCCGGGCGGCGATCCGCCCGCGGACCCGGCTCGTCCACGTCGAGACACCGGCGAACCCGACGACCCGGATCACCGACGTCGAGGCGGTCGCGGCGATCGCGCACGACGCGGGTGCGCTGCTCAGCGTCGACGCCACCTTCGCGACACCGGTGCTGCAGCGCCCGCTCGCGCTGGGCGCGGACCTCGTGGTGCACTCGTTGACGAAGTACGTCAACGGGCACGGCGACGCGATGGGCGGAGCCGTGATCGGGCGCGCCGAGCTCGTCGAGCGGCTCCGGGCCGAGGCGATGGTCAACGCGGGCGCCACGATCAGTCCGTTCAACGCGTGGCTGATCATGCGCGGCGCCGTGACGCTGCCGCTGCGGATGCGCCGGCACTGCGCGTCGGCGCTGGAGCTGGCCGAGTTCCTGGAGGCCGACCCGCGCGTCGCCTACGTCGCCTACCCGGGCCTGGCCTCGCACCCCCAGCACGCGCTCGCGGTACGCACCCTGGACGGCGGCTTCGGCGGCATGCTCGCCTTCGCCGTGCGCGGGGACGCCGCCGCTCAGAACCGGTTCGTCGCCGACCTGCGGGTGATCACGTCCGCGGTGTCGCTGGGACACGACGAGTCGTTGATCGTGCACGTCGCGGCCGACGACGAGCGCGCCCGGTTCTACCCGCCGGAGTTCCGGCGGTGGGGACACCTGCGGTTCTCGGTCGGCCTGGAGGACCCCCGCGACCTCGTCGCGGACCTCACCCAGGCCCTCGACCGGCTCTGATCAGCCCTCGGCGAGATCGGCGAGGGCGACCGCCGGGTCGGCCAGGTGTGCGGCGGGCAGCGTCGCCCGGCTGCGGACGAGCAGTCCCAGATGCTCGGTCACGTCCCACACGTTCACGTTCATCGCGGCCGCGACGACGCCCTCCACCAGCCAGAACGCCACGAACTCGCGACTGTCGAGATCGCCGCGCACGACGAGCTCGTAGGGCTGGGTCGGGTCGAACCAGCCGGTGAACTCCATCCCGAGCTCGAACTGGTCGGTGTAGAAGTACGGCGGCCGGTCGTAGGACGCGGGCACGCCCAGCGCGGTGCGCGCGGCGACCGCGGGCTGGTTGAGCGCGTTGGCCCAGTGCTCGACGCGGATCCGCCTGCCCAGCAACGGGTTCCACGCCGCGGCGAGGTCGCCGACGGCCAGCACGTCGGGGTGCGAGGTACGCAGGTGCTCGTCGACGCACACCCCGCCGCCGGTGTCGCGACCGCCGAGCTCGAGGCCCGCGTCGCGGGCGAGCTCGACGTTCGGCGCCGCCCCGATGCCGACGACGACCACGTCGGCCGGCAGCGCGGTGCCGTCGTCGAGATGCACGACGTTCGCGCCCTCGCCACGGTCCCCTGCCACGACGTCGCGCACCCCCACACCGCAGCGCAGGTCGACGCCGTGCGCCCGGTGCAGGTCGGCGAACACCCGGGCGACCTCCGGCCCGAGCACCCGCACGAGCGGCAGCTCCGCCACCTCCACGACGGTCACCTGCGCACCGGCCGTGACCGCGGCGGCCGCCGTCTCCAGCCCGATCCACCCGCCGCCGACGACGACGACCCGCGCACCCGGGTGCAGCGCGGCGCGCAGCCGCTCGCTGTCGCCGACGTCGCGCAGGTGGTGGACCCCGGCCGCCTCGGCGCCCGGGAGGTCGAGCCGGCGGGCGCGCGAGCCGGTGGCGAGGACGAGCGTGTCGTAGCGGGTGCGGTCGCCGTCGGCCGTCGTGATCGCGTGCCCGGCGACGTCCAGGGCCGTGACGGCCGCGCCGAGCCGCAGGTCGACGGCGTTGTCGGCGTACCAGTCCGCCGGGTGCACGTCGAGCGACGCGCGCTCGGCGCTGCCCTGCAGATAGCCCTTGGACAGCGCCGGGCGCTCGTACGGCACGACGGCCTCCGCCCCGACCAGCACGATCGAGCCCTCGAACCCCTCGCCGCGCAACGCCTCCGCCGTCTTCGCGGCGGCGAGCCCACCGCCCGCGACGACGACGGTTCGGCCCGAACCCGCCTCAGACATGTCCGCCTCCTGGTCGTGGCATCGTCAGCGCGAGGAACTCGGCGCGCGAGCGCGGATCCTCGCGCAGGGTGCCGAGCAACGTCGAGGTGATCGTGCTCGTGCCGTCGGCCCGCACCCCGCGCAGCGACATGCACATGTGCTCGGCCTCGACGACGACCCCGACCCCGCGCGGCGCGAGCTGCGAGTCGAGCCAGTCCGCGACCTGCTTGGTCAGGCGTTCCTGCACCTGCGGCCGCCGGGCGAACAGCTCGACGACGCGGGCGAGCTTGGACAGCCCCAGGATCCGCTCGCCGGGCAGGTAGCCGACGTGCGCGACACCGACGAAGGGCAGCATGTGGTGCTCGCACACCGACTGCACGGGGATGCTGCGGGCGAGGACCAGCTCGTCGTAGCCCTCGTCGTTGGCGAACGTCGTGAGGTCGAACGACCGCGGCGCCAACATCTCGGCGTAGGCGCGGGCCATCCGGCCGGGGGTGCCGGCGGTGGCGTCGCCGTCGACGGGGACACCCAGCGCGACGAGGAAGTCCCGGGCGGCGCGCTCGGCCCGGCCGAGATCGATTCCCGAGTCCGGCGGGACCACCCGCAGCGGTCGTACGACCGCCTCGGCCAGAGCGCTGTCGCCGTTCATGCGGTACCCCCATTTTCTAAAGGACGCTACGCTTAACGTTAGAACCCGGACTTCTCTTGCGTCAACAGTTCTGTCCTTTAGAAGGAGGCGGTCCGTGCCGGACCTGGCCGCGCAGATCGAGAGCGTGAGCGCGCTCGCCGAACCCCAGCGCCGTGCCCTCTACCGCTACGTCGTCGCGCAGCCGGAACCGGTGAGCCGCGACCAGGCCGCGGCCGCGACCGGCCTGCCCCGGCACACCGCCAAGTTCCACCTCGACCGGCTGGCCGCCGACGGGCTGCTCGACACCGAGTTCCGCCGACTGGGCACCCGGCGCGGACCGGGCGCGGGGCGCCCGACCAAGCTGTACCGCCGCTCCGCGCGGGAGTTCGACGTCACCGTCCCCGACCGTCGCTACGCCCTGGCCGCGGCGGTGCTCGCCGCCGCCGCGGAGGACTCGGCATCCCACGGCACACCGATCCGCGAGGCCGTGCGCACCGCCGCCGCGGCCGCGGGCACGCAGGCTGCCCGCGAGAGCGGCGACGACGTACTCACCGTCCTGGCCGCGCTGGGCTTCGAGCCACGGGACGAGGGCGCGGTCACGACGCTCGCGAACTGCCCGTTCCACCGGCTCGCCGTCGACCATCCCGACCTGACCTGCGGGATGAGCCTGCACCTCGTGGGTGCGGTGCTCGCCGAGCGCGGCGCCGACGCGACGACGGCCGTCCTCGACCCCGCACCCGGGCGCTGCTGCGTGGTCCTGACCGGGGGCCGGCGTCAGGGCTGCTGACCGAGGTAGCGCGGGTCGGGCGGGGGCAGCGGCACGACGGGCTGTCCCGCGAGGATGTCGCCGACGCCGCGGTACCAGGTCCGGGCGGGCACCTTGCCGCCGTAGATGTTGCCGGACCCGCAGCTGAACGGCGGGGTGCCGTCGCAGATCGGGCGCGGGGCGTTGCTGTCGTCGAACACGATCGCAGCGCCCGCGAGCTGCGGCGTCGCCCCGACGAACGCGGCGGACTTGTACTCCTGCGTCGTCCCGGTCTTCGCCGCCACCGGCCGGTCCCAGCCCTCGGACCCGGCGGCGGCGGCCGACGTCCCGCCCGGAGCGTCGTCGCGGCTCAGCCCGTTCATCAGGGTGTCGGCGATCCCCGGGTCGAGCACCTGCTTGCACGCGGGCTGGGTGACCGTGACGGGCACACCGGACCGGTCGGTCACCGACAGCACCGGGCTCGGCGGGCACCACGTCCCGTGGCTGGCCAGCGTCGCCATCACGTTGGCCAGCTCCAGCGAGCTCGTCGGCGAGACCCCGAGGGTGAACGACGCCTGCCGCTGCCGGCGGGCGACGTCGCCGATCGACGGTGCGCCCGGCGCGCGGGACGCCGGCGTCGTCGCCAGTGACGTGAGGCCGAGCCGCTCGGCCATGTCGACGACGGGCGGCACCCCCGTCGTCTCCTCCAGCTTGACGAACGCCGTGTTCGGCGACTCCGCCAGCGCGTCGGTGAGCGGCAGCTGGTCGGCGTAGTTGCCGTCGTTGCGGACCGGGATCGGGGTGCCGCTCGGTCCCCGGTAGATCGGCGAGGTGTACCCGCTGGGCGGCACGGGGATGACGGTGTTGATCCCGAGCGCGCCCTGCTCGAGCGCGGTCGCCGCCGTGAAGATCTTGTAGACCGACCCGGCGCCCATGTTCTCCGGGACGTAGGGCAGGCCGTAGCTGGACTGCCCGGGCTTGTTGCCGTAGGTCCGGTTCGCGGCCATCGCGAGGACGTGGTGGCCGTCGGCACCAGGCGTGATCACGGAGATGACGTCGGCGACGTGGGGCTGCGTCGGCGGCACCTGCCCGTCGACCGCGGCCTTGAGCTTGTCGAGCGCCCCGCGGTCGAGCGTGGTGCGGATCGTGAACCCGCCCGACTCCAGCTGGTCCTGCGTGATCCCCGACTGCGCGAGGTACGACACGACGTAGGAGCAGAAGAACCCGGCGTCGCCCGCGCCGATGCAGCCCTCCGCGGGCGCGGTGGGCACCGCGGCGACGCCGAGCGGCTCGGCGGCCGCCGCCGCTGCCTGGCCGGCGTCGACCGAGCCCTGCTGGCGCAGCTGCTCGATCACGACGTTGCGCCGGCCCGTCGCCGCCTCCGGGTGGTGGATCGGGTCGTACTCGGTGGGGCTCTGGACCATGCCCGCGAGCAGCGCGGCCTGCGCGACCGTCAGCCGGTCGGCGGTGGTCCCGAAGTACGCCTGCGCCGCGGCGCCGACCCCGTAGGCCCCGTTCCCGAAGTACACGATGTTCAGGTAGTCGGCGAGGATGTCGTCCTTGCTCACCCGGTGGTCGAGGCTGATCGCCAGCTCGGCCTCCTTGAGCTTGCGGGCATAGCTCGGGGCGACGGCCGCCCGCCGTTCGGCCTCGGTGCGCGCGGCGACGTAGAGGTCGTAGTTCTTGACGTACTGCTCGGTCAGCGTGGAGGCACCCTGCGTCGCGCCGCCGTTGGAGTTGTTGACGAGCGCCCGGGCAGCGCCGAGCGGGTCGAAACCGCCGTGCTCGAAGAAACGTCTGTCCTCGATCGCGACGATCGCCGCTTTCATCGCGGGCGAGATGCGGTCGGCCGGGACGGGAATGCGGTACTGGTCGAAGAGGTACGCGATCGGCGTGCCGGCGGAATCGGTCACCGTCGTCGCCGCGGGCATGACGCCCGATTCCAGGTCGCTCGTCGAGCCCACCGCGGAATCGGCGACCTGCCCCGCCACCACCCCGGCCCCGCCGACCAACGGGAACGCGATCGCGGCGCCGACGAGCCCGGCCGCGACGATCATCACGACCAGTCGGCCGAGCGCACCTTTCACCTTCACCCGTGCGTGTCTACCAGGCCGGAGCCCGTCCGGAACGACCGGCCCGGGCGGGTCGCGACCTTCCTGACCGGCTCGTCCCGCCGTGCCGCGCCGCGTCCCGGACAGCACGCACGAACGTCGTGAAAAGGAGAACGGTCGCATCGGCGGCGCAATGGCGACGATTCGCGGAAATCACGCTGCATAATTCCGCCGGATTTGCCTCGATGCACCGATGAATTCGCACCCGGCCCGCCGCCACGGCGTTGCGGAAGGCAGACTGGAACGCGGCCGACCGGCACGCGGTCATGGTGAGGAGGAACCGTCATGGGTGAGTTGAGCTGGTGGCACTGGCTGATCGTGATCGGTGTCGCGATGCTGCTGTTCGGCGCCAAACGGCTGCCCGACGCGGCGCGCAGCCTCGGCCAGTCCACGCGGATCCTCAAGGCCGAGCTGCGGGCCGACGCCGAGGAGCGCACCGCCCCGACCCCACCGCCGGCACCGTCCGCGGAGCAGGCCTCCGCCACGGCTCCGCCCGCGTCCGCGCCCGGCGCGACGGCGCAGCCCGCCGCGGGTGCCCCACCCGCCGCGACCTAGACCCAGGTCCCGTCCGGGTGCCGTAGCCGAGGTCGCAGCGGGCGGGCCGAAGCAGGTGGCGGACCGAGGCAGACGGCGGCGGTCGCGGCGGGCGGCCGTGCCGGGCGGCGGCCGTAGCGGCAGCGGGGTGCAGCTCGGCTGCGAAGTCGTGCGCGTCGAGCGGCCCTGCGGTCCTGCGTCCAGGGTCCAAGGGTCCTGTGATCGGCGCGGACCCGGAGTGATCGCCGTGTGCGGGACATGGACGCCGCATACCGCGCTCATGTCCCGGTTTTGGCGATCACCGCGTCGTGGGCCGTGGCCGGCGGCCCCACCCAGCCCGGGTGATCGCCGGATGCGGGACATGAACGCCGGATACCGCGCTCGACGTCCCCCCTTCCGCGATCACCAGCATCATCGAGCGTGGCCGCCGGTCCCCCACCGGCCCGGGTGCTCGCCGTGTCCGGGACATAGGCGCCATGTACCGCGCTCACGTCCCCGTTTTGGCGATCACCCGCGTCATGGACCGCGGCCGGCGGTCCCGTACAGACCCCGTGATCGCCGGGTGCGGGACATGGACGCCGAATACCGCGCTCACGCCCCCGTTTCGGCGATCACCAGAGGTCGTGGGCCGCGATCGGCGGTCCCGCACGGACCCGCTGAGCGCCCCGTCAGGGAAACGGACCCATGCTGCGCTCATGTACCCGTCCGGGCGATCACCACGACGCAGCCGCGCCCACGTCGTAGCCGTCTTCGGCGGCCTCGCAGCGGCCCGGGTGATCTCCGTGTGCGGGACATGGACGCCATATACCGCGCTCATGTCCCCGTTTCGGCGATCAGCAGCAGTGAGCCGTGATCGGCGTGGCTGGTGGTCGTACTTCTGCGTCGTCCCCTGCGGCGTGCCCATCGGTCGTCCCGCTGCGTCGTCGCCGCTGGGCCCCAGCCGCCGGAGCATGATCGTCGTCGGCGGGGCATGAGCGCCGCATACTGCGTTGACGTCCCGGATTCGGTGATCATCTCCGCGGAGCCCGCGGCTCGGCCGCCATCCCGACCGCAACGCCGTGATCGTCCGCGCGTCCCGGCGGCCAAGGTGTCCTGGACCCGAGCGGGCCGCTGCATCCGGCGAGACGCCGCACCCAGGGCCGCCGCATCTGGGCCGCCACACCCGGGGCCGCCGCACCCGGGCCGCCGCGCCCGCGGGACACCGCCCCAACCAGTGGAGATCGCCAGCTGCGGGACATCCGCGCCACGGCCGGCGCTCATGTCCCGGTTCCGGTGATCACCCCGTCGGCCACGGCACACAGGCAGGACCGACCCGACTCGCAGGGCCCGCGATCGGTCCTCCGGACCCGCACGCCGCACAGCGCCCGCCCCCTGCCCGCACACCCGCGCCGCCGCACACCCGCGCCGCCGCAGACTCCGCGCCGCCCCAGACTCCGCGCCGCACACAACCCACGCCGCGCACCTGCCCGCACTCCCGCACCCCACGCCCCGCGCCGCCCCGCGCCCCACACCCCGCGCCGCACACGGGCCGTTGCGCGAGGCCGCGACCCTCAGCGGGGCAGCCGCCGCCACACCGCCCGCGGCAGCAGCCGCATCCCGAAGAACACCGGCCGCAGCACTGCCGGCACCCACAGCTCACGACTGTCGCGCGCCATCGCGGCGACGGTCGCGTCCGCCACCTGCTCGGGCGTGCTCGACAGCGGCGCGGGCGTCATGCCCGCCGTCATCCGGCCGACGACGAACCCCGGCCGCACCAGCAGCATCCGCACGCCGCTGCCGTGCAGGGCGTCGGCCAGCCCGCTGGCGAAGCCGTCGAGGCCCGCCTTGGCCGAGCCGTAGACGTAGTTCGCCCGCCGGACCCGCCAGCCCGCGACCGAGGAGTACACGACGAGCCGCCCACCTCCCTGCGCCTGCAGCACCTGCGCCAGGTGGGTGAGGACGTGCACGTGGGCGACGTAGTCGGTGTGCACGATCTCGACCGCGTGGGCGGCGTCGGTCTCGGCGCGGGCCTGCTGCCCGAGGATCCCGAACGCGACGACGACGACGTCGAGACGACCGTGCCGGGTGACGAGGTCGTCGAGCAGCGGCCGGTGCGAGGCCAGGTCGTCGGCGTCGAACTCGACGCGCTCGACCGCCGCCCCGCCGGCGCGGATCCGGCGCTCCTCGTCGTCGAGCTCGGCGCTGCGCCGCGCGGCGAGGACGACCCGCTCGGCACCGGCGGCCGAGAGCCGCTCGGCGACCGCGACCCCGATCTCGCTGCGCCCGCCGAGCACCAGCACCGTCCCACCCGTCCCACGCCCCGCCACGCGCGCAGTCTCCCGGAGCGCCGGGCGGGGGCCGCGGGCCGGGGTCTCGTCGCAGGTGACCGGCGTCGCCTAACCTGTCGGTGATCGACGGCGTGGTCGGTCGACCCCTCCCGATCCCCGCGTGGCCGCGCACTCCGAGGAGCACCGTGCCCGATGTCCTGTTCGACGTCCGCTGGCCGGACGGGTCGACGCAGTCGTTCTACTCGCCCTCGCTGATCGTCAAGGACTACTTCGAGGCGGGTGCGCAGTACTCACTCGACGACTTCCTAGCCCGCACGCGGGAGTGCATGACCATCGCCGACGAGCGGGTCCGCGCCAAGTACGGCATCGGCTGCTCGGAGTCGGCGATGACGCTCGCGGGCGTCGAGTACGGCGTGCGGCGGTTCACGGCGCGCGCCGATGCCGGCGAGCCCGACCCCGGCGCCGGCAAGGTCACCGTCGAGCGCTTCCGCAGCTGGGGTGCGCCGCCCGCGTAGTGCCCGCGCGGCGGCGGTGCGCATACTGCCGGACATGCCCGTGGAACCGGCGACCCCGGAACAGACCGGCCCGGTGCGCCGCGCCGCCGTGCTCGGCTCGCCCGTCGCGCACTCGCTGTCCCCCGTCCTGCATCGCGCCGCGTACGCCGCGCTCGGCCTCACCGGCTGGGAGTACGGGCTGCACGAGTGCGACGAGGCGGGCCTGCCCGCGTTCGTCGAGGGCCTCGACGCGACCTGGGCCGGGTTGTCGCTGACGATGCCGCTCAAGCGCGTCGCCCTCGACGTCGCCGACACGGTGTCGGACCTCGCCGCGGCCACCGGGGCGGCCAACACCCTCGTCCTGTCCGCCGCGGGCCGGGTCGCCGAGAACACCGACGTCGCGGGCATCGTCGCGGCGCTGCGCGAGGCCGGGGTGCGGACGGCACGCGACGCGGTCGTCCTCGGCGCGGGCGGCACGGCGCGCGCGGCGTTGGCGGCGCTGCGCGACCTCGGCGACCCCGCACCGCGGGTCCTCGTCCGCGACCCCGCCCGGGCCGCCGACCTGCGGACGGCCGCCGAGCGGCTGGGCGTCTCCCCCGACGTGCGCGCCGATCTCGCGGACCCGCGCGTCGCCATGGGCACCCTGGCCGGGGCGGGGGTCGTCGTCTCGACGCTGCCGCCCGGGGCCGCCGACGTCCTGGTCGACACGGTCTGGACGCCCGGCACCGCCGTGCTCGATGCCGTCTACGCGGGCTGGCCGACGCCGCTGGCCCGGTCGGCGGGCGTGGCGGGCTGCGCCGTCGTGAGCGGCCTGTCGATGCTGCTGCACCAGGCCGTCGCCCAGGTCACGCTGATGACCGGGCATGCCGGGCCGGTCGAGCCGATGCGCGCGGCGCTCGACGCGGCGGTCTCGACGCCTCAGGGGGCCACCCGTGTCTGACCAGGACGTCTACACCCACGGGCACGACGACAGCGTCCTGCGCTCGCACCGCTGGCGCACTGCGCAGAACTCGGCCGGCTACCTGCTGGGGCACCTGCGGCCAGGGCTCTCGCTGCTCGACGTCGGCTGCGGGCCGGGGACGATCACCGCCGACCTCGCACGGCTCGTCGCGCCCGGCCGGACGCTGGGCATCGAGCCCGTCGAGGACCCGCTCGCCGAGGCCCGCGCGGCCGGCGCCGGGATCACGACGCTGGAGTTCGCAGTCGCCGACGTGTACGCGCTGGACCCGGGCGCCGGGCGCTACGACGTCGTGCACGCCCACCAGGTCCTGCAGCACCTCACCGACCCGGTGGCGGCGTTGCGCGCCATGGGGTCGGTCCTCGCCCCCGGCGGCGTCGTCGCCGTCCGCGACGCCGACTACGCGGCGATGACGTGGTACCCGGCCGACGACCGGCTGGACGCCTGGCTCGCGACGTACCGGGCCGTGGCCCGGTCGAACGGCGCCGACCCCGACGCGGGCCGCAAGCTCCACGCCTGGGCACGGCAGGCAGGCTTCACCGAGGTCACGGCCTCGGCGTCGGTCTGGCTCTACGCGACGCCCGACGAGCGCGCCTGGTGGGGCGGGCTCTGGGCCGACCGCATCACGACCTCGCGCGTGGCACAGCAGGCGGTGGAACGCGGCATCGCGTCCGCATCCGAGCTCGCGGAGATGGCCGCGGGCTGGCGGGCCTGGGCGGCCGACCCCGACGGCTGGTTCACCGTCCCGAACGGGGAGGTCCTCGCCCGCGCACCGCGCTGAGGCGGCCTCGGTACGGTGGTGCCCGGTCGGGATACCGGATCGAGTGACGGCAGGGGCGGCAGCGATGGCCAAGAACAACCGGGGCGGCAAGGGTCGCGGCGGGACGTCCCGGCCCGCGGCCGCCCGACCCGCGCCCCGTACCGCGCCGAAGCCCGCCACGCCCGCCCCCGCGCCTGCGGCGGAACCCCAGCGCGGCATGGGCCAGGCCTCGACCCAGGCCGTCGCGGCCGTCGTCATCGCGGTCGCGGGTGTCGCGTCCGGGTACTTCATGCCGCTGGCGGGCTACGCACTCGGCCTCGCCGCGATCGTCCTCGCGGTGCTCGCCCGCCGGCGCGGCGCGAGCGGGGTGTGGATCGCCGCGCTGGTCGTCGGGGTCGCGGCGATCGTGATGGGCGTGGTCATGCAGGTGTACTACGCCTCGTCCGCCTGAGCACGCCGCCCGTCGAGACGTGATACTTGCCATTAGGCAATAGCTCTGACTCGGAGGTATGGTTCCGGCGTGTCCCTCCCCCGTGGCGACGAGCTGATGGCAGCGGTCCTCGGGCTGCGCCGCGTCGTCCGTCGCAGGCTGCGCGAGCAGCTCCCCGGGACCGTCCCGCTGCGCGGGGCGCAGGTCGAGCTGCTGCAGCTCGTCGAGCGCGAGCCCGGCATCGGCGTCGCCGCGGCGGCCCGGGGGCTGCACCTGGCGCCCAACACCGTCAGCACCCTGGTCAACCAGCTGGTCGCCGCCGACCTGCTGTGCCGCACCGTCGATCCCGACGACCGCCGCGCCGCCCGCCTCGAGCTCACCGCCGCCGCACGGGAGCGCCTCGCCCGCTGGCGGGCCGCCCGTACCGAGCTGGTCACCGCCGGGCTGCGCACGCTCGGCGCCGACGAGCAGGCCGTGCTCGCCGCCGCGCTGCCGATCCTCGACAAGCTCGCCGGCACCCTCGACGAGCTCCCCGTTCCCGTCACCCGATCCCCCGAGGAGGCTCGATGACCGCCATCGGCGCCGGACCCCCCGCCGACGTCCCGGCCGTGCGCTGCACCGGCCTGCGCCAGGCCTTCGGCGACACCGTCGCCGTCGACGGCATCGACCTCGAGGTCCGGCCCGGCGAGGTGTTCGGCCTGCTCGGGCCGAACGGCGCCGGCAAGACCACGACGATCCGCATGATCACGACGCTGCTCCCCGCCCCGCCCGGCGCGATCGAGGTGTTCGGCATCGACGTGGCCCGTCGGCGCAGCGCGGTGCGCCGGCTGCTGGGCTACGTCCCGCAGCAGCTGTCCGCCGACGGCACGCTCTCCGGGCGGGAGAACGTCGCGTTGTTCGCCCGGCTCTTCGACGTCCCCCGCCACGACCGCGACGCCCAGGTCGACGCCGTGCTCACCGCCGTCGACCTGCTCGACGTCGCCGACCGGCAGGTCAAGACCTACTCCGGCGGCATGGTCCGGCGCCTGGAGCTGGCCCAGGCGCTGGTCAGCGCACCGCGGGTGCTCGTGCTCGACGAGCCGACGGTCGGGCTGGACCCCGTCGCCCGCGACGGCGTGTGGGACCGCATCACCGACATCCGCCTCGCGACCGGGATGACCGTCCTGGTCACCACCCACGCGATGCAGGAGGCCGACGCCCAGTGCGACCGGATCGCCCTCATGCACCGTGGCCGGGTCCAGGCCCTGGGCACCCCCGCCGACCTGCGGGGCGCTCTCGGCCCCGACGCCACCCTCGACGACGTGTTCCGCCACCACACCGGCGACACGCTCGCCGACCGATCCGGAGGACTGCGCGATGTCCGTGCTGCCCGTCGCACCGCCGGCCGCCTCGGCTGAGGACCCCGGCCCGCTCGGCACCCTCGCGACCGCGGCCCGCCGCGTCGCGACGATGTGCCTGGTCGAGCTCCAGCGGCTGCGCCACGACCGTTCCGAGCTGGTCACCCGGGCGGTCCAGCCCGCGCTGTGGCTGCTCGTGTTCGGCCAGGTGTTCACCCGCATCCACGCGATCCCGACCGGGGACACCCCGTACCTGGACTTCCTCGCCCCGGGCATCCTCGCCCAGTCGGCACTGTTCATCGCGATCTTCTACGGCATCCAGATCATCTGGGAACGCGACGCCGGGGTGCTGTCGAAGCTGCTGGTCACCCCCACGCCGCGGATGGCCCTGGTCACCGCCAAGGCGTTCGCGGCCGGGGTCAGGGCCGTGGCGCAGGCGGTCGTCGTGCTGCTCCTCGCGCTCGTCCTCGGGGTGGCACTGTCCCCCAACCCCCTGCACTGGCTCGGGGTGGTCGTCGCGCTGCTGCTGGGGTCGGCCTTCTTCTGCTGCCTGTCGATCACGATCGCGGGGCTCGTGCTGTCCCGCGACCGCCTGATGGGCATCGGGCAGGCGATCACGATGCCGCTGTTCTTCGCCTCGAACGCCCTCTACCCCGTCGAGCTCATGCCCGGCTGGCTGCAGGTGATCAACCACGTCAACCCGCTCAGCTACGAGGTGGAGGCGCTGCGCGGGCTCCTGATCGGCACGCCGGCGCGGCTCTGGCTGGACTTCGCCGTGCTCGTGCTGGCGGCCGCGGCGATGATCACGATCGCGTCGTCGCTGCTCCCCCGGCTGGTCCGCGGCTGACGGCCCGGGCGACCCGGGCACCCCTTGCGCGCGAGGCGGGATGCGGCAGGCTGTGACCATGGCTCCGCACCCGCGCGCCGGCACCCCCGCGCGCCCCGAGGACCTCGTCGATCTCGACGAGCTGTACGCCGCCTACCGCGACCGCCACCCCGACCCGAAGGTCGTCGCCGAGCGCGTCGCGTTCGGCACCTCGGGCCACCGCGGCTCGTCGCTCACGACGACGTTCAACGACGACCACATCGCCGCGACGAGCCAGGCGATCGTCGAGTACCGGGCCGCGCAGGGCACCGACGGCCCCCTGTTCCTCGGCCGCGACACCCACGCCCTGTCCGGGCCCGCCTGGACGACCGCCGTCGAGGTCTTCGCCGCGAACGACGTCCATGTGCTGGTCGACGCCGCGGGCCGCTACACCCCCACCCCCGCGGTCTCGCACGCGATCCTGACCCACAACCGCGGCCGCACCTCCGGGCTGGCCGACGGCGTCGTGGTCACCCCGTCGCACAACCCGCCCGCCGACGGCGGCTTCAAGTACAACCCGCCCCACGGCGGGCCGGCCGGCACCGACGCGACGGGCTGGATCGCCGACCGGGCCAACGAACTGCTCGAGGCCGGGCTCGCCGGGGTCCGCCGGGTGCCCCTGGCGCGGGCCACGACCCGGCCGCACGACTACCTGACCGGCTACGTCGACGATCTGCCGAACGTCGTCGACCTCGACGCGATCCGGCAGGCGGGCGTGCGCATCGGCGCCGACCCCCTCGGTGGCGCGGCCGTCGACTACTGGGCCGCGATCGCCGAGCGGCACCGGCTGGACCTGACCGTCGTCAACCCCGAGGTCGACCCGCGGTTCGCGTTCATGACGCTGGACTGGGACGGCAGGATCCGGATGGACTGCTCGTCGCCCTACGCCATGGCGTCGCTGGTGGCGCGCATGGCCGAGAACCCCGAGTACCGCATCGCCACCGGCAACGACGCCGACTCCGACCGGCACGGCATCGTCACCGCCGACGGCGGGCTGATGAACCCCAACCACTACCTGTCCGTCGCGATCGGCTACCTCTTCGCGCACCGGCCCGGCTGGCCCGGCGGCGCGGCCGTCGGCAAGACCGCGGTGAGCTCGTCGATGATCGACCGCGTCACCGCCGACCTGGGCCGGACCCTGCTGGAGGTGCCCGTCGGGTTCAAGTGGTTCGTGCCCGGGCTGCTCGACGGCTCCGTCGGGTTCGGCGGCGAGGAGAGCGCGGGGGCGTCGTTCCTGCGCTTCGACGGCTCGGCGTGGTCGACCGACAAGGACGGCATCATCCTGGCGCTGCTCGCCTCCGAGATCACCGCCGTCACCGGGTCGACGCCCAGCGCGCACTACCGGGAGCTGACCGGCCGCTTCGGCGACCCGGCCTACGCGCGCACCGACGTCGCGGCGACCCGGGAGCAGAAGAGCCGTCTCGGCAAGCTCTCGGCCGACGACGTCACGGCGACCGAGCTCGCCGGCGAGCCGATCACCGAGCGGCTCACCTGCGCGCCGGGCAACGGCGAGCCGCTCGGCGGGCTGAAGGTCACGACGGAGTCGGGCTGGTTCGCGGCCAGGCCATCGGGTACCGAGGACGTCTACAAGATCTACGCGGAGAGCTTCCGCGGCGCGGAGCACCTGGCGCGCATCCAGGAGGAGGCCCGCGACGTGGTCTCCGCGGCACTCGGAGGGGCGTGACATGTCGGGCAAGTCGGAGAAGTCCAAGCACGACAAGCACATCGGGTTCGGCATCGACATCGGCGGCTCGGGCATCAAGGGCGCGCCGGTCGACCTGCGCAAGGGCGAGCTGACCGACGACCGGCTGCGCATCCCGACCCCGCAGCCGGCGACGCCCGACGCCGTCGCCGAGGTCGTCACCAAGGTGCTCGACCACTTCGGCTGGGACCGCGAGTTCGGCTGCACCCTGCCGGCGGTCGTGCAGCACGGCGTCGTGCGGACCGCGGCCAACATCGACCACAGCTGGATCGGCACCGACGCCCACGAGCTGATGAAGAACGCCACCGGCCGCAAGGCGCTCGTCGTCAACGACGCCGACGCCGCCGGCGTGGCCGAGGTCCGGTTCGGCGCCGCCAAGGGCAACTCCGGTGTCGTCCTCGTCAGCACGCTCGGCACCGGGATCGGATCGGCGCTGGTCATCGACGGCAAGCTCTGGCCCAACACCGAGCTGGGCCACCTGGAGATCGACGGGTACGACGCGGAGAAGCGCGCCGCCGACTCCGCCCGCGAGCGCGAGGACCTCGACTGGGACGGCTGGGCCGAGCGGCTCACCCGCTACTACGGCGTCGTCGAGTCGCTGCTGCGGCCCGATCTGATCGTCGTCGGCGGCGGCGTGAGCAAGAAGTCCGCGAAGTGGATGTCGAAGGTGGACATCCACACGAAGATGGTGCCCGCCGAGCTGCTCAACGAGGCAGGGATCATCGGCGCGGCGGTGCTGGCCGCCGGTCACTGACGTGCCGCCCGCGGGGGCCCGTCCCCGCGGCGACGCCCGTGCTCACCCGGTGAGCACGGACTCCCCACGGGGGTCCGGGATCGCCGGACCGGTCTGGTCGCGGTCGTCGCAGTTCCTGCGGGCGGTGTCGGCGTAGGCCGCGAAGACCTCGATCAGGCTCGGCTCGGGCGGTCCCGTCGTGGCACCCTCGACCAGCAGCCAGCCGCCGTTCGCCGCCAGCCGGGCACGCAGCTCGTCGAGCACGGGGCGTGCGCCGGCCGGCAGGTCGGGGCACGCCGTGAGGTCGACGATCACGTGCTGCGCACCGTCTGCCGTCACGACCGCGAGCAGCCGGGCGATGCGGCCGACCGTGGCGTCGTCGAGCGGGCCGCGGACCGTGACGACGACGTCGCACCCGCCGTGCACGCCGAGGAGGACGCTGCCGACCGGCGCGCCGGCGGGACGGGCGGACGGGAACGGACGGGTGGGCACGTCGCCGTCGTGACGGGTGTCGGGGTCAGGGTCGGGGTGGGTGTCGATCACCATGCGGTCGAGAGCACGCACGGTTCCTCCTCGGGCCGGTACCCGGGATGCGCCCCGGAACGGGCGGCGCCACCACGGTGTCCGCCGTCCTCCTCCGCGGAGGCGGCTCCCGAACGAGACCCGGCGTCGCTGCCGCGGGCAGTCCACTCCCGACGGTGAACGGACAGTAGGGACCAACGGCCCCCAGCGGCGAGCGGGCCGCGCGGCGCGGCGGGACGTACGGACGACGGGTCGAACGGTCCCGCGGCCGGCCCACCCGCGCCCGTCTGAGCTCAGTCGGACGCCGGTCGCCGGGTCGCGCCCCGGGGATGCGCCAGTGCGGCGACGACCTCCTCGCTGCTCAGCGCCGTCAGCGGAAGCACGGCGTCGAGCCCGGTCCCGACCAGGACCCGGGCCACCGGCGCGTGCCCGCAGCCGGTGAGTCGCAGCCGGCGACCTGCCGTGCGGGCGGTGGTGTGCACGGCGAGCAGCGACTGCAGGGCGCTGGAGGTGAGCAGGGTGACGTCCTGGAGGTCGATGACGACGTGGCGGCCCTGGCCGACGTGCAGCTCGACGCGCGCGACGAGCTCCGGCGCGGTCACCAGGTCGAGCTCGCCCTCCGGGCGCAGCACCGCCACGGTCGGCACGGGGACGTGCGTGCGCACCTCGAACCCGCCCGGGGCGGGGCTGGTCAACGGACTCATCGTCACTCCCGGTCGACCGACTGTGGGAACGGCGCGCACGGCTGCTGCTCAACGATGCGTCCTGCTCGACACCTTCGCCGACGCCACCCTTCGGGGCAACCTCGGACCGAGGGGGCGGCATCCTGCCGCGTGGCGTAGCTAACGCTGCATTGTCGTCTCGAAATGAGACACTTTCCCGTGAACTTGGGTACCCGAGCCCATGGACACAGGGTGGACCGACACCACCGTCAACGCCGACGCGGCCGCCTCCGCCAGTCCGTGCACCGCACGGACCCCGTCGCTGGAGACCGAACGATGATCCGTATCTGCGAACGCTGCTTCGGGCCCGTCGCCGAGACCGACGAGCACCTCGGCCTGGCCCACATCGACCGGGCACTGCCGGACGGCACCGTGCTCTGGAACCACACCTACGTCCACACCGCGCCCTGCGCGCCTGCAGGGTCGGGCTACTCGGCGCACGAGGCACCGAACCAGGGCGAGTGGGACCCCGGCCGCCGTGGGATGTCGCCGGGGGCCGCCGCACACGTGGCGCGCAGGCCCGACGACCCGGCGGAGCGGACCCGCGCCACCGGGTCGCACCCCTGGGTCTGAGCCCGAGCGCAGCTGCTCAGCCCGAGGCGTCACGCCGCGGGAGCACGGATCCGCACCGCCAGCAGCTCGTGGCGCCGTCCTCCGGGACCGCCGCGCACTCCGGGCACAGCAGGTGGGCGAAGCACGCCGGCGCGCCGCCCCGATCGGCGTGCTCGTGCTCGTACCGGTCGCCGTTCCCGGGCCGGAGGTCGCGGTCCGCTTCCGTCATTCCCCCAGTGTCCCCCTGCACGGCAGGCTCGTCGGCCGGCGCGGCAGCGCGGCGGGCCTCGCCGGCCCCGTTGGCGAGCGGCCGGTGCCCGCGCACCGGTCGCGTGAGTGCGGGCACCGCGCGGAACGGGCGTGCGCGTGACGTCGCGACCGCCGTCGGGCCTGCGCGCCCGGCGGCCCGGTCGCCGCTGGCATACCGTTCCCGTGGGGACCGCGACGTCGACCGGAGGTGGGCCGTGGCCGAGGCGTCGGACGCCGTCATGGCAGTGGTGCACGTCACAGCGCCTGCGCACCTCGACCCGCACGCGATCGCCGCGGAGCTGACCCGCGCGATCAACGGGAACGCGAAGCGTCCGATGACCGCCGAGCTGTCGGTCGCGCGTGACGTCCGCACCCCGCCACGCCGCCGGGACCGGTACCGCCACGGGTTCGTCGCGCTGCTGTCCTTCGGCGACCAGGAACCGCCCGACGAGCTCGACCGGCGCGTCCGCAAGATCGCGCGCAAGGCGCTGCGCCGCCGGTTCGGACACAAGATGGCCGCCGAGGTGCGCACCGAGCTGACGACGGCCGAGATCGCCGCCTTCTGGTGCAGCATGCGTGGGACGCCGCGCCGTCCGGCGTAGTCACCCGACGGTCGAGGGCCGCCGGGCGGGAGCGCCGAACCAACGGGTGAGCGCGTCGGCCAGCCCGTCGAGGTCCGGCCCGCCCCAGGCGACGACACCGTCCGGGCGCACCAGGAGGTTCTCCGGTCCCTCGACGACCCGCACACGACCGGCCCAGCCCTCCGCGACCCGCTGTGCGGCACCGTCGGGCGTGGCGTCGAGCAGGAGCGCGCCGGGGGTGCGCAGCAGGGCGTACAGCCGCTCGTCGCCCACCGCACGGTCGGCGGCGGGGCGGCCGGCCTCCGGATGCGCCGACTCGGTGGGGTACGGGTTGCCGGTCCCCGCCATCAGGCGGCTGACGTGCGCGTTCGCGTCGTCGTAGACGAGCAGGTCGGCGAACAGGTCCCGCAGCGCGGAGGTCTGCGGGTCGGGGCGCATCAGCGCCACCTGCGCCCGGGTGTTGTCCAGCACGGCCGCGGCGGCCGGTCCGCGCTCATCGTGGTAGGTGTCGAGCAGTCCGTCGGGCGCGGTGCCCGCGACCGTGGCGGCGAGCTTCCAACCCAGGTTCGCCGCGTCCTGGAAGCCCAGGTCGAGGCCCTGCCCGCCGAACGGCGGGTGCACGTGGGCGGCGTCGCCCGCGAGCAGCACGCTGCCACGCCGGTAGTCGTCGGCTTTGCGGGTGTTGTCGGTCCAGCGGGTGCCGGTCAGCAGCTCGGTGACCGTGACGTCGGTGCCCGACACCCGGCGCAGGCTGTTCTCGATCTCCTCCCGGGTCAGCGGCGACTCCCGGTCGGTGGGCGGGCCGTCGAACTCGGCGGTGAGGACGCGGCGCGGGTCGGGACCGTACACGATCATGCCGTGCCCGGTCCGGTGCCAGCCGCGTTCCAGCGCATGCGGTTCCGCGAGCCGGACCAGCGCCTGCCTGCCCGTGATCGTCGCCGCCGTGCCGTCGAACCCGAACCCGGCGAGCCTGCGGACGGCGCTGCGCCCGCCATCGGCCCCGACGACGAACCGGGCCGCGACCTCGGTTTCGCCCCCGGCGCGCGCGGCGGTGACGCGCACGGTCGGTCCGTGGTCGACGAGCCCGGTGACGGTGTACCCGCGCGCGACGGTGACGCCCAGCCCGGCCGCGTACTCCGCCAGCACCATCTCGACCTCGTACTGGGCCGCGATGATCGGCGCGGTGCGCAGCCCGGGGGCTCCCCGCAGCGACCACAGGCCGGCGAAGTGCCCGACGGGACGTCCCTGCTCCTGGGCCCCGGACTGCGCGGCCGGCAGGAACCGGGTCAGGTCGGGCTGTGGGAAGCGATCGACCAGCCCCCGCTGGTCGAACAGCTCGGCCGACGTCGGGCCGATCGAGCCCGCCTTGATCTGCGGGACCGGGGCGGGTTCGCGCTCCAGCACCGCGACGTCGACACCACCCCGGCGCAGCTCCGCGGCGAGGAACAGACCGACCGGGCCGGCACCGACGACCAACACGTCGTAAGATTCTTTGAGTTGCACAAACATTAGAGTAACACCAGATTCTGGGCGAGGACGGATGGGGATTCGGGAGCAGAAGAAGGCGCAGGCCCGCGCCGCGATGGCCGCGGCGGCGTCGGAGCTGTTCGGCCGCAACGGGTACGCCGCGGTCTCGATGAGCCAGATCGCCCGCGCCGCGGGTGTCTCGGACCAGACGCTCTACAACTACTTCCCCACCAAGGAGAGCCTCGTGTTCGACCAGGCCCCGGTCTTCGAGGCGACCCTGCTCGGCGCCGTCGCCGAGCGGCCGCCCGGCCGGGACCCGCTCGACGCGTTCCGCGGGTGGTTCGACGACTTCGTCCTCGGCCCCGCGGCCGAACGCGGCATCGCGACGCCCGGTGGGATGATCCGGCTCGTCGCCGGGAGCGACACGCTGCACCGCGCCCTGCTCGCGCTGGCACACCGGATCGCCGGCAGGCTCGCGTCGGAGCTGGCCGCGGCCGACCCGGCGGCCGGGCCACGGGCGGCGGTGCTGGCCGACGCGCTGTTGGCGGTGGTCGTCCGCACCATCGAGCGGCTCGGCGCGGTGACCGGCCCCGACGAGCTGCCCGACGTCGCCGCGCGGGCTCACGCGGCACTCGACACCCTGCGGCCGCTGTCGGCGGTGGACACGGCTGCGGTCGCCGGAGATCCTGCGTAGCGTCGCGCGGGAGATCCTCGACCGACGCTCCTCGGAGGCCCGCATGACCCCGGCCGACCTGCTCGCCGACGCGTTCGGCCGCATCCCCGACACCGTCGACGGCGTGCTCGCCGGCATCGACGAGGACGTGCTCGTCCGGCTGCCCGACCCCGAGGGCAACAGCATCGCCTGGCTGGTCTGGCACCTGATCCGGGTGCAGGACGACCACGTCAGCGAGGTCGCGGGTCGCGAGCAGGCCTGGACCGCCGACGGCTGGGCCGACCGGTTCGCACTTCCGCTCGCGGATGCCGCGACGGCCACCGGCTACGGCCACGGCCCCGCGGAGGTGGCCGCCGTCCGGCCGGGCGCGGACCTGTTGCGTGGCTATCTCGCGGCCGTGAACGAGCGCACCCAGCAGTTCCTGCGCACCCTCACCCCCGAGGACCTCGACCGCGTCGTCGACGTGCGCTGGGACCCGCCCGTGACCCTCGGCGTGCGGCTCGTGAGCGTCGTCGACGACGACGCCCAGCACGCCGGGCAGGCCGCGCTGCTGCGGGGTGTCCTGGAGCGCGGTCGCCCCGCGCAGAGCTGACCGCCGCCGCTGCGCCCCGCTCCTCCCGCGCGCGCGGCGTTCTGTTTGGGCGCGCCCCGCGCCCGGGTATCCGCAGGCCGACCGGGGTGGACGGGCGAGACGGCGGGCGCGGAGGCGGTATGGGGGCGGCGGCGCGGGCGGTGTCGTGGCCCGTCCGCTGCGCGCCCACCGCGCTCGAGCCGCTGCGTCGCGATCTCGGGCGCTGGCTCGCGGCGGCGGGCTGGCCCGCCGACGAGGCCGCCGATCTCGTGCTCGCCGTGAGCGAGGCCGTGTCGAACGCCGTCGAGCACGGGTGCGCGCGCGTCTGCGAGGGCATCCGGGTCGACGCCCGGCTCACCACGGCGCACGCGTCCTGCCACGTCGACTGCACCGTGCACGACTGCGGCCGCTGGGACGGCGTCGCGACGAGCGCGGCACCGCGCGGCCACGGCATGCGGCTGATCCGGGCGCTGACCCGCGAGCTCCGGGTCGAGCACGGCGACGCGGGCACGACCCTGCACCTCGCGTCGTACGACCGGCCGCGCCGTACCCCTCCGTGACCCGACGATCGCACAGTGCACACGACCGCGCCGTCCGCCGGACCGGCCGCGCCGCCCCACCGATCGACGCGGGTTTTTCGTCGGTGCCCGTCCCTATGCTGGCCATCACACCGGCCGCGACAGGCGTGCGACCGGTCCCGTCCGACGACCCTGGGGGAGGGGTTCTGCATGACGGACCTGGCGACGGCACCGCACCCGGCTGCACGGCCGGCACCACACCCGGCGCCGCCCGGCTCGGCACCCGCGTTCGACCCGCGCCTCGAGGAGCACCGGCGCGAGCTGACGGCGTACAGCTACCGCATGCTCGGGTCGGCGTTCGAGGCCGAGGACGCGGTGCAGGAGACCATGATCCGGGCGTGGCGCGGCCTGGCGAAGTTCGACGGGCGGTCGTCGCTGCGCTCGTGGATGTACCGGATCGCCACCAACGTCTGCCTCGACATGCTGAAGGGGCGCAAGCGCCGCGCCCTGCCGATGGACCTGTCGGCGGCGGGTGAGCCCGTCGCCGAGGCGCTCGGTGCGCCGCTGGACTCGACGGTCTGGGTGGAGCCGATCGCCGACTCGCGGGTGCTGCCCGGCACGGCCGACCCGGCGGAGACGGCCGTGGCGCGGGAGTCGATCCGGCTCGCGTTCGTCGCGGCCCTGCAGTACCTGCCGCCGCGGCAGCGGGCCGTGCTGATCCTGCGGGAGGTGCTGGCCTGGTCGGCGGCCGAGACGGCCGAGCTGCTGGACACGACCGTGGCGTCGGTCAACAGTGCGCTGCAGCGCGCGCGGGCGACGATGTCGTCGCGCGACCTCACCGACGACCGGCCCGACCCGATGAACGAGGAGAACCGGGCGCTGCTCGAGCGCTACGTCGCCGCCTTCGAGCGCTTCGACATGGAGGCGCTCGTCGGGCTCATCGCGGAGGACGCGGTGCAGGTCATGCCGCCCTTCGCGCTCTGGATGCGGGGCCGCGACCACATCATCGCCTGGATGGACGGCGGTCCCGGCAGCGGGTGCGCGGGGTCGCGGCTGCTGCCCTTCGAGGCCAACGGCCAGCTCGCGTTCGCGGCGTACCGCCCGAGCGGCCCGGGCGGGCTGCACGAGCCGTTCTCGATCCAGGTGCTGCACGTCGAGGACGACCGGATCGTCGGGTTCAGCCACTTCCTCGACACGAACCTGTTCCCGCTCTTCGGCCTCCCGCAGCACCCCGACGGGGAGATCCGCCGGGCCTGACGCCCGATCGGGTCGTTCCCGACACGCACCCGGACGTGCCGTGGGGCCGCGGCGGTCCCGCGGTGTCGATCTCGATAGGGTTCGGCACCGCACCGCCGGACGCCCGCACCGGGCGGCCGGGGGCGCAGGGCACGACCCGGGCACGATGAAGGAGCACGCGGTGACCAACCGACCGGCCGCCGGCCAGGACACCCGCGACGAGGTGCCCGGGGCCGACCTGAGCAGGCCGTCGATCGCCCGGGTGTACGACTACGTGCTCGGCGGCAAGCAGCACTTCGAGGTCGACCGTCGTGCCGCGCAGAGCATCTTCGACGCGCTGCCCGACGCGCCCCTGCTCGCCCGGGAGAACCGCCACTTCCTGCGCCGCGGCGTGCGGTACCTCGTCGCGGAGGCCGGGATCCGCCAGATCCTCGACATCGGCTCGGGCCTGCCCACGGAGGGCAACGTCCACGAGCTCGCCCACGAGGTCGCCCCCGACGCACGGGTCGTCTACGTCGACAACGACCCAGGGGTCCTCGCCCACGGACGCGCGTTGCTCGGCCGGGACCCGTCGACCGCGGTGATCACGGCCGACCTGCGCGACCCGGACTCGATCTTCGGCAACGACGCCGTCGGCAGGCTCATCGACACCGGCGAGCCCTACGCGATCCTGCTGTCCGGCATCGTCCAGCACCTGGGCGACGACGAGGACCCCTGCGGGATCGTCGCGACGCTGCGCGACCGGCTCCCCGCCGGCGGGTACCTGCTGCTCTCGCACTTCCTCGACGACGACGAGCCTCGCGCCAAGCGCCTCGAGCGCGGCTTCCTGCAGGGCGGCCTCGGGACCGGGCGGTTCCGCACCTGGGACGAGCTCCGGCGCTTCTTCGACGGGCTGGAGCTCGTCGAGCCCGGCCTGGTGTACGCCAACGACTGGCACCCCGACGCCGCGACGCCCACCGACAGCCCGGTGCACACGCTGTGCGCGGGCGCGATCGGCCGCAAGGACTGAGCGCACGTCCTGCGCCCTCCGGCGCGGGCGTCAGCCTGTGCCAGAGGCCGTCAGCGTGTTTCAGAGGCCCCGGCGCAGCCGGTGCAGCATCTCGGCGCTGCGCGCCGGGGTCTCGGCCTGCACGCTCACCCGCTCCATGACGGCCAGGTAGGCCTCGACCTCGGGCCGCTTCTCCAGGTAGACCGCGCTCGTGAGCTGCTCGAGGTAGACGATGTCGGGCAGGTCGGGCTCGGCGAAGCGCAGGATGGTGAACGGCCCGCCCGCGGCGGCGTGCCCGCCGAAGGTGAACGGCAGCACCTGCACCGTGACGTTGGGCAGCTCGGTCATCTCCAGCAGGTGGTCGATCTGCCCGCGCATGACCCGCGGCGGACCGAACGGCCGCCGCAGCGCACCCTCGTCGATCACCGCCCAGAACGCGGGCGCGCCCGGCTCGCCGAGCAGCTTCTGCCGGGTCATCCGCAGGTGGACGCGGCGGTCGATCTCCTCGACGGACTCGCCCTGATGCCCGACGACGATGACCGACCGCGCGTAGTCCTCGGACTGCAGCAGGCCTGGGACGAACTGGACCTGGAAGGTGCGGATCACCGAGGCCGCCTGCTCGAGCCGCAGGTACATCTCGAACCAACTCGGCAGCAGGTCCCCGTACTGGTGCCACCACCCCGGCACGTTGGCCTGCGCGACGAGGTCCATGAACTCGCCGCGCTCGCGCTCGTCGGTGACCCCGTAGAGGGTGAGCAGATCGGCGATGTCGCGTTCCTTGAACCCGACCCGCCCCAGCTCGAGGCGGCTGATCTTGGCGTGCGAGGCGCGGATGTGGTCGCCCGCCTGCTCTCGGGTGATCCCCTGGGCCTCGCGCATCCGACGCAGCTGGGTGCCGAGCACGATCCTCAGCACGGTCGGTCCGCTGTGTTCCGGATCCGGCAGCCCCTGCGGCTTGCCCGGTGCGGTCACGAACGACTCCAGACGCCGACGGGCACACGGTCGTCACGGAGCATAGCGGGCCGTGCGCGGACCGCGACCGCCACCGGGCCGGGACCGTACGGCCGATCGGCCGCAGCACCGCGCACCCTGTGCCGCACCGGGATCCGGAGTCGTCCGGGACATCAGGGGACGACGCCGCTCACGAGCAGGCATCGCCACTCACGATCAGGTCAGGTCGTCGAACTCCCCGAGGCGCACCCCGCGGACGAACGCGGCGATCTCCGCGCGGGTGTACACGAGTGCCGGGCCCAGCGGGTCGCGCGAGTTGCGGACGGCGACGGCTCCGCCGTCGAGCCCGGCGACCTCGACGCAGTCACCGCTCGGGTTGCTCGCGCTGCTCTTGCGCCAGCGCACGGTGCCGAGCTCGGGCGCCCGTACCCACGGCCGGGCCGACCGGTCGACATCGGCGCCGCCGACGGCCGTCGGCGTCCGGGTCGCGTCCGGCCCGGGCGCGGGTGTGGCGGGCGGAACCGCTGTCATGAGTCGTCCCCCGATCCGCCGTTCCGGGCGGCTCGTCCTTGCAGATGCACGTGCAGATGACCTTGCAGATGGCCGTCGAGCCGGGGACGATAGCGTGCGTGCCGAGCGGACGACCTGTCCGGTCGGGAACCGGGTACGTGGCGAGGAGATCCAGTCCGAGGTGGGCGGGGAACGAGCAGGAGAGCGCCGCGGCACGCGGCCGGGCGCGGTCGCGCCGGCTGCCGTCGCGGACGGGGCGAGGATCGACGCCGGGATCGTCACCGTCGCCGTGACCTGTCGACGTGACGCGCGCTCGCACCACGTCCCGGACACCGAGCTCACCCGCACCGCCGCGGCCGACACAGGCCGCTACCACGCCGTCTGCGGGTACGTCGTGTCCCCCGCCCCGCTCGTCGAGCCCGACGGCAAGCCGTGCGACGCGTGCGCCGAGATGACGGGCACGGCCCGCAAGCGGCGCAAGGGCCGGCGGCGCAGCGCCTGACCGCGTCCCGGGCGCACCCCGCGTGCCGGCCCGCGCGGCCCTCGGTAGGGTCCGGCACGGACATCACCCGACGGGGTGACGGCGCCGTCGCCCATGGCCGGTCCCCGGCCGGCCGGAGCAGGAGGCCGCCGTGCGCGTCGCCCATCTCGTCCCGTCCCTGCACCCGGACGAGCCCGAGAACGGCATCCTCGACCTGGCCGGAGCCGCGCCCGCGGCCGGTCTCGAACTGGTCGTGGTGGCGATCGCGACGACCGCGCTCTCCCCCGTGCCCGGCCGGCTGCGCGCGCTGGGCGTGCCCGTCGTCGAGCTGGGCACGGCGCCGTGGGATCCGCGGTCGCTGCCGCGGCTCGTCGACGTCCTGCGCCGGCACCGCGTCGACCTGCTGCACACCCACGTCGGCAACGCCGACACGCTCGGCGGGCTGGCCGGGGCGCGGCTGCGGATGCCGGTCGTGTCGACGGTGCACCGCATCGAGTCCCAGCCCGCCGACGCCTCGGACCGGGCCAAGCGCGCGGCGAAGATCCTCGCCAGGCGCCGCTTCGTGACGCGCACGATCGCGATCTCGCAGCTGCAGCGCGACTGGTACGCGGGCGCGGCGGCCGATCTCGTCGTGCTGCCCAACGGCGTCGGCGACCCCGGCCACGGCGACGCGACCGCCCGCGAGCGGCTGCGCGAGCGCCTCGGGGTGGCGGCTGACGGCGTGCTCGTCGCCTCGGTCGCGCCCATGCGCCGCGGGATGGGCCAGGACCTGCTGCTCGACGCCGTCGCCGCGCTGTCGGACAGCAGCCCGGTCACCGTCGTGCTCGGCGGCGACGGGCCGCTGCGGCCGTGGCTGCAGGCACGCGTCGACCGCGACGACGAGCTCGCGTCGCGCATCGTCTTCCACCCCACCGGCGACCCCCTCGACCTGCTGCGGGCCGCCGACGTCATGGTCCACACCACGCGGTCCGACGCCATGCCGCGCCGGCTGGTCGAGGGGCTCGCGCTCGGTCTGCCCGCGGTGGCGAGCACGACGGGCGGCATCCCCGAGATCGTCACCCGCGACACCGGCGTGCTCGTCGCGCTCGACGCCGCCCGGATCGCGGCCGCGCTCGATGCGCTCGCCGCCGACCCCGACCGGCGCGCGCGGCTCGGCGCGGCCGCCCGGCAGCGGTTCCTCGACCGCTTCGAGGCAGGCCGGTGGGCTGCGGAGCTGCGCGGGATCTACGCCGGACTGCTCGAGAGCGGGACCGCGACGCTCAGTCGTCGGTGATCGGGCGCGCGCCCGCCGACGGCGTCGCCGGCAGCGCGCGCGGCGGCGCGTAGCCACGGTCGGCGAACGCGGCGGCGATCGCGTCGGTGACGGCGCCGGCGGCGTCGGTCCTGGCGAGGACGACGACGCTGCCCCCGAACCCGCCCCCGGTCATCCGGGCACCGAGCGCGCCCGCGTCCAGCGCCGCCGCCACGGCCGTGTCCAGCTCGGGCACGGTGACCTCGAAGTCGTCGCGCAGCGACGCGTGCGAGGCGGTGAGCAGCGGCCCGATCTCCTCGGGTCGCCCGGCGTCGAGCAGGCCGACGACGTCGAGCACCCGGGCGTTCTCGGTGACGACGTGTCGCACCCGGCGGCGGACGACCTCGTCGTCGAGGCGCGCGAGGGCGTCGTCGAGGCCGGCGAGCGGGACGTCGCGCAGCGCCGGCACCCCGAGTGCCCGGGCGCCCGCGGCGCAGGCGCGCTGCCGGTCGGCGTACTCGCCGTCGACGAGCCGGTGCGGTGCGTTCGTGTCGACGAGCAGCAGCGCGAGCCCCCCACCGGCACCGGGATCGAGGTCGAGGGGCACCTGCCGCGTCGCCATGCTGCGGGTGTCGAGGAACAGCGCGCAGCCCTCCGCGCACATGAGCGAGGCCATCTGGTCCATCACGCCGCTCGGCACGCCGACGAACTCGTTCTCCGCACCCCTGGCGTGGGCCGCCGCGTCGGGGCCGGTGAGGCCGAGGCCGAGTACGTCGTCGATCGCGCGGACGACGACGCACTCCAGTGCCGCCGACGAGGACAGCCCCGCACCGGCCGGCACGTCACCGTCGACGACCAGGTCGAACCCGGCGTCGCCGACGGGCAGGCCGGCGCGGCGCAACCGCCACACCACACCGGCGGGATAGCCCGCCCAGCCCGGCACCGACCCGGGCTCGAGGTCGGCGACCCCGGCCTCCACGACCTCGTCGCCGTGCTGCAGCGACACCATCCGCAGGACGCCGGAGTCGTTGCGCCGCAACGCCGCGCTGACCCCGAGCGGGAGCGCCCACGGCAGCACGAAGCCGTCGTTGTAGTCCGTGTGCTCCCCGATCAGGTTGACCCGGCCCGGCGCCCGCCAGACGACGTCGGGCGGCCCGTCGAACCGCCGTGCGAAGGCGGCGCGCAGGGTGCTCGACCCGACCGTCACCGGATGTCCCGCAGCCGCTGGGCCACGGACTCCGCGAGCACGTCGCTGACGAACGCGCCCGCGCCGGTCTCCGAGCCCGCCAGGTATTTGAGCTTGCCCGGCGCCCGGCGGATCGACGACACCCGCAGGTGCAGGTGGGCGAGCTCGCGGTCGCCGTCGTGCTCGGGCCGCACGGGCGCCTGCTGCCAGCCCGCGACGTAGGGCAGCGGGTCGCCGTAGAGCGCGTCGAGACGACCGAGGACGTCGAGGTAGACCTCGGCGAACTCGTCACGCTCGGCGTCGGTCAGCGCGGGGATGTCGGGGACCTGCCGGTGCGGGTACAGGTGGACCTCCACCGGGTACCGCGCCGCCTCCGGCACGAACGCGGTCCAGTGCTCCCCCGCCACGACGACGCGTTCGCCCGCCCGCTCGGCGTGCAGCACGTCGGCGAACAGGTTGCGGCCGGTCGCGGCGAGGTGGGCACGGGCCCTGTCGAGCATCCGCGCGGGGATGGGCGGCACGTACGGGTAGGCGTAGATCTGGCCGTGCGGGTGGGCGAGCGTCACGCCGATCTCGGCGCCGCGGTTCTCGAACGGGAACACCTGCGCGACACCGGGGAGCGCGCCGAGCTCGGCCGTCCGGTCGGCCCAGACGTCGACGACGAGCCGCACCCGGGCCGGGGTGAGCGCGCCGAACGACGAGTCGTGGTCGCTGGTGAAGCAGACGACCTCGCACCGCCCGGCCGCCGGGTCCGGGGTCGTTCCCGACAGCGGCGCACCGCCGCCGAACGACGGGAACCGGTTCTCGAAGACGACGACCTCGTAGTCCGGCGTCGGGATCTCGGTGTGGTGCTCGCCGTGCGTCGGGTCGAGCGGGCACTGGTCGGCCGGCGGCTGGTAGGTGCGGTCCTGGCGGTGGGAGGCGACCGCGACCCACTCGCCCGCGAGCGTGTCGTAGCGCAGCTGCGACGCCGAGATCGTCCGCGGCAGGTCCCGCCGGTCGACGAGCGTGGCCGGGTCGCGCCCGGGCGTCGCGTCCTCGTCGAACCACAGGATGCGACGGCCGTCGGCCAGCCTGCCCTCGGTGCGCCTCACGCGCCCTCCCCCGGCACCGGTGCGACGACGAGCTCCTCGACCTCGCCCGCGAGCACGGCCCGCGCGTCGGCGGCCAGGCCGTCGTCGGTCACGAGCACGTCCGCGTCGCCGAGTGCGGCGATGGTCGAGATGCCCACGGTTCCCCATTTCGTGTGGTCCGCGACGACGACGAGGCGTTGACCCGCCTCGACGAGCGCCCGGTCGGTCTCCGCCTCGGTCAGGTTGGGTGTGGTGAACCCGGCGGCCGCGGCCATGCCGTGCACGCCGAGGAACACCGCGTCGAGGTTGAGGCTGCGCAGCGCCCGCACCGCCACGGGCCCGACGAGTGCCTCCGACGGGGTCCGCACCCCGCCGGTGAGGATGACCGTCGGGTCCGACCGCGCGGTGCCCCGGAAGACGTCGGCGACGGCCATCGAGTTGGTGACGATCGTGAGACCCGGGACGTCGACGAGCCTGCGGGCCAGCGCCCACGTCGTCGTCCCGGCCGAGAGCCCGACGGCCGAGCCGGGCTCGACGAGCCGGGCGGCCGCGACGGCGATCGCCTCCTTCTCGGCGAGCTGGCGGTGCGACTTGACGACGAAGCCCGGCTCGTCGGTACTGGGCGAGGCGACGGCCGTCGCGCCCCCGTGCACCTTGTCGACGAGCCGGCGCCGGGCGAGCACGTCGAGGTCCCGGCGCACGGTCATGTCCGACACGCCGAACCGCTCGGCCAGGTCGGTGACGCGCACGGCACCGCGGGCCCGGACCTGCTCGAGGATCAGCTCCCGGCGCTGCTGTGCGAGCAGGCCCACGAATCCTCCTCGCACGAGCTGCCGAAAGCCACGACGCGAACGACTTCGCACAGAATGCAACATGATCACTCAGCCGTCAACGTGCGCGGACCCGCCCCGTGTGGTAGGGGTCACCGCCCCTGTCGCAGCGGACCCATGAGTATCGGATCGTTACGTCGATAATTGTTCGAACGTGTCCGAAGCCGGTAGCTTGCTCCGCACAACGGTCGACCGAGAGCGGGAGTCGCGATGATGCGAACCGGACGGCACTGGCCCCGACGCGAGGCCCGGAGCACGACATGACCACGGTGCTCGCCCAGGCGGCGGCCGACGTCCGGCTCGATGCCAACTTCGTCGACTACCTGCTCGTCGCCTTCTACTTCGTCCTGGTGCTCGGCATCGGCTACATGGCCCGTCGGTCGGTGTCGTCGAGCCTCGACTTCCTGCTGTCCGGCCGCTCGATGCCCGCGTGGGTGACCGGGCTCGCGTTCATCTCCGCGAACCTCGGCGCCCTCGAGCTGATCGGCATGATGGCCAACGGTGCCCAGTACGGCATCGCGACGGTGCACTACTACTGGATCGGCGCCGTCCCGGCCATGGTGTTCCTCGGCCTGGTCATGATGCCGTTCTACTACGGCTCGAAGGCCCGCAGCGTCCCCGAGTTCCTGTTCAAGCGCTTCAACCGCACGACCCAGCGCATCCAGGGCGTCATCTTCGCGGTCGCCTCGATCCTGATCGCCGGGGTCAACCTCTTCGCCCTCGGCCTGATCATCGAAGCCCTGCTCGGCTGGCCGCTGGGGGTGGCGATCCCGGTCGCCGCGCTCGTCGTCCTCGCCTACACCACGCTCGGCGGGCTCTCGGCGGCGATCTACAACGAGGTCCTGCAGTTCTTCGTCATCCTCGCGCTGCTGATCCCGCTGACCCTCGCCGGCCTCAACCGCGTCGGCGGCTGGGAGGGTCTGAAGGAGAAGGTCACCGCGGGACCCGGTGGCGCCGAACAGCTGTCGTCCTGGCCGGGGACGGAGCTCACCGAGATCTCCAACCCGGTCTGGTCGGTCATCGGCATCGTCTTCGGGCTCGGCTTCGTCCTGTCGTTCGGCTACTGGACGACGAACTTCGCCGAGGTGCAGCGCGCGCTGTCGGCCAAGAGCATGTCCGCGGCCCGGCGCACGCCGATCATCGGCGCCTTCCCGAAGGCGCTCATCCCGCTCGTCGTCGTGATCCCCGGCATGATCGGCGCCGTCCTGCTCCCGCAGATCCAGGCCGTCAAGGCCGGCACGGCGCCCGCGGGCAGCGACATCACCTACAACGACACCCTGACGCTGCTGATGAAGGAGCTGCTGCCCAACGGCATCCTCGGCGTCGCGATCGCGGGCCTGCTCGCCGCGTTCATGGCGGGCATGGCGGCCAACATCAGCTCGTTCAACACCGTGTTCACCTACGACATCTGGCAGGACTGGGTGCGACCGGGCCGGTCGGACCGCTACTACCTGCAGGTCGGCCGCCTGGTCACGGTCGTCGGCTGCGTGCTCGCCATCGGCACGGCCTTCATCGCGTCGGGCTCGCAGAACCTGATGGACTACATCCAGGCGCTGTTCAGCTTCTTCAACGCGCCGCTGTTCGCGATCTTCATCCTCGGACTGTTCTGGAAGCGGATGACGGGCACCGCGGCGTGGGTCGGCCTGCTGTCGGGCACGGTCGCCGCCGTCGTCATCGACCAGCTGGTCCGCTTCGACGTCCTGCAGCTGTCCAGCCAGGCCGGCAGCTTCGTCGGCGCCAGCGCCGCATTCATCGTCGGCGTCGGGGTCGCGCTGCTCGTCTCGATGGCGGGCCGGCCGAAGCCGGACAGCGAGCTCGCGGGGCTCGTGTGGAGCCTCACGCCGCGGGCGAGCCGGTCGCACTCCGTCGAGGGTGACGACGCCGGCTGGTACCGGTCGCCGCAGCTGCTCGCCGTGCTGGTGCTGATCCTCGTCGTCGTCCTCTACATCATCTTCATCTGAGCCCGGAACCGAAGGAGCGAGACGGATGACCGACTCCCCAGAGGCCCACGACGCCGCCGGGACGGGCCCCACCGAGATACCGCAGGGCGGGACCGACGCACCGCCGTCGGCCGCGGCGAACCTGTTCGACCTCCGCACCATCATCGCCGTCCTGTTCGGCGTCTACGGCATCGTCCTGCTGATCATGGGGCTGGTGTCGACGAGCACCGAGGACCGGGCGAAGACGGGCGGCTCGAACCTGAACCTGGACATGGGCATCGGCATGCTGGTCGTCGCCGGACTGTTCCTGCTCTGGGTGACGCTGCGGCCGCTCAAGCCGCCGACGCCCGCGCAGGTCGCCGCGGCTCGCGACGACGGGCCACCCGCCCACTGACGATTCCGCGCGATCTCAGCTGTCCCTGCAGTCGCACCTGCAGGTTCAGCTGTCCCTGCACGAGCCGTCCCTGCACGTGCGAACGGGCCGGCGTCGCCTCGCGGCGGCGCCGGCCCGTTCGTCCGTGTGTCGCCGGTGAGCCCGGGCGCGGTGCTCACCGCTCGTCGTGCGAGCCGACGGGGTAACGCGGGTTGAAGCTGACGAGCGTCCACTCGTCGAAGCGGCGAGCGGCGCGGACCATGGCGCTCCACACGGTGCGGCGGTCGATGACGGCCATTCTGTGTTCCTCCGGTGCGGTCGATGTGTGCCGGCCGGGGTCGTGCACGGTGTCGGGGCCCCGGCGGGGAGCACGTTCCCTGGGCTCCACTCGTTCCAACGACGCGATCTTCTGAATCGTTACCGACACGCTGAGTGCGCGATACACGTCACGCTCGGACCCGGTGTGACGACGTCCGCCCGGCGGCGCGAGGAGGCCGGAAATTCTATATTCTGGAGAATCCCTGGACCCGAGCGAGGAGCCTGCCGTCGTGACCGAGCTGAGCACCGAGGAACGCGCCGTCGTCGAAACCGTCCGCGAGTTCGTCGACCGCGAGGTGCGGCCCGTGGTCCGCGACCTCGAGCATGCGAACGAGTACCCCGAGAAGCTCATCGAGCAGATGAAGCAGCTCGGCATCTTCGGCCTCGCGATCCCCGAGCCGTGGGGCGAGGCGCCGGTGTCGATGCCGTGCTACGCCCTCGTCACCGCGGAGCTCGCCCGCGGCTGGATGAGCCTGGCCGGCGCGATGGGTGGGCACACCGTCGTCTCCAAGCTGCTCGTCGCGTTCGGCACCAAGGAGCAGCAGGACCGCTACCTGCCGAGGATGGCCACCGGCGAGATCCGCGCGACCATGGCGCTGACCGAGCCCGGCGGCGGGTCGGACCTGCAGGCGATGACGACGACCGCGCGCCGCGACGGCGACGACTACGTCGTCAACGGCGCGAAGACGTGGATCACCAACTCGCGCAGGTCGCAGCTGATCGCGCTGATGTGCAAGACCGACCCGGCCGCCGAGCCGAAGCACCGCGGCGTGTCGATCCTGCTCGTCGAGCACGGGCCCGGCCTCACCGTCTCGCGCGACCTGCCCAAGCTCGGCTACAAGGGCGTCGAGAGTTGCGAGCTGTCGTTCGACGACTACCGCACGCCCGCCTCGTCCGTCCTCGGCGGCACGGAGGGGCGCGGCTTCGCGCAGATGATGAAGGGCCTCGAGACCGGCCGCATCCAGGTCGCCTCGCGCGCGCTCGGCGTCGCCCAGGCGGCGTTCGACGACGCGCTGGCCTACGCGCAGGAGCGCGAGAGCTTCGGCAAGCCGATCTGGCAGCACCAGTCGATCGGCAACTACCTGGCCGACATGGCCACCAAGATCACCGCGGCGCGCCAGCTGATCCTCTTCGCCGCCGACAGGTTCGACGCTGGGCAGCGCTGCGACATGGAGGCGGGGATGGCGAAGCTGTTCGCCTCCGAGACCGCGATGCAGGTCGCGCTCGACGCCGTGCGCATCCACGGCGGGTACGGCTACTCCACCGAGTTCGACGTCGAACGGTACTTCCGCGACGCGCCGCTGATGATCGTCGGTGAGGGCACCAACGAGATCCAGCGCAACGTCATCGCCGCACAGCTGGTCAAGCGCGGCGGACTCGGCTGACCCGCTCGCTCGCCCGGGCGGCGTCGGGCGCGGTGTCCCCGGGGGAGGGCCCGAGGACACCGCGCTGCTCGAGGTGGTCGGCCAGCAGCGCCCCGATGTGACGGATGTGCGCGTCCATCGCGGCGCGGGCGGCGGCCGGATCGCGGGCGTCCAGCGCGGCGAGCACGGCGTCGTGGTCGTGGGTCGTCGCGTCGCTCCAGCCCGGCACGCGGTCGTAGTAGCCGCGTGGGACGTGGTTGACGAACAGGTTCAGCATCGACGCCAACCGGTGCGCGCCTGCCGCTTTGTTGATCGTGCGGTGCACCTGGTGGTTGAGCTCGCCGACCCGGCCGAGCTCGCCGCGCTCCCCCGCCGCATCCAGCTCCCGCTGCAGCCGGTGGAGGTCGGCGAGGCCGTCGTCGGGCAGCGTCGTCGCGGCCCGGGCGGCGAGCTCGCCCGCGATGTGGGCCTGCACCGCGAAGAGATCGTCGACGTCGGTGCGGGTCAGCGGGACCACCCGGAAACCCCGACGGGGTTCCCAGCGCACGGCGCCCTCACCGTGCAGGAGCATGAGCGCCTCGCGGACCGGGGTGGCGCTCACCCCGAGGCGCGCGGCCACGTGCTCGGTCCGCACGAACGACGACGCCGGCAGCTCCCCCACCATGATCGCCTCGCGCAGCCAGCTCGCGACCCGGTCGGTGAGCTGCGACGACCGGCCCATCCGCACACCGTCGCCCGCCGTCTCCCCCACCGCCGTCGTCTCCCGTTGTCACCACGCCGATCCGCGACGAGCCTACTGTCCGCCGGCCGGGGTCGAGGGGACGCCGCCCGCCGTGGACACCGGGCGTCGCGCGGCGCACCGGCTCGGCGAGACCGACGAGCACCGAGGCGGCGAGGTGGCCGGTCCGGCACGTCGCGCCTGCGGCGCAGCGTCGTCGCCGAACCCGAGAAGGGCCGTCGCCCCCGACCTCCCCGTGGGGCGGCGCTGTCGCGGGAGGCGGCGCTGTCGCGGGAGGCGCCGCCGTCGCGGGAGGCGGCGCTGTCGCGGGGGCGGCGCTGTCGCGGGGGCGGCGCTGTCGCGGGGGCGGCGCTGTCGCGGGAGGCAGCGCCGTCGCCGAGCGCGACGGCGGTCGAGAGCCTCGCCGGCGGCCCGCCGCCCTCCCGACGGCGCCCGCTCGGCGCACACCCGCCGCCCGACCGGCCCGCCGCCCGCGGCCGTGGCTAGCCTTTGGCCGCGTGACCCGCCGTCGTGCCGTGGGGATGGCCGTCCTCGCGGCCGTCGCCGCCCTGCTCACCGCCTGCTCGTCGGGGTCCGGGCCGTCGGGGTCCGGGCCGTCGGGGTCCGGGCCGTCGCAGGAGGTGCCCGCGCCCCTCGCACCCACGACGGCCGAGCCCGCAGGGGCGAACCCGTCGGCGAGCTCGGTGCTCGTCTGCTCCGACGAGGCGCGCGAGGACATCACGGAGGCCCTCGGCGTGGCGCCCACCGCCATCGACCCGCCCACCTGGGCCGACCACGTCTACTCCTGTCGCTACCGCTATCCCGCCGGCTCGTTCACCCTGTCGGTCAAGGAGCTGTCGTCGGTCGCCGAGACGACCGCCTACATGGACGCGCTGGCCCAGCGGCTCGGCTCGACCCGCACCGAGGACGGGCTCGGCGAGGGCGCGTTCGTCACGACCAACGGCTCGGTCGTGGTGCGCAAGGACTTCAAGGTCCTGCTGGTCGACGACACGGACCTCCCGCCCGGCCTCGGCTCCCCGCCGATCACGCCGCCGCAGACGGCGCTCCTGGTCGCGCGCACGATCATCGGCTGCTGGACCGGCGCCTGACGGGCCGCCCCGACACCGGCACTGCCGAGCCCAGCTCAGACGTCGTGAGCGGCGATGGTCGCTAGAGCGACCATCGGCGCTCACGGGTGAGCTCGGCGCGGAGGCGGGCACAACCCTCGGCCAGCGCGTCGGCACGCTCGGGCCGCGGGTCGAAGCGGGCCCGGAGCCGGACCATGCGCTGCGCCGTCGCGGCGAGCGACCCCGGCTCCGCGGCGGCGAGCACGGCGGCGCCGAACGCCGAGCCCGCCTCCCGGGGGACGGCGACGGGCCGGCCGAGGACGTCGGCCCGCAGCTGGTTCCACCAGTCGTTGGCGCTGGTGGCGCCGGTGACGGTGACCGCGCCGGAGACGTCGGCACCGAGCCCGGCGAGCACGTCGAACGCCAGCCTCTCGACGTAGGCCACGCCGTGCGCGACCCGCGCGAGCGTCTCGGCCGGGGTCGGGACCGCGGGGCCGCCGACGTCGAAACCCCGCGCGTCGGGGTCGGGGAACGGGAACCGCTCCCCGACCCCCACCAGCGGGTACGTCGCACCCGGCGGCACGCCGAGCGCGGCCGCGGCGGGGGTGAGCGCGGCCAGGTCGACACCGGGGAGCTCACGGCGCAGGACCCCCGCCCCCACGTTCGACGCCCCGCCCGGCAGCCAGCCGCCGTCGGGATGGCGATGGCAGTACACCGCGCCCGCGGGGTCGACGACCGGCGTGGCCGTGGCCCCCTTGACGACCAGCGTCGTCCCGAGGGCGGAGCACCAGTCGCCGGGAGCGAGGGCGCCGGCCGCCACCTGCGCGGCGCACCCGTCGGTCATCCCGGCGACGACGGGCGTCCCCGCCGGCACCGCGCTCTCCGCGGCCGCCGCGGGCGACACGACGGCCAGCGGGGTCCCGGGCGGCACGACGGCGGGCAGCACCGCCGCGTCGACCCCCAGCGCCTCGAACACGGCGGTCGGCCACGCGTCGGCGAGCAGGTCGTAGCCGGTCTTGAGTGCGTGGCTGGTGTCGGTCGCGACGGGGTGCCCCGCGAGCCGGGCGACGACGTGGTCGGCCTGGTGGACGACCGTGTGCCCGGCCGGGACGGCACCCGTCGCGCACAGCTCGACGAGCTTGGGCAACGCCCACGCCGCCTGCACGCGGTACCCGAGCGCCGCCCACACCGCCTGCCCCGCCTCCCGGACGGCGGCCACCCGCGCGGCGGCGCGGGTGTCGTCGTACATCAGCCCCGGGCCGACGGCCCGGCCGGCGCCGTCCTGGACGACGAGCGTCCCCGACGTCGAGTCGACGGCCAGCGCGGCGACCTCGCGCCCGCGCAGCCCCGCGAGCGCCGCCGACGTCGCCACGCAGGTCGCCGTCCACCACTCCTGCGGGTCCTGCTCGTGGCGCGGCCCCCGGCGCAGGTCGTGCCGCAGCCGCGCCGACCCGGCGCCGGCGACGTGCCCCGCGGCGTCGACCGCGACGGCGCGGACCCCCTGGGTACCCAGGTCGACCCCCAGCCAGACCGGACCGCCGGGTCCCTCCGCGAGCACGTCGGCGACGATAACGTCGCCGGTGATCACGCCGACCGGGAGGACCGACGACCATGCTGCTGCCGGAGGCCCGCGAGGCCGTCGTCGAGCACTGCCTGCGGATGCGCACGGACGACCTCACCGTCGCGACGTCGGGCAACATCAGCGTCCGCGTCGGCGACCTGGTGGCCGTCACGCCCAGCGGCGTCCCCTACGACCGGCTCGACGCGGCCGGGGTGTGCGTCGTCGATCTCGACGGCCGCCCGGCCGACCCGGACGCGACAGGGCCCGTCGTGCCGTCGAGCGAGCTGCCCATGCACCTCGCGGTCTACCGCGCCACCGACGCGGGCGCGGTCGTGCACACCCATCCGCTGTACGCGACGGCGGTGTCGGCGCTGCTCGACGAGCTCCCCGCGGTGCACTACATGGTCGCGGCGCTGGGCGGACCGGTGCGGGTCGCGCCGTACGCGACGTACGGCACCGAGGCGCTGGCCCGGGCGAGCGTCGAGGCGCTGGCCGGGCGCAGCGCGGTGATCCTGCGCAACCACGGCGCGACCACCCACGGGCCCGACCTCGCGACCGCCTACACCCGCAGCCTGCACCTGGAGTGGCTGTGCCGGTTGTGGCACCAGGCGAGCCTCGCGGGCACCCCGCGGCTCCTGCCGGCCGACGAGCTGGACCGCGTCGCGGAACTGCTGCGCGGCTACGGCAGGCCCGCGGGCGGCGCCGTCACGACGAGCTGACCGCCAGCGGGTCGGACGCGGGCGTGCGCGCCTCCCCGAACGACAGCGCCAGCACCATCCGGGCCCGCACCTCGGGATCGTCGAGGTCGTCGCCGAACAGCTCGTGCAGCTTGGCGAGGCGGTAGCGGACCGTCTGCGGGTGCACGTGCAGCTCCGCCGCGATCGCCTGGCGGTCGCCCATGTGCCGCAGCCAGGATCCGAGCGTCTCGACGAGCCGCTCCCGCGACGCCTGCGTCGTCCCCCGCAACGGGCCGAGGACCTGGTGGCGCAGCGCGTCGAGCAGCTTGGCGTCGCGGTGGACGATGATCGCGTCGAGGTGCTCGTCGGTGAAGACCGGGTCGTCGGTGAGGATGCCCTCGCGCTGCAACCGTGCGGCGATCTCGGCGATGTGCAGGCTGGCCGGCAGCCGGTCGGGCGGCACGGCCACCCCGACGACGGCACCCGCCCCGCGCAGGGTCAGCCCCAACCGCCGCCGCAGCCCGGGACGCGACGGGTCGGGCACGATCGCACCCAGCAGTGGCGGCCGGCTGAACACGAGGCACGACGCGTCCATCCGGGCCAGCGTGCGGTGCCCGACGGCGTTGTCGCGCTGGATGAGCACGACGCCCAGCTCGTCGGGGACGGTCCAGCCGGCGCGGGCGGCGGCGGCACGCACGGCCGCCTGGTCGGCCCGGTCGGAGAGCAGCAGCCCGACGAGCTCGTCGCGCAGCCGTTCGCGGGTCGCGGCCTCCTCCGACTGCTCGAGGACGTAGCCGCGCGCCGACGAGGACGACAGCTTGTCGACGAAGAAGAAGACGGCCTCGGCGAGCGAGGCCAGCGTCCGCGGTTCGACCCCCATCTCGACGGCCGCCGCGGAGACGTGGTGCCAGCACACCCGGGCGCCGACCTGGTAGGCGCCCAGCAGCGCGGAGAGGTCGCGACCCTCGCGCCACTGGATGCGCCCGATCTCCTCGAACAGCTCGGGGCCCACGCCGTCCTCGCTGCTCGGGGCCCCCGCCATGGTGACGAGCCTGCGCATCGCGGCGTCGGCCGCCACGGCCACCTCGACGTCGTGCTCGTCGAGGAAGGACGCGTAGTCCGGCCACTCCTCGCCCAGCGCTGCGCGCACCTCGGACAGCAGCGCCGGGAGGCGCTCGGCGAGCACCGGTAAGAGCGCCGTCAGGGACGGGTCCTGAACGTCCACACATCTTTTGTACGCCCCTCGGGGCATCCGACTCACCGGATTTATCAGGATGTGACAACTCTGGCCGGGCAGAATTAACCGTTGGTGCGCAGAGATCGTCCGGCGCGAAGGAGCAGGATTTGCCCCGTGGGAGGTCGGCGGGCGGGGGCGCCGCCGGCGCCCGCGGCGGGGTCCGCGACCGAGGCCCGGCTGCGGGACGCCGAGCGGTCCGAGAACTTCCCGGTGGCACTGCGTGTGCTGCCGGCGCGGACGCGTGCGCACCTGCGCGCGGTCTACGACGTCGTCCGCGCGATCGACGACATCGGCGACGGTGACGACGACCCCGGCGGCCGGGTCGGCACCCACCCCGAGCGGGCCGACCCCGAGCGGGCCGTCACCGAGCGGACCGTCACCGAGCGGGCCGACACCGAGCGGGCCGACCGGACCGCCCGGCTCCATGCTTTCTGCGCCGATCTGCGTCGGGTCTGGGACGGCCCGCCCGGCCCCGTCGATCCGGTGCTGCAGCGCCTCGTCCCGACCGTGCGCGCCTGCGGGCTGACCCGGGAGCCCTTCGAGCGCCTGGTCGCCGCCAACCTGGCCGACCAGCACGTCACCCGCTACCGGACGTGGGACGACCTCCTCGGCTACTGCGTGCTGTCCGCGGAACCCATCGGGCGCATGGTCCTGGCGGTGTTCGGCGTCGACGCCCCCGACGGGTCGCTCGTGCAGCGGCGCTCCGACCGGATCTGCACCGCGCTGCAGGTCCTGGAGCACTGCCAGGACGTCGCCGAGGACCTCGGCCGCGGCCGCGTCTACCTGCCGGCCGAGGACATGGCCGCGTTCGGCGTGACCGAGGCCGACCTCACCGCCCCGCACACACCGACGACGGTGCGCGCGCTCGTCGCCCGCGAGACCGAACGCGCGAGCGCCCTGCTCGACGAGGGCGCCCCGCTGCTCGGGCAGCTGCACGGCTGGGCCCGGCTCGCCGTCGCCGGCTACCTCGCCGGGGGCCGTGGCGCCGCAGACGCGTTGCGCCGCAGCAGGTTCGACGTCCTCGCCGGCAGCCCGCGCACACGCAGGCGTGACGTCGTCCACCACCTGGTCCGCGAGCTAGCCCGGAGTGCCGTATGAGCCGTCGCCCGTCCACCGCCCTCGAGCTCGCCTACGCGCGCACCGAGGCCATCACGCGGGAGCAGGCGCGCAACTTCTACTACGGCATCCGGCTGCTGCCGCCCGCGAAGCGGTCCGCGCTGTGCGCCGTCTACGCGCTGGCCCGGCGCATCGACGACATCGGCGACGGCGATGCCGGTGGCGACCCCGGCACCGAGGCCAAGCTCGCCGCGCTGGGCCGGGTCCGCGAGTCGGTGCGGCGCGCCCGCGAGCAGGACCCCGACGCGAGCGACGCGGTGCTCGTCGCCGTCACCGACGCCGCGCGCCGCTACCCGATCCCGCTGGGCGCCTTCGACGAGCTCGTCGACGGCGTCGAGGCCGACGTGCGGATGGACGACGTGCCGGGCGAGTCCGCGCCCTACGCGACGTTCGACGACATGGTCGGCTACTGCCGGCAGGTCGCGGGTTCGGTGGGCCGGCTGTGCCTGGGCATCTTCGGGTCGCGCCCCGACCCGCGGGCCCCCGGGTTCGCCGACGCGCTCGGCATCGCGCTGCAGCAGACGAACATCCTGCGCGACATCCGCGAGGACCTGCAGAACGGTCGCATCTACCTGCCGACCGAGGAGCTGGCCCGGTTCGACGTGGACCTGCGCCTCGACGAGCACGGCAACCTCGTCGACAAGACCGGCGGACTGGCCGAGCTGATCCGCTTCTCGGCCGCGCGGGCGCGCGAGTGGTACGCCGACGGGCTGCGGCTGGTACCGCTGCTCGACCGGCGCAGCGCCGCCTGCGCGACCGCGATGGCCGGCATCTACCGGCAGCTGCTCGACGACATCGCCGCCGACCCGCCGTCGGTCTACCACCAGCGCCGGTCGTTGTCGGGCCGGCAGAAGATCGGGGTCGCGGTCAAGGCGCTGGCCGGCCGCGCGCCGGGAGGTGCCGGGGCGTGAGCGTGCACGTGGCGGTCGTCGGCGGGGGGCTGGCGGGGATCACGGCCGCGTTGCGCTGCGCCGACGCCGGGGCGCGGGTCACGTTGCTGGA